>CAINRC010000094.1 GCA_903852495.1 uncultured Geobacteraceae bacterium | reverse complement strand
TAAATTTATTGGATTCTCAGCACGATCTTGCCGAAGTGTTTATCCTCCTCCATCATCCGGTGGGCGTCTGCGGCCTGGTCGATGGTGAATACCTTTTCGATGATCGGAACGATGGTCCGGTCGGCAAACTTTGGCAGCGCGCGACGGGTGAATTCTGCGACAATATCACCCTTTTCGGCAACGGGGCGGGAGCGCAGGACACTGCCGATGATCTGCTGACGCTTCACCATCATCAGTGCCAGGTTCAACTCCGCCTTGATGCCGCTGATGACGCCGATAACCACCAGCCTCCCTTTATAGCCGAGGGAGTTCATGTTTGGCGCCAGATATTTGGCACCAACATGATCCAGTACCAGATCAACCCCTTTTTTGTTGGTGAAATCCTTGACCACTTCCGTAAAATCAGGGGTTTCATGGAAATTTATCAGAAAATCAGCGCCAAGTGCCTTGACCCGCTCCATCTTGGCAGGGGAAGCGGTGACAATCAGTTTACTGGCCGGTGCAAGGGCGCGGCAGAGCTGGATGGCAGCAGTATTAACCCCGCCACCGCCGCCGTGCAGGATTGCCGATTGCGCATCTTTGAATTCGCCGATCATGAACACGTTCAGAAAAGCGGTTATGTACGACTCGCAGACACACGCCGCTTCCTCAAAGCTCATGCTTTCCGGAATACGCATCAAATGGCTGGCATACGCCACGGCGAATTCGGCGTAACCGCCGCCGCCAACCAGTGTCATGACCCGTTCACCCACCTGCCAACCGGTGACGCCGGCTCCCAGGGCTTCAATAACGCCCGAAACTTCCAGACCGAGGATTAACGAATCTCCCGGCGGTGGCGGATATTTACCTTCACGCTGCACCAGGTCCGGCCGGTTGATTGATGTAGCCATGACCTTTACAAGCACCTGCCCCTCGGCCGGACTCGGTTTTTCAGCCTCCCCTACCCTGAGAACATCCACACTCCCGAATGCGTCCATTAAAACTGCCTTCATACCTGCACCTCCTGCTGAGATTATATCTGAAGTTACAACCAATTTTAGGCGCTGAATGTACCGGCTTACGGCTGTTTTGTAAACACAAAATCAAAACGTGTGAACCGCTTGATTTACCGCACTGTTTCTGCGATAAAAGAGCTGTTTTTATTACGGAACAAGAGGGAAATTGTCCATGAATATCATGGTTACCAACGACGACGGTATTCACGCCGCCGGCATCCGCGCCCTGGCAGAAGCAATGGCACAACTGGGGACGGTAACCGTTGTCGCCCCCGACCGGGAACGAAGTGCCGCCGGCCACTCCCTCACCCTGCACTCCCCCCTGCGCGTTTTTGAGCTGCACAAGGGATGGTACGCGGTGGACGGCACCCCGACCGATTGTGTCAATATGGGTATTCACAGTATGCTGCCGGTCACCCCTGATCTGGTGGTTTCCGGCATTAATCACGGCGCCAACCTGGGCGATGACGTCACCTACTCCGGTACCGTGGCAGCAGCTATGGAGGCCAACCTGATGGGCATTCCGGCCATCGCTTTTTCTCTGGCGACCTTCGAGCCGAGTGTCCATTTTGTCGATGCGGCACAGATTGCCGTTCGGGTCGCCCGGCAGGTCATGGCCAACGGCCTCCCCCCGGATACCTTCCTGAATGTCAATATCCCCAACTGCCCCCGGGACAGTATGCAGCCCCCCTTGATAACCCGTCAGGGCAAACGCTCCTTTATCGGCAAGATTGTCGACAAAACAGACCCGCGCGGACGGAAATATTTCTGGGTCGGGAGTGAAGAGCCTAATCCGAATGACGAACCGGGCACCGACTTTCATGCCATCAACCGTTGCCACGTTTCCATCACCCCGCTCCACCTTGACCTGACGAACCACAAAACCGTGCCGATTCTGGAAAAATGGCAGTTTTGACACTTATGGACATTGACACGTTCTACTGATATAGTCGCACCGTTTTTTAACAATACCGTTCTGGCGCAACCGGACGCCGATATAACCTGCTGCGGGGCTACCCTTGAATTTTGAAATTTTGAGAAAAAAAATGGTGCAGGATCAGATTGTGGCACGCGGGATATCCGATAAGCGGGTTATCGAAGCTATGCTCAAAATTCCCCGTCACCTCTTCGTGCAGGAAGCCTTTGCCGCCCAGGCTTACAGTGACAAGGCGCTCCCCATCGGTGAGAAACAGACCATTTCACAGCCGTACATCGTTGCATTAATGACTGAAAAACTCGCTCTGACCGGCTCGGAAAAGGTTCTGGAAATCGGTACCGGTTCCGGCTATCAAACATCTCTTCTCGCCACACTTGCCGACCGGGTCTACTCTGCGGAACGCATCCGCCCTCTGGCCTTGAGCGCCCGCAAATGCCTCGACTCACTTAAACTTTTCAACGTCCAGCTGCGCATTAATGACAGTGGCGGGAGTCCGATCGGCTGGGAAGAGGAAGCGCCTTTTGATGCCATCATCGTTACCGCCGGAGCGCCTGAAATCCCGGCTATTCTGACAGACCAGCTCGCCCCGGGCGGCCGTCTGGTAATCCCGGTCGGAACCGAAGCCGAACAGATGCTGGTCACAATTTACAAGAATGAAGAGGGTGAACTGTTCCAGGAACCCTCAGTACCATGCCGCTTTGTGCCGCTGATCGGCAAGCAGGGATGGCACGAGTGAAAACGGCACAATTCGGAGAAACCCTGGATATGCTTAATTCGGAAACAATCGATCCGCACCACGAATATGATGACGAACCGCCATTGAGCGGACTTTCGGCGTTGTCCCTCAATGACATTGAAGAACCTGTTCTGCTTACTGACGTTGAATTCATTGAGGTTGAGGATGAAATCCCGCCGGCGGAGCTTGAACGATACGACGACGCCATCAAAATTTATCTGCGGGATATTCAGCGCACGCCTCTGCTGAAAGCCGATGCTGAAAAGGAACTGGCCCGAAAAATTGAAGCGGGAGACGAAGCGGCCCGCGACAAGATGATTGAATCAAATCTGCGACTGGTAGTCAAAATTGCCAAGCGCTTCATCAACCGGGGTCTGCCGTTTCTTGACCTCATAGAAGAGGGCAACCTGGGGCTGATGAAGGCCGTGGAGCGTTTCAGGCTGGCAAAGGAATGCCGTTTTTCTACCTACGCCACCTGGTGGATTCGCCAGTCAATCGAACGGGCGCTCATCAACCAGTCACGCACAATCCGTCTGCCGGTTCATGTATCCGACGACATCGGGCGGATGATGCGGGCCACCCGCAAACTTTCCCATGAACTTAACCGGGAACCGGGTTTTCAGGAAATTGCCGATGCCATGAAGATCGACATCCAGCACATCCGTCGGCTGATGTCACTTTTGCGCCACACCTGTTCCATAGAAGCTCCCATCGGAGAAGGCAACGATTTTGCCCTTATTGACACTATCGAGGACAGCTCTCAAATCCCACCGGGAGTCCTCCTCGAAAACATCGATATATATGAACTGGTCTCCCATCACCTCAGCCAGCTATCGGAAAACGAACAAAAGATTCTGACCCTCCGCTTCGGCCTTAACGACCACGAGCCCCAGACCCTGGATGTTATCGGCCAGCAATTCGGCGTCACACGCGAGCGAATCCGTCAGATCGAGGTAAAAAGTCTGGAAAAGCTGCGGGCTCTGTACCTGCTCAGCCAAAAATAAACAATTCAAGGAGAACTGCACATGGACGATCTGAAAAACATCATCCGAGACATTCCCGACTTCCCCAAAAAAGGTATTATTTTCAAGGACATCACGACCCTGCTGCAGGATGCCCAGTCATACCAGAAAATGATCGATCTTCTTTCCCATCGCTATATCGGCAAGCGGATCGACAAGGTTGTCGGCGTTGAGGCACGCGGCTTCATCATCGGATCGGCTCTGGCGTATAAGTTGTGTGCCGGCGTCGTACTGGTCCGTAAACCGGGGAAACTGCCATCCGAAACGTTCAGCAAAACCTATGACCTGGAATACGGCACCGACACTCTGGAGATCCATAAAGACGCCATCAAACCGGGTGAACGGGTTCTGATTGCCGATGACCTGCTCGCCACCGGCGGCACCATGGAAGCGGTTGTCGATATGGTTCAGAGCATGGGAGGGGAAATCGTTGAGTGCTGCTTTATGGCGGAGTTGGATTTCCTTGAAGGGCGCAAGAGACTTCCGGAAGGCAAGGTATTTTCACTGCTGAATTTCTGATAGGAACATAAATCTAGTCACTTGGGAGAAACAACATGAAATTACTCATCGTTCGCATGATCACTTTCCTCGCTGTTTTTTCAGCAATCCCGGCCTTTGCAGTTGACGTTGTGCGCCTGGGTAATCTGAAATTTGCCCATTACGGAGCCGTATCCTACATGAAGGAGATGTGCGGCAAGTACAACCTCAAGGTTGAAGAACGGGTGTTTCCCAAGGGGATAGATATTATCCCGGCAATCATTGCCGGCGAAATCGACATAGCTGCGTCTGCCGCCGATGCCGCCATCGCCGGTCGTGCCAGCGGCGCTCCGGTCTATATCGTAGCCGGATTTGCCAAAGGTGGGGCCAGAGTCGTTGCCCAGGCCGGTTTACCGATCAAATCCATGAAAGATCTCAAGGGGAAGAAGGTCGGCGTTGCTCGCGGCGGCGCCCAGGAACTGTTGCTGCTGGCCGAACTGGAGAAGGTTGGCCTGAGCTGGTCCGACAAGCCGGGTAAGGACGTTCTGATCATCTATCTGGCGTTTGCCGACCTCAACCAGGCCCTTGCCGCCCGCCAGATTGATGCCATGTGCCAGTCCGAGCCGCAGTCGTCCCAGGCCATCAACAAAAAATTCGGGGTTGAAATCCTCAAGCCCTACGGCACCCCCATGGGGGAACCGGTCCGTGCCCTGGTAATGACCGAAAAGATGTACCGTGACAAGCGTGATGTTGCCGAGCGCACCATGATGTGTTTCGTGGAGGCCACGGCACTGTTTCGCAAGGATATGAAACTGGCAGAAAAATATGTGCGTGAAAACATGTTCAAAGGGCAGATCAGCTCCGACGATTTCCGCGACGCCATGGATAATGCCCAATTCACCTACGACATCAGCGTCGACCACATCGACATCACCACAAAGCTGATGCAGAAATACGGCGTCGGCAGAATGGCGAAGCCCCCGGTAGCAGCGGACTGGGTCAAGCTTGACCTTCTGCAGAAGGCCAAAGCAACGCTCAAGGTGAAGTAGCGGTGTCTGCCGGACTGAAATCCCTGCTGCGGGGCATAGCGATGCCGGTCCTTGTGCTGGTCCTCTGGGAGGCCACCTGCCGGGCCGGACTGGTTTCACCGATCATGCTCCCGTCACCCAGCGCCATAGTCATTAAATGGGTGGAGTGGCTCCGCTCCGGTGAATTGCTGCTGGACGTACTCGGCAGTCTCGGCCGCGTAACCGGAGGTTTCCTGCTGGGAGCCGGACTGGCGCTGCCGTTGGGCCTCTTCATGGGTTCCTCGCCCCGCATCTACGAATATTTCAACCCCATAGTTCAGGTATTGCGGCCAATACCGCCCATCGCCTGGATACCCATGTCGATCCTCTGGTTTGGGCTCGGCAACCCGCCGGCTATTTTTTTGATCTCCCTCGGTGCTTTCTTCCCGGTTCTGATGAACACCATCGCCGGTGTTCAGAATGTTGACGGCATCTATCTGCGCGCCGCCCGCAACCTGGGGGCCGGTCGGAGCACCATGTTCCGCCGGGTGATCCTGCCGGCTGCAACCCCCTATATTCTGGCAGGTATCCGTATCGGCATCGGCACCGCCTTTATCGTCGTTATCGTTTCCGAGATGATCGCCGTCAATAACGGCCTTGGCTACCGGATTCTCGAAGCGCGGGAATTCATGTGGTCCGACAAGATCATCGCCGGCATGATCACTATCGGCCTGCTCGGCCTGGCCATTGACCAGGTCATGAACGCCCTGAACAACTATCTGCTGCGCTGGCATCGCGGCATGGACAACTGAGTTATGGACTACATTTCAATCAATAATCTTTCCAAAACCTTCCAGGGGAGCGAACGGAGCGTCCCGGCACTGCTGGACATCAACCTGTCCCTGTCGCGCGGTGAATTTGTCTGTCTGCTTGGCCCTTCGGGGTGCGGCAAATCGACCCTGTTGAATTCCATCGCCGGGTTCATCCAGCCAAGTGCAGGTGAGATCATTGTGGACGGGAAGCCGGTCAGAGAACCGGGGCCGGAGCGGGGTGTCGTTTTCCAGGAATATGCCATTTTCCCCTGGATGACGGTGGCCCGGAACATAGCCTTTGGTCTGGAAATCAAAGGTACACCGGCGAACGAAATCCGGGATCGGGTAGACACCCTGCTGGAAACGTTGGGGCTCAAGGAATTCCGCGACCGTTATCCAAAGGATTTATCAGGCGGCATGCGTCAGCGGGTTGCCATAGCCCGTTTGCTGGCCATCGACTCGCCGGTTATGCTCATGGATGAGCCATTCGGTGCCTTGGACGCCCTGACCAGAAGGACACTGCAGGACGAACTGCTGCGCATCTGGCAGGAATCGAGAAAAACAATCCTTTTCGTCACCCACAGCATCGAGGAATCCCTGTATCTTGCCAACCGGATTGTGGTCATGACCTATCGTCCCGGCACCATCAAACGCAACCAGGTCGTGGATATGCCGCATCCCCGCGACCCTTCCGGGGCTGAGTTCAACGAGTTGAAGCGTGAGCTGGGACTTCTTGTGATGGAGGAGCAGGAGCGCCATACCAGTGATGAAATGAAGGCGCTATGATGCCGCAACGGTGTGCGGTGAAGTGGAACCTGCTAATAGAAATTGTTATCCTGGCTTGTCAATGACTCCTTCTGATGCGACAGCACTACCGCCGGTGGCAATCACAATCGATGTGGAAGACTGGTTTCATGTGTGCGGAATTGGCGTTCCACAGCCAGTTGCGCGAAATATGTGGCGCACGAAAGCAAATATCATCAAGATTCTGGCTCTTTTAGACAGCTATCAGTGTAAAGCCACCTTTTTCATGCTCGGTTCGGTAGCTGAATCAGAGCCAGACATTGCGCCCATGATCGCCGCAAAAGGTCACGAAATTGCGTCTCATGGCTATTCTCACACCCTTCTGACTGATATGGATCAGAATGCTTTCCGCGATGAACTGATGCGGACGGAACAGATTTTGACAAAACAGATTGGAGTACGCCCTATCGGATTTCGGGCACCCCAATGGTCAGTTCCATATAATTCGACGTGGATGGACGAAATTTTGATTGAATGTGGTTATCACTACGATTCCAGCCGCAATCCGTTGCCTTTTGTCGGTGATTCGTCCTTACCGTTGCACCCGTACACCATCACGACATCACGAGGCACGCTGCTCGAACTGCCGCCCATGGTAACACCCACCATATTTGGCAATCTTCCAACTGGTGGTGGCTGGGGTTTCCGTTTTTTTCCAATAAAGCTGATTGAGGCGACCGTCAGGAAATACCATAGGGCAAAAGCACCTGCCGTACTGTATATTCATCCGCGTGAACTTGATCCTGATGGTCCACGCCTGAAACTGCCGCCGTTAAAAAGCTTTGTTTCATACGGCAGCCGAAAGGATGCTGTGCCGCAGCTATCGATGCTTTTGGAACAATTCCGCTGTTCAACTCTTTCGGAGATCGCCGCTTCATGGCCACGTACATACTGATACCGGCGTATAATGCGGCAATCACATTGCCGGCTGTTCTGACTGAGGTGGTTTCTCAAGGTCTTCCGGTCATTGTCGTTAATGACGGTTCTGATGATACGACGAAGGATGTCGCTGCGGGTTTTCCCGTGTCACTGCTGTCTCATCCGGCCAACCGGGGCAAAGGAGCTGCCTTAAGCACCGGCTTCAAATGGGCACTTGCGCAGGACTGCACAGGAGTTGTTACCCTGGATGCCGATGGCCAGCATGACCCGACAGCCATTTTAAAGCTTGTGAACGCAGCTGTTGAGGGAAAGTATGGGATTCTGATAGCTTCACGATTTTCCCAGTTTGAGCAGATGGCGGGGCTTCGTAAAATATGGAATCGTTTCGGCGTCTGGTGTATGCGTAAACGCACCGGCTTCGAAATAAGTGACAGTCAATCCGGTTTTCGTTACTATGATGCAGCCCTTTTGCGTACTACGACGTTGAAACGCAATGGCTACGACCTTGAAATGGAACTTCTTATGAACGCCTGGAAAAAAGGGTTCACAATCGGCTCGCTACCAGTACCGGCCCGTGTGGCTGACGGCAGGTCTACGAGTCATTTTCGGCCAGTGCAGGATACATGGAACATCTGCATGGCCTTTCTTCGCCACATGTGATTACCGTTAATTACGGAAAGGATACCTGTTGTTTCAATCACTGAAAAATTATACCCGTGACAAAGTCGTTTCATATCTGCTCTCCATGGCGACGAGCGCCTCTGACGATACGTTAGTTAAAATGACCCATGTCATGGAACTGATTCCGAAAAAGGATTACTACAAAAAGCGTATCCGCTGGATTCGGGAACTGATCCGGTCGAAGCATCCCAGCATCGATTTTCCACGGCGTATCCTGCGTGATCTGCATCCCAATCAACGTGACAAGTGGATAACCAACCTTGCCGTCAATCATCTGCTTTCCGGAACGAACAAGCGGAAAGAATGGGCTGATGCGAACGGTTTTTACCCCCCCTCCACTGTGGTAATCAGTCCCACCATGAAGTGTGACCTGAAATGTTACGGCTGTTATGCCGGTGATTACGGCAAGGGCCTTGAACTTTCCTTTGACGAAATAGACTCCGTGCTTAACCAAATGAAAGAGATGGGAGTCTACTTTGCGGTAATTTCCGGCGGTGAACCGTTTTACATGCAGGGAATTTTTGATATTTTCCGCAAACACAGCGACATGGCCTTTCTGGTGTTTACCCATGGTGGCTTGATTGATGCCGCCATGGTGGAACGCCTTATCGAGGTCGGCAATGTCATGCCGTCTTTTTCCATGGAGGGGTATGAAGAGGAAACCGACGCCCGGCGCGGCGCAGGACATTTCAAAAAAGTCATGGCGGCCATGGATATGCTGCGTGAGGCAGGACTTTCCTTTTGCGGCTCATTTACCCATACCAGCAAGAACAGCGGTATTATCACCAATGGTGATTTCATTGATATGCTGCTCTCAAAAGGGATCTTCGCCCTGTGGCTCTTTTCATACGTCCCGGTCGGCAGACAACCGGACCCTGCTTTGATGCCATCCCCCGAGCAGCGGGATAATTTACGACGAAGCGTAGCCGAGTTCCGCGACCAGAAACCGATGTTATTCATAGATTTCTGGAACGACGGCCCGATGATTTCCGGCTGCATCGCCGGTGGCCGCAAATACTTCCACATCAATGCAAACGGGGATATCGAACCATGTGTTTTTTGCCACATGGCAGTCGATAATATCCGCCGGACCACCATCAGGGAAGCCCTGGGCTCACCATTTTTCAGGAAAATCCGGGAGAAGCAGGGAGAGCACGAGAATCTGCTGCGCCCCTGTATGTTGATAGACCATCCGGAAGTGGGGCGTGAGATGCTTGCTCAGGAGGGGGTATACGCAACACACGAAGGTGCTGACGAGATATTCACCGGCCTGGCAACCGCTATGGATGAGTACGCGGCCGCGTATAGCGAGATTGCTGATCCCGCATGGGAAGAAGAATTTAAAGAACACCCGACTCGCCTCAAAACGATCAAGGCGGCGCATTGAATGTCCTTCTGATCAACCCACCTTCCAATAATGTTTACCAGACCTTTGGCTTAAGTTTACCTCCAATGGGACTGCTGTATCTGGCCGCAAGCATTGAACAGGCTGGTCATACGGTTGTTCTTCGAGATCTGGCAGCTGACGGGGTTAAACTTTCGGACGCAGACTTCAAAAAAGCCGACGCAGTAGGGATCTCCAGCGATACAACGCGTATTGATACAGCCATGAGCCTGGCCCGTCACGCAGCCAGTCTCAATCGCAAAGTAATTATGGGAGGCCCTCATCCCCAGTTTGTCCCGGAGGATGTTCTTACCAGTGGTTGGGTGACAGCGATCGTGCGGGGTGAAGGGGAAAACATCTTTCCGGAACTGCTCCACAGGCTTAACGCCCGAGAGGATCTTTCAAGCGTCAATGGAATTATCTTCAAAGAAGGCAGCCGGATAATCAGAACACCCGACTCAGTACCGGTAGATGTTGAGAAGCTTCCCTTACCGGCCAGACACTTGGTGGACTTGAGTTGCTACCGCGCCAGTATGTCTGGAAGGGCGATAACTCCGGTGGTTACAAGTCGTGGCTGCCCCAGTGCCTGCCATTTCTGTTCGTCGTCAAACTTTTTTGGTCGCGGGTGGCGCTGTCGCAGTGCGGAATCTGTGCTGGCCGAACTGGACGAGGTTTACAACACCTATGGTTTTCGCGCCGTGGCGTTTATGGATGACAACTTTACGCTGCTCCCCTCTCGTGTGGAACAGATTGCTGATGGGATTTTGGAACGCGGCTATGACTTGAAGTGGTGGAATTTTTCCCGGGTTGATACTATTATGCGCAATCCTGGAATGGTGGCCAAAATGGCTGCAGCCGGTTCCAATACGGTGTATCTGGGGATTGAAAGCGGCAGCAACGACACACTGAACTCTCTTGGAAAAAACACTACATCCGCTGATGTCATTCAGGCGGTAGATATACTGCGGCATAACGGCATAGAAACCTACGGGAGCTACATTATCGGGAATCTGGACGAGACCGCCGCCGATGTGCAGAAGACCATCGATCTGGCGATACGATTGGATACAAACATCGCCCAGTTTTCAATTTTGACCCCTTATCCCGGCACTGAACTGTATGAACAGATTAAAGATAAAATTTTCTGTCGACACTGGAAATTTTATGACGGTTTGCATCTGGTGTTTCACCACCCCCACATCAATCGTTTCTATCTGCAAGTGTTGTTGATCAAGGCATTTGTGAAGTTTTACCGGAGATCACGTGAAGCGGTTTCCGGATTTGAACAAGCGGCAACACGATACAAACTTTCTTTTAAAAATATATTTTCATGCATTTGGGAACTTGTTTTTGAATTTCACCTAAGGTTTCTGCGTTGACTCTCTATAACGGTATAAATCTGTTCTTTATCAAGTTATTTACCATCGTTGTGCCGCGCAGGCTCCATGCGCCGTTTGCCGTTGTATGGGGCGGCCTTTTCTATCTGCTGCTGACTGATAAACGACGCAGTGTGAAGAATAACCTCCGGGTTATAACGGGAAAGACGGCTGTTGGAGGGTTGGCTTTTTGCACCTTCTACAAGTTTGCCCGCAACTGGTGTGACGTCATGCTGATGGTGGGGGTGACCGACTCGCGTCTTCAGGCGCTGATTGGCCGCCGCAGTTCGGCAAAACCGCTTGATGATGCTCTCTCCGCAGGCAACGGCGCTCTTCTGGTTTCACCGCACCTCGGTAACTGGGAGCTCGGGGGACTTGGTCTCGGCGATCTCGACTACAAAATCAACGTGCTTACCTTCAGGGAACCGGATGAAAAGATCAACGCCATGCGGGAAAAAGTACGCGGCGAACGAGGCATCGGGTTTATTTATGTTGACCGTGACGACACCTCACCACTTGCGGCAATCGCAGCGGTCAATACGCTGCGACGCAATGAGGTACTCTGTCTGCTGGGGGACCGGGACGGTTCATCCAACACAGTAATGGTCAATTTTTTCGGCTGTCCGACACCGTTGCCGGTTGGGTCGGCCTATCTGGCTCTGGCTACCGGAGCACCAATGATACCGGTTTTTGTTGTGTTAGACGATGATGGCCGCTATGCAACGCTGATGGAGGAACCGATATACGTGCAGGGGAAGCACGGGGCAAACAAGGATGCCATTCGTACTGGGATGCAACAGCTTGCTGACGTTTTTGAGCGGTATATCCGGCAGTATCCTGACCAGTGGTATAATTTCTTTGATTTTTGGGGTGATCGGAAAGAATAGTTTTTTAATGGTAAAAAATTCCATTTAAGGAGGATTGCATGAGTGAAGAGCTGATTCTAAAAGTAAAACAGATGATTATTGACAGCCTGCGTATTGAGGACATGGCACCGGATGAAATAGAGACCGATGCACCGCTGTTCGGCGAAGGACTGGGGTTGGATTCTATTGATGCTCTGCAATTGGTGGTTGCCATGGAAAAGGAATTTGGCGTATCCGTCCCGGACGCGGCTACCGGCACAAAGGTTTTCGCCTCTGTGCGCAGTATGGCTGAGTATGTCGTTGAACACGGGAAGTGATGGTGCTGACGACATGCTTAAGAGTGCCACCACAAACCATTCAGTTGGACTTCTATGATAACGCTTATCAACGTTTCCCAGCATATCAATGGCATAAATGATCAACTCTGCCGGTATATGTCAGATAAACTTGACTCCAGTGGTCTTGAGTATCGATATATACAGACACGGGATCTGAACATCGCGTTTTGCAACAATTGCAGATTGTGTATGAAGCCCGCTGGCAATGATCTGGGAATTTGTCATATCAATGATGATATGCGATCTCTTATAGACTCAATGCTCAGCTCAGATGTCCTGATACTGTCTGCTCCGGTAAATTGCTACGATTTACCTTCGATCATAAGGATTCTCCTGGAAAGAATGAGCGTGTTCTGCCACTGGAGTGACGAAATGCGCGCACCAAAGGTACGGGACACCGGCAGAGACATCAAAGGCGTGTTGATTACTACCAGTGCTCTTCCGGGGATAATGGTGCCGCTGCTTACAAAGGTTAAAAAGACATATACGCTTTTTGCTAAACCTTTGAGGATTAAAAAAACGGACTATTACCATATCGGTTTCAAAGGAAGAAAGCAGGATAGTTCTTTCACTGACAATGACCGAAAAGTTGTGCAATCGATAATTTCCACTATCATCAAAACAAAGCGGGGCGCTGCATGAAAATTATTTTTATCTCGCCCGGCTGGGAAAAAGGGCGACTCTGGGGGGAACTGGCCTTCAAGTTTCCCACACTCTCGCTGGCATCCATTGCGGCAGTGACACCTCCCGAGTGGGAAGTAGTCATGATTGATGACAATTTTGAAAAGATTGATTACGCAGCAGAAGCCGATATCATTGCACTAACCGGCATGACCCCGCAGGCGCCGCGCGCCTACGAGATCGCCGATGAATTTCGCCGTCGCGGCAAGACTGTGGTAATGGGCGGGTTTCACGCCAGCAATCTGCCGGACGAAGCGCTCAACCATGTTGATGCCGTGGTGGTCGGCGAAGGTGAATATGCCTGGCCCCAACTGTTGAGCGATTATCTTCAGGGGACTCTTCAGCAGCGCTACAGTTCCTGCACACAAATACCCATGGAAAGCATTCCGGTTGCCCGTCGAAGCTTGTTCAAAGGGAAACGGTATCTTCTGACCAACACCATCCAGACGACGCGCGGGTGCCCTTTTGATTGTGAGTTCTGCTCCGTAACCGCCTTTTACGGACGGAAATACCGAAAGCGTCCGATTGACAACATTCTTGCCGAGCTGGTGGAACTGCGCAAAGCCAATTCATTTCTCTTCTTTGTGGATGACAACATAGTTGCTGACCGCAAATATGCTCTGGAGCTTTTTGCCGACATGAAGGGAATGGACTTCAAATGGCTTTCTCACTCGCCAATTGATTTTGCCGGGGATCGCGAATTGATGAAGGCCGCAGGAGAATCAGGATGCGTCGGTATGTTTGTCGGCTTTGAATCCCTCAATCAGCAATCGCTTGCCGCCATGGGCAAGGTCACCAATAGAGCATCCTCGTTTCTTGACGATGCCAAAGCGTTTCGAGACAACGGGATCGGCATTCTCGGTTCATTTGTGCTTGGCTACGATGGTGATACACCCGCCATATTCGAGCAGGTGCTTGATTTCTGCCAGCAGGCGCGCCTTGAGGCTGCTATTTTCCCGATCCTGACCCCGTATCCGGGCACAAAAGTCAGACAACGGCTTGAAGCTGAAGGGCGGATCATTTCCAGCGATTGGCGTGATTACGATATGGAACATGTCACCTTCCAACCGAAGGGTATGACTGTACAAGAGCTCCAGCAGGGATACGACTGGCTGTGCAGTTCATTCTACTCCTTCTCGTCAATGTATCACCGCATCTTCAAACTGCATCGCTCGGTACAGGTGTTTGCCCCCATGAATTTCGGCTTCCGGGCGGCAATCAAACGTAAACAGGCCGCTTCTCGGAGAACACCGTGATCTGTCACATGTTTCCGGGGCAGCCTGTGGTATGGGGTGCGGCTTTTCAGGATGATGATTCATTCCGCAGAATCGCTGAAACCTGCTGTGCAATGACCGGTTTTGATCCACAGACCGGGGTTTCCCGTAACCCCGCTTTGACCGAAACGGTAAAACTGCAGCTGTTCGGGATTTGCTACAGTATTTTCAAAAGCGAGCAACTTGCGTCAAGGAATCCCCCTCCTGATCTGCTGGCAGAGCACAGCATGGGAATCTATGGGGCGTTGGCAGCAGGCGGTGTGTTAACGGCAGATGAGGCCATTGAGATAACTTTTCGGGGCGGTATGCTGATGGCAGAAACATTCAGCAGCGACGCTTATGCCCTTGGCTGCTTCATTGGCCTGACAATTCCGCAGGTTGAAAGTATCGCCCGTAATAACAGTGTGTATATTGCAAACTATAATACATCGCGCCATGTCCTGCTGGCAGGGATCGCCTCAGGTATTGAGTCGGCGAAGTCCGAGGCCGAGGCGGCAGGCGTTTTTTCTGCCAAACAGTTTCAGGCCGACGCTCCGCTGCACACCCCTTTGATGGGCGAAATCACTGCAGATTTATGGATCATTTTAGCCGATTACCATTTTAATGAGCCCTCAATCCCGCTCATGGGGCATATCGACCAACAGTTTTTGACAGCTGCCACAATCCCGGAATTTATCTGTTCAGAACTCAATATGCCTGTGTACTGGGACAAAACATACCACGCCCTGCGCAAGCATGGTGTGGAACGCTTTATCGAGGTGGGCTTCGGACAATCTCTTGCAAAATTCAACCGTTGGATCGATAGCGAATCATGAAATATCATCAGTCAAAAATACACGTACGCTTTAACGAAGTAGACATCTACCAGGTCGCCTGGCATGGCCATTATGTGGCATGGATGGAGGTCGGCAGATGCGCCCTGACTGAGCAGTTCGGTCTTGGCGCCCTGCAGTTGGCCGCATCGGGATTTCTTGGCCCGGTCGTGTCTCTGGAAATAAAGTACCTGCATCCGGCCCGCTATAATGACGAATTGACCGTGTATACCCGTTTAAAGCGTGCTGAAACGGCTACATTGGTATTTGAAAGTATCATCAAGGATGCCGCAGGAAAAAAACTTGCCAGTGGATATACGACCCATGCGTTAACTGACATGAATGGAACCCTGCAGTTTCAGATGCCACAGCAGATTGCAGAACGGGTTCAGCGCATGGCCGAATGGCTGGAGACGGCATGAGGATTTTGCTGATTTCAGCGAATCGCGAACGATCGCCCTACCCGGTGTTTCCCATCGGCCTCGCCTACCTGGCCGGACCGTTGCGCAAAGCCGGTCACGAGCTTTCAGTCCTTGATCTTTGTTTTGAACCACAGCCAGAAGAAACACTCACCAGACATCTTTCCGAATTTTCTCCCCACCTGGTCGCCATTTCCATTCGCAATATTGATAACGTCACGTGGCCCGCAAGCCGATCCTATCTGGAAAACGTCCGGAGCATTATATCTCTCTGCAGTTCGCAGGTTCGTACGGTGATCGGGGGGTCCGGCTTCTCACTCATGCCTCGGGCTGCCCTTGATTTCCTGGGTGCTGATTACGGCATCATCGGTGAAGGTGAAGAAATCCTGCCGCTTCTGGCAGACCGCCTGGAACGAAATGAGGATGTATCAGATCTGCCCGGTGTACTGCAGCGCGACAAACATGACAGTATTCCTCCGCGTCCGGTCACCCATATCGGGACTCCGGATCGTTCACTCTTTGATGTATCCCGCTATCAACGTGACGGAGGCATGGCCAATGTCCAGACCAAACGCGGCTGCCCCTTCACCTGTATTTACTGCACCTACCCTCTGCTTGAAGGGCGGACGATGCGGCTCCGCCCGGTACAAGAGGTTATTGAGGAGCTACAGGGTCTTGTCAGCCAGGGAGTAAACTACATCTATTTTGTCGATGATATCTTCAATTATCCCATGTCGTACGCCAGTGAACTGTGCCGGGCGATGGTAAAAGAATCAGTGCCGTTAAACTGGTCCGCCTTTATCAACCCTGCCCACATATCACCTGCATTGCTCGACGATATGCTGGCAGCGGGCTGTGACGCCGTTGAATTCGGTACTGAAGCCGGTTCACCAGCCATGCTGAAAAATCTCGGCAAATCTTTTTCAGTTGAGGATGTACGTGCGGCGTCACTCCTTTGTCGCCGGCATGGCGTCGATTTTGCCCACTACATACTGTTTGGCGGCCCGGGCGAGACCAAAGAGACCGTGCTTGAAACCTTTGCCCTTATGGATGAACTTGAGCCGACGGCAGTAATTGCCATGACCGGAATCCGCATCTTTCCGGGGACACCGTTGTATCAGACTTCTCTGAATGAGGGCATCATAACCACTGATACCAATCTGCTGGAACCGGTATTCTATATTTCCCCCCATGTCCGGGAAATGCTTGCCGAGCTGGTAACAGGCGAGGCCATGAAGCGGCGTAACTGGGTGGTGCCGGGGCTGGAGGTGAACATTAGCGACTCAATGCTGGATGCTCTGCGGTTATTCCCGATCAAGGGGCCGCTCTGGAAGTTGATGAAGAGGCTGAAAAAAGCCAGGAAAAACCTGGTAGTGGCTTAATTTTGAACAGTGTTTTTTGAAACTGTAAATCCTCTAACGTGCTGGACTTTCCTTCCGATTTATTCTATACATTACACGCTGATTGACCCTACAATAACTGAGATTTACAGCTGCATAACAACTCGAATTTATAGGAACTCCGTTGAAATTCAATAACTCAATTGTCGTTGTCACCGGCGGTACCCGTGGTATCGGGAAAGCAATTTCATTACTGTTTGCCCGTGCTGGCGCAACGGTCACCGCCGCATACCTTACTAATGACGCTGCCGCGTCCGAACTTGTTCATGAGGCCGAATCGCTCGACGGGACCATAACGGTTGTCAAAGCGGATGTCAGCACATCAGTGGGGGCCCAGGCGGTCATAAACCATGCGGCGGCGGCTTCCGGCTATATCGACATTCTGGTCAATAATGCCGGCATTATCCGCGACGGCTGGCTTGCCATGATGTCGGATGACGACTGGGACGCAGTCATAAAGACCAATCTGTATCCGATGTTCCACTGCTGTAAATGGGGTATCAGAAAAATGATGGCGCGCAGACAGGGCAGTATTGTTAATATATCATCTATTTCCGGCATTCTTGGCGCAGCCGGACAAACCAATTATTCTGCATCCAAAGGGGCAATCATCAGCATGACCAAATCTCTGGCCCGTGAAGTCGGGCCGATGGGAATCCGGGTCAATGCGGTTGCCGCCGGTATGATCGCTACTGATATGACAGCAGGCCTAAAGCAGAATATTGTTGAGAAGACCATCAGCGGATCAGCACTCGGTCGTATCGGGACAGCCGAAGAAGTAGCCGCTGCAGCCGCTTTCCTTGCCTCAGACAACGCTTCGTATATCACAGGACAGACCCTCGTGGTTGATGGTGGGATCATCTGATGACAGCGAGCAACCGGGTCGCCATAACAGGAATCGGCATCTTTTGCGGCACCGGAAAAGATGTTCCGGCTTTTGCTGCGTCTCTGGCAAACGGGATCAGCGGCATAGCGCCGCTTGATCTTTTTGATGTTTCCGCTTTTCCTTCAAAACTCGGCTGCCAAATCAAAGAGTATGACCCACGTACCTACTTTGATTCCCGCGAAACCCACAAGCTTTCCCGCGCAGACCAATTCGGCATTATCGCTGCCGGTGAAGCGCTCAGGCAGAGCGGAGTGCTCGGCGCATATAATCCCTATCAGGTCGGCGTATCATTAGGGGCCGGCGCATCCGGCATGTTCCAGTCAGAGCAGTGGCTTAGGTCACACATACAGGGAGTAAAAGCGGAACCGTCACTGCTGCGAGGCATTCTTCCTGATAAAACGTCCACCGAGATAGCCATCAGATTTGGTCTCGCCGGGTATCAGGGGAGTATAACGACCGCTTGTTCCTCGTCCTCAACCGCCATCGGCTGGGGGGCGGAGCTGATTGCAACCGGAAAACAGCGTGCCGTGGTTGCTGGCGGATCGGATACGCTTTCAATTCTCACCTTTGCCGGCTTCAATGCCCTCAAGGTAATTGATCCAAACCCCTGTTCCCCCTTCAGCCTTGGACGCCAGGGGATTTCTCTTGGAGAGGGGGCTGCTTTCATGGTGCTTGAGCAGGAACATGATGCCATCTCCCGTGGGGCAACCATTCTTGGGTATGTACTCGGCTACTCCATTGCGGGAGAAGCGCACCATATGACCGCTCCTGAGCCAAGCGGCTCAAACGCAGCCAGAGTTATGAGTAATGCTCTTGCAGCGGCAGGAGTGGACGCCGGTCGGATTGGCTGGGTAAACGCCCATGGTACCGGCACACCGCTCAACGACGTAGTCGAGTCAAATGCACTGAAGCTGGTTTTCGGAGAGCGGGCGGCCCATGTCCCGCTTGTTTCCACCAAGGCGCTGACCGGACATTGCCTCGGAGCCGCCGGGGCTATCGAAGCGGTTGCCACCATTATCGCACTGGGGGGAAAATTTATTCCTCAAACACTTAATTTCCGAGGCAGAGATCCTGAATGTGATCTGGAATACTGCCATAATGGTCCGATTCCCAGCGGCTCGGACATTGCCATCTCAAATTCTTTTGCTTTTGGCGGCAACATTACTTCTTTGGTACTTGCCCGATGAGATACGATTTCCAGAATATTGTCATAACAGGGTATGCGTCGTTATCGGCTGCCGGTACTGATAGCGGGCAATTGCTGCACATGATGACGGCAAAGGAAAGTGCCCTGACCCCTGTCCCCCCGGAATATTCATGCGGCAAAGATCTGCTCTGGGGACGAGCGGTCAATTTCAAGGCATCTGATTTTATGCCCCCCCTAAAGGCCCGTAAAATGGACCGCTGCAGCCAGTTTACTGTTGCAACAACAGGTTTGGCTCTGAAAGATGCAGGACTTGATGTCACGCAACTGCAGCCGGAGCGTATCGGCATTGCCCTCGGCTGCGGTTTTAGCGGCCTGGCAAATTCTGCCGAGTTCCTTGAAGGCTATTTTACGGGAGGAGTCGAAGGACTCTCCCCCATGCTCTTTCCCAATACAGTTCCCAATGCACCGGCAAGCAACGCCTCCATCGAGTATGGCTTGAAAGGCCCGAATCTCACCATGGTGCAACGTTTCTGCTCCGCAGAGTCTGCATTCCTCGTGGCGTGCAGATGTATTGAAGAGGGACGGGCAGACGTTATGATAACCGGCGGTGCCGACAGCCTGATGCCGTTAATGATTGCAGGATTTGCCGCAACCGGTCAGCTGAACAGCTATGCTGCCGCCTTTGGCGAAGGGTGCGGCCTCCTTATTATTGAGCATGCCGAACATGCCGCAGCTCGTCACGCAAAAATTCTGGCGCAGGTTTCAACTGTTTCCACCGTGGGACTGATCGTGCCGGGATATGAGGAGGAAGCAGAGCAGATTTTACTGGGTGATTTGACTGCTGGTACCTGCTGTTCTTTTTCCGGTACAGCAGCCCGGACGAAACTGTTCAGCAAGGTACTGACTCAGTCACCGCCGCCATTACAAATTGAACCGGCAGTCGGTCGTTCTCTGGCCATGGGCGGCACGGCACTGTGTGCGCTCCTCGCCACGCTTCGCAGCAACCAGAAGGGACTGCATCTGGCTTCATCTCCTGAAGGCCCCCACTATGCCATTTCCCTCACGGGAGGGTCCCCTGTTTAATCCTGACCCGGCAGCATACTTACCGCACCGCTATCCTTTTTTGATGATCGACCGTATTCAGGAATTGGAACCGGGGATAACGGCCAAAGCTCTACGTCGAGTAACAGACTCTCCGGAAGGGTTCCCACAAATTTTATTGTTGGAGTGCGTAGCCCAGTTGGCCGGCATAACAGCAGGCCTCGAACAAAATGACAGTGGTTTTCTTGCCGCTGTCAACCACTCGGAGTTTTATGATATGCCGTGTGCAGGGGATACACTGTCTATCTCGGTGCGTATCGTGAAGTCTTTTGGTCGACTTTGCCTCGTCGAGGGAGAGGTGGCAAAGGATGATGGTACCGTATTGTTAAAAGCCAGCATGACCATCGGCATTGGCAGGTTATGATATGAAGATAACAGGTAGTATTATTATTATGGCGGTCTTGCTGCTGCCGCTATCCGCAGTAGCCCGGCAGATAGACCCTCTTGAAGGTCTGAATGCTTTACGTCGCGCATTTTCCGGGATCAATGACTTCACAGCTGAAATTACTCAGGAAAAACAGTTGAAACTGATGAAGCGCAGCATACAGATGAACGGCACTGTTCGCTTCCGTA
Organism: uncultured Geobacteraceae bacterium; assembly: GCA_903852495.1. GTDB lineage: Bacteria > Desulfobacterota > Desulfuromonadia > Geobacterales > Pseudopelobacteraceae > JACRCG01. Next base: position 12,405 of record CAINRC010000094.1, on the reverse strand, counting down.
AACCGGATCTCTTTTGGATGAAAATAGCCAAGCCATATTCCAGCACACTACTGCTACGGGACGGCACCATTGAGCAGAAAATAGGTACGAATGAACTCAGTCGAATTGTGCTGCCTCCGGATCAGGGACTCCGGCAGTGGATGACACGCTTTTCAAAGCCGATTACCGCACTGCCGGACGGAATGAAGATTCACGCCGACCTGGCCTCCGGCCTCTATACAGTAGGCATAACGCCCACGAACGGCCAGATTCAGGAAGTCACCATCAGCTTTAACGAAAACGGAGAATTCCGGAAACTTGTTATCACCGAACAAAACGGTGATCGTGCCAGCATGGTTTTCCGCAAGGTCAACCGTAATCAAGGCCTTACAGAGAGAGATTTCAGACTGGAATAAACAATCCCACAGATTACTGCCATGTAACAGCTATTCCTTCGCAATGTTGTCTTGCCAGTTTTTGCAGTTGGCTTCCCCTCCCGCAAGGAGCGGGGGAACTTTTAAAGGTTACAGAGTACGACACTCTTATGACAAAACTATTGAAGTCCCTATTGTTACTGATGGTTTTCGCGTTACTCACTGCGTGTGCTACGACGCAACCGTTGAACTATAATCCCGGCGCACGGGTGGATACCCTTTCAGCACTGGTATCTGTTTCAGTCAGCAAGGGAGAGCAGGGCCTTAGCGCCAGCGGGTATCTGCTGTATAAACGCCCGGACCAGATGCATCTGGTAATTCTGACGCCTTTCGGCACCACCTTTATGGAGGTTTTTCTGGTTGGCGACAAAATAACTATTGTCGAAACCACCAAATCTATCGCCTACAGCGGTTTCATTGCCGACCTGCCTGAAAAAGGTGCGGGAGAAATATGGCGGAATGCCCGTTGGATGATGGATCTGGATGAACCGGTTAAAGGTGTGCAGTACGGCACCCTTGAGCGGACGACCAAAACCGGTATTCAGGAGATCGTCGTTTTCAGGAATGGCCTCATAACATCACGACGGATGAAAAACGGGAATGAGGTCACATACGACGACTATACGGCGCTGAATGGCGTACCGCTGGCTACCGAAATTATCATGCACTCCTTTTCAGAAGGACGTTTCCGGTTAAAAATCAGTGAACCTGAAGTGAACGGTGAATTATCGGCAGAGGCATTCTCGCCAAAACTTGACGGATTTATCAGCTATCCATTAGCCGCACTGCAAGCAAAACCATGAAGCGGAATCCCTTTTTCGCCGTAGCTGTTTTCTGCAACAGCCTCGTCCAACGCCATCTTGCCTGGATATTCCGGCTGACCACTTCCCGTCCCCTCCCCACCCTCTGTCTTTTTCTGCTTTTGACAGGTATGTCAGCGGCATCTGTTGCTACCATACATTTTGATACTGACATTTTCCGGCTGTTCCCAACCCGGCAGCCGGCACTGAAACTGCTGCTCGATTCTCTTGAATGGACCGGCAGCGCCAACGATGCGTATTTTCTGCTGGAAGGCAACAAAGAGACGCTGCCGGCAGAAGCAGGACGTTTTACCGCGCGCCTGGAACAATCCAGAATTGATGGTGAACCGGCTTTTAAACGAGTCACATGGCGGGTGTATGATGAGCGTCAGGCGGCGGCATTTAACAGGTTTATTTCGTTTGCGGTGGCCAACCCGCAGGCATTCCTCCGTCCTGAAGATGTTGGCCGTTTCAGTGAGCGCTACACTGTTCAACAGACTGAAACATACTTGCAGCAGCTTCAGTCTGAACTTGCAGTCCAGATCGGCGGCGGCATGACCGGTCTGCTGACCGCAGATCCGCTGTACCTGAGGGATTTCATCCTGCCGCGCCTCAAATCGGGAAGTCAGTCGCTTGACCTTGACCAGACATCACCCTATTTCATGTCCCGGAACGGAAATGTCCTTATTATTATTGCCGAACCGGGCAGACCGGTACAGGACATGGTTTTTGCCCGCAAACTGGTATCAACAATCAACGAGGCCCGCCGGGGAGCAGCGGTTTCAATCTCATGCGCCGGCGCACATATAAGCGCCGTGCTTGACGAAGCTGAAATGAAAAAGAATATTTTGATCAGTGTTGCGTCATCACTTCTGGTGGTCCTCGGAATTTTTTATGCCGCGTACCGACGCCTGCTGCCGACTCTTCTGATACCGTTGATACTGGCAAGTAGCGTACTGTTTGCTCTGGCTGCGGCCGGGTTGTTCCTCTCCTCCATCCACATTATATCCTTTGCCTTTACCGCCCTGATAACAGGGATCGGGACCGATTACTCGATCCATATCTACGACCGTTTTCATACCGAACGGGCCTCGGGTAGAAACACCGAAGAAGCCCTGCGTTTGGCCCTGCTTGACACCGGGCACGGCGTGTTTACCGCCGCAGTAACCACCGGAATACCGTTTCTGGCACTCATGATTTCAGAAGTCCGGGCTCTGTTTGAACTGGGTCTCCTGGTCGGATTGGGGGTTATTTTTTCATTCTACGTGACCTTCCTTTTTTTACCGCCGCTGCTGATCTTCATGGAGAAGCACTATCCAATCACCTATCGCCCGATACCGGGACTCGGACTTTCCAAAATATGGCGTATAACACAGCAGCGCCCCGGCATTATAATTACAGCCTCGCTACTTATGCTGGTCGCCCTGTGCTGCTTCGCCAGTCAGGTGACCTTTGACGGAGATCTGAAAAACCTGCAGCCACGTCATTCCGAGGCTTTTCTGGCTCAGGAAAAACTTGAACGAAACCTGAGCATAGCCCCCCGGCAGTTGTTGATCGCAGTGGAAGGAAAAGAGCTGGCCGATGTTCTTGCACGGACCTCTGCGGTTGATATGCTGGCGGAAAAATTTCATGCACGGCAGGAAATCGCTGCCTGGTCATCCCTGACACGTCTCGTCAACAGTCAGTCCATACAGACTGATATTGCACGACAATTACGGGAATATTTTGCCGGCGGCAGACCGGTTGATGTACTCCGTTCCCGGCTTGATCACCTGGGTTTTGCGCAGGAACCGTTTCAGCCGTTCCTGGACGCCAGCCGGCGTATGGCGCAAGCCGCTCCGGTAAACCCAGAAGAGATTATAGCGCGCTTTGTGGACTCACCATTCAAGGGAGTTATCGATCGCCATCTGGTCAAAGACGCCGCTGGGTATCATGCCCTGGTCTATATTCACTACAAAGACGACAGCTTTAATCTGCCCGCTTTTCAGGCCGGTCTGACCAGCATTGATCCGGCCGCCCGCCTGAGCAGTCTTGAACTTGTCAGCAGTCAGCTCAAAAAAACCGTGCGAGACAGCTTTACCGGGGCATTCTCTCTGGGCGGCCTGTTTGTACTCTTTCTTCTGTGTATTCAGTTTACCGAGCGTCCAACCGGTATTTTCTATTCACTGTTTCCGGTTGCGGCCGCTCTTGGCTGTATGTTGGGAATTATGGCACTGACCGGGATGGGACTTAATTTCATGAACGCCATGGTGCTGGTGACTATCGTGGGAATGGGGAGTGACTTCGGCTTGTATATCCGCTTCCGGGTGTCGGGAACTACTCCGGAGGAGAGAGAGGCGCAATATATCCAGATTGGCAGATCGGTTTTTCTATCGGCTATGACCACGGTCGTCGGGTTTGGCTCTCTGGCCTTCACCGACTATGGTGCCATGTCTTCAATCGGCTGGGCCACCAATATCGGGGTAGGTTTTATTACCTTCTTCTCTTTGATAACCCTGCCGGCATTCATGCACCTGTGGAGTAAACGGGCAGCTGCCTAGTAATAATATGCCATACCAAACAGGATCTTGGATGAATTAAGCGGTTCATTGCGATCGGCAATATCACCGTTTGATATGTGATGATAGCGATACTGGAAATCGACCGCTGTTGTACTGTTGATAAAATACTGTACTCCGGTACCCGCCTGGTAGGAAAAACAGAGCCTGCTCCCCATGCTGGGCAGCCCAAGATCAACATACATCGGGCCTCCTCCTGCAAACACATAGGGTGCTATTTTATCATGCGACGTGAAGCGCCAATGGCCGAGCATATAGAAACCGGTCATTGATCGGCCGTCGTGGTCAACTGCCAGGTGGTACGGCAATTCGGCCACAAATTGATGTCTCCCCTGAAACCACTCCCCCTTGCCAATCTCGTCTGACAGAAAGAATCCGGCTCTCACAATGGCATCCCAGGTCTGTACCTGGGTGCGTGTGGCGCCAAAGTCCCGGTGGGTTATGCCGTAACCGGTTAAAAAGCCAACTTCAGTGTGAGCTGTCGCGATGGGGTTTTGTCCCTGGGCACTGACCGGCATAAGAGTAGCGGCTGTCAGGGCGTAGACCAGAAGTATATTTTTGATAGTATGAAGGTTTATAAGGTCACCATTTCTGCTTGGCCTCAAAAGCCAGAATAGCGGGAAGATTGCGCAAAAAAGAATAGATACTGTGCGGCGATTGCCAGAGCATTTTGGTATATCCCCAGTGTATCCGCCTACGCCGGTAAAAACAGCTGATGAATTCGTCATACAGGTCATCTATCTGCAGCCTGGTCATACCGTTCGGCACGAAGACCGTGTTAATACAGTTCATCAGCTCCCACTCTTCGTTGAACTCTCCGAAATCACGGATATTTTGGTAGACCGGTGCTCCAGGGAAAGGGGTGAACTTGGTAACATTGATCTCGTCCAGCGGCAAAGTAAGCGCATAATCAATGGTACGGCGAATAGCGGCTTCATCTTCCCCCGGCAACCCGACCATAAACAGGCCTTTAACGCGCATACCGGATTTTTTCACCATCGCCAGTTTCTGGCCGACCTCGTCCAGTCCGTAGAATTTACGGTGTTTCTTCAACACTTCAGGGTCGCCGGACTCTATGCCGAAATTCACCTGCCAACAACCGGAACGCTTGAGCAGCGACAGCAGTTCTGCATCCACATGTTCCAGCCGGGCAATGCAGTTATACGTGACGTGTATATTTTTCTTTTCTTTCAGCTCACAAAATTCGGCAACCCGTTTGCGATCGAACGTGAACAGGTCATCATAGAAAAAAACATGACGAATGCCGTAATCCTTGTTCAGCATAGCAACGTGTTCAAGGATGTAGTCAGGGGAATTAAAGCGAAAACCGCGTGAGAAAACAGAGCGGTCACAGTATGAACAGGAGTAGGGGCACCCGCGACTTGAAATAATGCTGGTATTTGGAAAAGTTGGATAGCTGAATAGCGGTAATTTGTACCGTTTCGGGAAATCTGTAAGCCGGTGGTAGGCGGGAAAGGGAAGATCATCAAGATTGCTGATCAACTCACGGTGAGAGGAAAGCACCCCTTTGCCCTGACTGTCGCGATACGCAACCCCTGGTATTTTATCAATGCCACGGAATCCGGCGTTAGCCAGATCGAGCATGGTATTCTCACCCTCTCCGATCACGAGACAATCTATAGCCGGATGGGTATCAAGCAATGGCGGCCCGATCGTACAGGCATGGGCTCCGCCGACCACCACAGTAATCCCCGGGTGACGTTCTTTCAGCAGGCTGACAATACGATAACCTTCCGGAAAAGAAGATGTTGTACAGGAAAGCCCGACAGCATCGCAGCCAGTTGCGGCAATACGCCTGACTATGGTTTCCGGCGGTTCAGGATTCGCATAACAGTCCAGGATCTCAACATCAACACCATGTTTCTCAAGCCAGGCAGCGATTGAAAGGATACCCAGCGGCGGCATGAGATTGAAAATCGTGGTTATATCAGTAACCCCAGTAAGCCAGTTATTTCCGTGGGGGTGGACGAAGAGAATTTTCACCTATAAGTCCTTTGTTTAAAACTGCAGTCGAAATTTAGCTCAAAATAATGCTGCATAGTTGCAGATAACATAAGACGATACCAGTAAAAAATATACCGTTCCGGCAGCGAAAACCCAACTGGATCACAGCGGTACATTTCATGCTGTTCGTGCAGTAGCGATAATCTCCCACGCATCGTTTGACCCGCTATCAACATTCATCCGATCGCGCGACTATTGGGACCGTACGATAGACATCTTCAACCTCAACGGGGTTGTTTATGGTTGACGGTTTGGCGCTTTTTCTGTAAGAGTTTACCGGCTTTATTACCGGAAGTACGTGCTGCAAAACCGTTAGCTGCTTTTGTATCAGGTATGTGCCGTCGCCGTTTACCAAGGTTGCAAAGGCGGTAGAAATATATTTTGTCCCCGTAGCTCAGCAGGATAGAGCACTTCCCTCCTAAGGAAGGGGCCGGTCGTTCGAATCGACTCGGGGACGCCAAATATCAAAAAGGTCACTTTTCTCCGGATTTGTGACCTTTTCTTTTTTGTACTCATCATTAGTAACTGCAATCATATCAAATGGTTGTCTGTAGTTAGCTGCCAGTTCACCCCCTGACCAAGTGGAGTTCGAATACACACAATTAAGCATTTTACGTTTTTCATCCGAAAACTGTGCGGAGTAAAGATTGACGGCGTTTTGCGCAAGTTCGAGTACGCGATCTTTACCCATGACTTTAGCTTCATTTTGAAGCTGCAATTGCTCAAGGCGAAACTTCATATCAGTCAAATCGCTACGGAATTTGTTGCTTAACCGACGGTACTCTTCTTCGTCAAGAACACCATCAAGCTTATCAAGATACATTTTCTCCAGACGTCCTTCCAACCGCTGCTTTTGTTGACTCAATGCTTTGATTTGGGCCTCCCGCTGTGATCGTTCTTCTGCAGTTGAAGAGTTCATTACCGTCACTATCCAATCGACTACGTCATCATCAAGCCGAATGCGCCCCAATGATTTTATGAACTGCTGGTCAATAATTTCTTCACGTGCATATTTTTCAGGGCACTTGCCTCGATTGCCGGTGCAGTGATAGTACACATATCTGCCTTTTTTTATTTCGGCCACCATTGCACAACCGCAGTGTCCGCATGTCATTAAACCGTGGAACAGAAAATCATGTTTCTGCCGACCAGTCGGGCAACTGGAACGCCTGTTGAGCATCAGCCGTACTTTTTCAAATAGCGCCTTGCTGACAATTGGGTCGTGAGTGCCGTTGTATAAAATACCCTTCCAATAGTAGTCACCGTAATAAATCGGATTGTTCAGTAGATCAAATATATTACTTATTGAAAGCTTATTGCCGCTTTTCCGATGCACTAAGCCGATATTTGAGGCCTCTTTGCTTAGATCCTTCATTGAATACAGTCCGGTAGCATACAGTTCATACATTTTTTTTACCAACGGAACCTGAACCGAATCTTGAACAATAATCCGTTTCCCGGAAGGTCCTTCAACATTTTTAAAGCCGATAGGAGCAGACGAAGGCCAGATTCCCTGCCGTGCTTTTTCCAACATCCCTTTTTTTGTTTCTTCCGACAGATTATTCACCATGCGTTCAGCCAGTAGAACATTCACCCCGTGCACGAATAAATCATTAGAACCGGATGCAGGCGACATAACAACATTTTCTTTTGCAAGATGTATAGTGACGCCAAGATCACGTATTGTCACAAGGTCATGGACATTCCGATAGAACCGGTCAGTCTTTTCCACAAGTACCGTATGACAAGGAAACTTTCCCGGTGGCAACCTCTGTTGACTTTGAAGGAATTGAACCAGATGCCCAAATTCGGTACGCCCGGCAGCTTTTGCGCTTTCGACGTCCATGTACATATGCACAACCTCGAAATCATGAAGCCGAGCATAGTCGTTAAGAAATTTCAGCTGGGCATCCAGTGAGAACCCCACATCTTGCTGCTCTTTTGATGATACCCTAATATAAATCACTGCCGTTTTTTTGGCGGTTGTTTCAGGTGCTGCAGATAATTGCTTATGCTGTTTATTCATTATGACCCCCTTCAACATTTGCATAGTTATGTATCTTACTGTAATTTGGTCCGTTTGTCACGTTTTGCTCTTTATCCCATCTGTCCAGAAGTTCGAAAAATGTCCTGATATTTTCTTTTGCCTCCCGGCAATCATCATTGGTCAGAATCCGATCCGCTGACTGTTCTATAGTAAATGATGCTTTGTTTCTCATAATGCCCTCGAATGTGGTCAAAAAAGCCCCACATCCGTGCCTCTGGCGGATGCTGCGAATACAAGAATCCGGCCCCCAATTGGGCCGGCGCCCTGTTTAATAACGTTGCCCTCACAATGAACAGTTCACGCGGCAGAAATTGCACCAATGCCGCAGCGGCTTGAAATGAATTTCACAATCCAGGTGGTAAGTTTCTTTGGGAGGGTGGTGGGACAAGATTCGAAGCCACGAAAAGACCATCACTTTTCGTGCGCTTCAGTTTCTTGATTTTGGGGAGGGTGGCGGGATAAGGTCGCCATGACAGGGTATCGTATTACCCCTGTCAGGCGCCGCCTTTGTTTCTTGATTTCGGTGAAGTTTTTTCGACCGGGGAGTGAAGTCGAAGACTGTTTATTTCCCAGGTCGCGTTTCTTAAGTATATTGCCGTTGTTGATTGAATTTGTTTATTGTTGTTGCCGTTATGAACCCGATATATAGACCTCAATCCGACGATCAGAAAAATTTTCCGGAAAGAAACGGCAACATTTTTTATTGATTTACTCCGCACTATTCATCCCAACACCAGTTTCTTGGGCACGAAGTGTCGCAGGGTTTGTATTGTGGAGATTACTTCAGATAATGTTCCGTAATTTCCATCCTATGGTGTCCCATGCGTTCCGACGTTGCCAGAAGCGCACTTTCGTAACGTAGTCCGTTTTTTTGCAATGTCTTCATAGTCTGTTGAGCATAATTCCATCTCAAACCGTGTGTGCCCGAATAACGCTCACCACTTTTTACCGAAGCTATTTTTAATTCATTACGATACTGGTTATTGTCAATGTTGAATTGACCGTGACGTTCAACCTGCGCCAGCGCCTTATCATAAGTCGCTGGCGTGACATACATATCTCTTTCATATCCGCCTTTTCCGTTGTTAATGTGGATAATACCAACACGCTCACCGGTCAAAGCGTCCTTTGTAATGCCTTTAAATTGATCCATTTTCAGGTTACTTATTTCCCGGATTCGTGCGCCACCTTCATATTGCAGGCGGGCGGCAATCAAATGATTACTGATTTTTAAAGAAGCAATTAATTGTGTTGGTGCATTATATGCCCTGCTATCGTCGTTTTTGTGCAACTCCATAACAGCATCATGACGAATACTATTTATGTCTCTTGAAAAGTTATAATCCCTATTCCAGTGTAGTTTTTCAGAAGCCCAGTTTAGTGCAACTGCCAGCTTGTTCATTGCCGAAGCTTCCCTATTCCATGTATTCCGTGAAATGCCGTTTTCAATTCTTTGTTCGAGAAACAGCCGAACATGATCAGCATTTCCCTGCTCTATATGCTTAATTCCCAGTTCCGATTTTATGAAGTCGGCATAATTCTGCCAAACAGCACGATATGATTTATAAGTGCTATCCGAATATATGGCGGTTTGCCGAGCAACTGCATGCGAACCGGACGCACCGTTAAAACGTGCGTGTGCCTGAGCACGCATTTTATCACCGCCACGTTGAAAGATATCGCTGACTGAAATAATTCCACCAAGTTTCATGTTCCGCACCTTTCTGCCGCAAACTACCCTTGCGGCGGGGAATCGTTAAAGCCCTTGCGGGCACCCGTCACTGCCGGGCATGCAGTCCAACTAATGAGAGCAGGCGTCTGGTTCGTATCTGGTGCGCCTGGTTTTGCATCCGTCCCAAGGATGATGGTCATATTGATATCGTGCCGACCATGTGCACGGAAAGTGGGGATAAACTGTAAACATTACGCTTGTTGCTCAAGCGCAGCTGTGCTGTTTCCTTAAAAAGGAAACAGCACAGCGATTGCCGCAATATTGTATACTTGCGCCAACAAACTATACGTGTTATCTATGAATAGTTACATGTTATAGTTTACAAATGAGGTGTCTATGTTTGATGAACATTATATTGAAGACCTAACCGGTCTTAAAGCGCGTTCGCGCCTTGAATTTGCAGGCTATTACGCAAAACTGAATGAAACTGATAAAGTCGAGGCACACCGTCGGCAAGTCGAGGTGTTCCGTGTTTGGCGTAGCCAAAATAAAACCGAAAGAACGAAAGATGCCGAAAATAATTACGCCGCTTTACTTGCGGCGCTCAGGACAATGCGGAAAATTGAAATGTCACCAGATACAAATAATGATGAACAAATTAAGGCCAGAATCCAGCGGTTGGTAAAAAAGAAAAAGCCGAAATCAACTAAACTTAAGAATATTATTGAAAAAAGGTATTTGACCGAAATATTACGATTAAGAGAAGAAAAGCTTAGTTGGCGCCAGATAAGCGCCTATCTTGAAAAATATTTTCATATAAAGGTGTCACATGCATATATTAGTAAAATTGTTGAAGAACATAGTGATCTTAGCATTGAAATGCCTGTTAAAGCGGATGAACATTCATAATTTCTATAAGCTGTTTATTGTATTACGTTGCGGTATATATATGAATTTGCAGTATAAAATAGCTGTTGATAATATTGATGGGACTTTAGGTGGGTAGAAGATCGCAGAAGTATTGATAGTTGATTCAGTTTTCGTTCAGTATCCACAATCGTAATAAACCACTTACGATAGGGTTGAACGGACTGAATCGAAATAAAGATAAACAAATAGCGTTATTCAAGCAAAACGTAATTAACACATTTTTGCTTGGAGGCAAAACCTTTACGGCTGGGACTAATGAAAATTAGGTCTCTTGCGAGTTGAAGAGAAGCCAGTCTACCACATTGATTAATTAAGTCAAGCACAAAATGATGTAACATGCTATAATACAAAGCGTTATTGACATTTATGTAAGGAAGCGGTATCCAGCCTTTCGACCTTGTCTGATTATTTAGATCATAAATTACATTAAAACGCATTAGCGTTAAATTGACATTCAAATGCTTTAGTTCGGTTCTTCCGGGCAAATCTTGCTTAATTCATGTCTCAGGCGATCTTCCAGCCAAATCGACATGAGGTTACTGATGCTTCGCTTGTCGCGTTTGGCAATTTCTTTTATTTGGTTATATATTTCTCGCTGAAGCACAACGCTTGCGTTTATTTGCCGCTCCGGATCAATTCCCATCACACACCCCCCGTATTATCAAATGTAGCAATATCATGTTCCACTGTTAAATTCAAGTTGACAACAGTTGCTAACTGTGCTATGGTGTTTCACACAATAAGTCCCACCGCTTCCTTTTCGACGTTCCCGAATCAATGCCACTTTTCACTAACCAACACAGGTAACCACATATGAAAATGACTTGCTGGGACTTGCCCGAAATCAGCCGGGCGGCGTGGTTAGTGAATCGTTTTATCTGTAACTATTTCCATACGCTGCAACCTGCCGACCGGGATGACTTATCAGCAGAAGCGCTCTGTATTGCCATGACTGCCAACAGGTATCGACCTGAAACTTATTATCTACATTATCAGTTAATCCGAAAATGTATCAAAACAGCCGGGGTTCGCCTTGGTTTGCTTACTGTCAAAAGTCGTGCTGATCCAGTAATCCTTAGCTTTTCTGAGCTTGATGACATGATTTTTTACAGTATGCCAGAAATTGAAAGCGACACCTACAAGGAGAACGTTGTTGATATCAACGCTTGGAAAGTAAGACACGCAACACCTGTATGAAGCCTCATGCCCTTTTTCAAATACAACCACAATTTATAGGGAGGTGGAAATGCTGCCAAACGCTGATTTGAAAAGAATCAAACACATTCTGGAGTGCACAATGCCGCCAGACGTGCGAACCAATTTTAACGCATGGGCTGACGGCTGTACTGAACCGGATGAGTTTTGGTTCGGAGTGACCCGGTTCATCAGCAACAATGAAATCATAGATGCTGTGTACGATTACATAGATTTTGAAATTACGAGCATGGAATACTTTTGTGACGTAACCATCAATGCTGAAATCAATATTGAAATCTCAATCAGAGATGCCCAACCAGCAACTCAAACCGACTGCCCCTGCAACATCTGAATCCTGAAAACAACCACCAGGCATAAAATACTATAGCGAGTAAAAACCGGAATGAACACCGGAACACCAGAAAGGGGATATCATGCTGATTAATGCAGATATACGGACTATCCAGACGATTCTTGCAGATTCACTGCCACCTGCAGAGCGCAGGGAATTTTTGCAACAGGCTGCTGATGTTTCTCCAAGTGTTTTTTGGGATTTTGTACGTGGATATTTCAACGACACGGAAATCAAGGATGCAGTCGGTGCTTTCTGCACCAGTCAACTTGAAAACTTAGAGATGTTGCTAGCGGTTCCGTGAAAATGTAGTAAACGTGGCACTTTAAAAATGTTGTGACAACAGTCCGCCGACTTCAGTTTTTACCGAGGCCGGCGGCTTTGTTTTCCTCAGGCTTCTATCAGATCTTT
>CAINRC010000093.1 GCA_903852495.1 uncultured Geobacteraceae bacterium | reverse complement strand
AGGACCTTTTTGGCGTTGTCAAAGATCGTATTTTGCAGAGTATGAGATATTTTCAGAAAATATCTGGGGATTTCCCCGATAATTTTCAAGCCGACGATTTCATGCCCCAAGTGGCGTGAGTAGTTTTCGCGAGGGCATCAAGACCTGATACCCATAGTTCACACCCCCTGAAAAATGAGCGTATCCTAGAGGAAATGCCAACAGCGTGCAACTTCAAAACGGGTACCTTACCCCAAATTTATTTAAAAGCTGCTCACGTCTCATATCCTTAAAGAGTTCTACCGTCCACCTCTGCGAACAGCCGCAGCTTCTGCATCATTATCTCGAATTTGGCCGGCTTCAGTGACTGGGCGCCGTCAGACGAGGCGTGTTCCGGATCAGGGTGAACCTCGACAATCAATCCGTCAGCACCCGCTGCTACTGCTGCGTAACACATGGGAGCAACATAATGGTGGTTGCCGGTTCCGTGAGAGGGGTCGATGATAATCGGCAGATGGGTTTTCCCTTTGAGAACCGGAATTGCAGACAAATCCAGAGTGTTGCGAGTGGCGGTTTCGAATGTGCGTATCCCCCGCTCGCAGAGAATAACAAGCTGGTTCCCCTCACTCATAATATATTCTGCACTCATCAGAAGTTCCTGGATAGTCATCGCCATGCCCCGTTTCAACAACACCGGCTTACCAAGCTGACCGACTTTCTTTAGCAGCGCAAAGTTCTGTGAATTACGGGCACCGATCTGCAGAATGTCGGCATATTCAGCTACCATTTCAGCGGTTTCGGGATTAATGACCTCTGTTACGAAGGGGAGACCGGTCAGGTCACGTGCCTTGGCCAGCAGTTTCAAACCTTCCTCCTCAAGACCCTGGAATGAATAGGGTGACGTGCGCGGCTTAAATGCGCCGCCACGGAGGATATGGGCACCGGCCTTTTTCACCGCAAGAGCGGATTCAAGAATCTGTTCTTCGCTCTCGACGGAACAGGGGCCGGCCATGACAACAACCTGCGAACCGCCAATAATGACATCATCGCTTATCCGTACCACACTGGACTCCCTTTTTACCTCAAGTGAAGCCAATTTATATGGCTGCAAGATCGGGACAACATTTTCCACACCATGCAGAGACTCCAGAGCCTGCAGTGCTGACTTGCCGCGCTCGTCGCCGATCGCCCCGATCACGTCACGTGTGGTTCCATGGATTACATGCGAGGTGTATCCCAGCTCTTTAATACGCCTGAGGACCTCTTCCCTGTCTCGTACTGCCGCTCCCGCTTTCATTACTATAATCATTTCCTGATCCTTTCCCACAAACAGCTAAGGCCGGAAGTTTCCCCCCGGCCTTAGCTGAACTGAAAACAACAGACAGCAAAAAACCGGGGAGACTCTCGTCTGCCCCGGTTTGTGGTTTTGTGTATTAGCTTCCTCGCTTACACCTACACCCGGGCAGACGGCCTGAAATAAAAACCGTACCAAAAGTTAAAGTCAAAAGCGATGTGGAAACTGTGTGCGTTCATGGTTAGGCACTTAAACATATCGGCAACCCCGTTGTCAAGGGAGTAATCGTGGCGTATTTCCGGCTGAACTTGACTCTCTGTGGAGCCTGTGTTAGCTTTTTAACCGATTTTAAATACAGGGGTACATCATGTTTTTCCCATCAAGCTATACATTTAATGCACTTGCCGAAAAAGGCAATCTGATTCCGGTCTATCGTGAAATCATGGCAGACATGGACACACCTGTATCTGCGTTTAGAAAACTTGATGACGGACGTTTCTCCTACCTACTGGAAAGTATTGAAGGGGGCGAAAAATGGGGGCGCTACAGCTTCCTGGGCTCCGCTCCGTCGGTAATCATACGTTCCAAGGGAAATCTGGTCGAAACGATCACAGACGGGGTCTCCGTGCAGCAGGAATCGTCCGATCCGCTTGCCTGCGTTAAGGAACTACTGGCGCAGTTTACGCCGGTTGAGGTTGATGGTCTGCCCCGTTTTTTCGGCGGTGCCGTCGGCTATCTTGGCTACGATATGGTTCGCCATTTTGAAACACTTCCGTCTCATAAACCGGCTCTTCTTGATGCCTATGATTCGTATTTTCTTATAACTGTCTCAATTGTTATTTTCGACACCATGCGTCAAAAAATAAAAGTGGTTTCAAATGCCCATATTACTGCGGAAATTTCTCCATCCAAGGCCTATGCTCGTGCTGTTGAAAAAATCAATGCCATCATTCTCAAATTGCGAGCTCCGCTGCCGCAGCAGGAAATTTCACTACCGAAAAAACCGGTTCAGTTCGTTTCTAACATGTCCCGAGCAAGCTTTGAGGATTCGGTCGAGAAAGCCAAAAAATATGTAACATCGGGCGATATTATTCAGGTTGTACTTTCACAGCGGTTCAGCGGCGAACTTTCCGCCGATCCGCTTGACATCTACCGGGTACTGAGGACGCTTAACCCTTCGCCGTACATGTTTTTTCTCCGTCTTGACGATACAGTTATAGCCGGCGCTTCTCCCGAAGTTATGGTTCGCAAAGAAGGAGACCGAGTCGAGTTGCGCCCGATTGCCGGAACACGTCCTCGGGGAGCAACTCCTGCGGACGATGAAAAGCTTGCAGAGGAATTGCTCGAAGACCCTAAAGAACGTGCTGAGCACGTTATGCTTGTGGATCTTGGCAGAAATGATCTGGGACGGGTCTGCACAACCGGCTCAGTCAGCGTCTCGGAATTAATGCTTATTGAGCGCTACTCTCACGTTATGCATATTGTTTCAAACGTCCAAGGGCAATTGCTGCCTGATCGGGATGCCTATGATCTGGTGAGAGCCACGTTTCCGGCAGGAACCCTGTCAGGGGCACCAAAAATCCGGGCAATGCAGATAATAGACGAACTTGAGCCGGTACGCCGGGAAGTATATGGCGGTGCGGTTGGTTATTTTTCTTTCTCAGGAAACATGGATCTCGCCATTACTATCCGCACGCTGGTGATCAAAGATGGGAAGGTTTACCTGCAGGCGGGAGCCGGTATTGTAGCTGATTCCGATCCGGCCACAGAATGGCAGGAAACTGTTAATAAAGGTATGGCAGTTATGCGGGCGGTGGAAATCGCCGAGAGAGGCTTGTTATAAAATGCTTTTGATGATTGATAACTATGATTCATTCACATTCAACATTGTCCAGTATTTCGCACAACTGGGCGAAAATGTGCAGGTACGCCGCAACGACAAAATCTTGCTTGATGAAATAGAAGCACTACGTCCTGAGCGACTCGTTATTTCCCCCGGGCCCTGTTCCCCTGCAGAAGCAGGAATTTCAGTCGCGGCGATCAAACATTTTGCCGGGAAAATCCCCATTCTGGGAGTCTGCCTCGGACACCAGTCTATCGGGTACGCATTTGGCGGCACAGTTCTTCAAAGCTCGTCACTCATGCATGGCAAAACATCGCCCATTATCCACAACGGCCTTGAGTTGTTTGCAAATATGCCGAATCCATTTCTGGCGACTCGCTATCATTCCTTAATTGTTGACCGCCCATCGCTCCCGGAGTGCCTTGAAGTAACAGCATGGGTAGAAAATGGTGAAATCATGGGGCTACGTCACAAAGAACTACCGATCTGGGGAGTACAATTCCATCCAGAATCCATTTTGACCGAACGAGGTATGGACCTGCTCAGAAATTTTTTAACCATAACAAGCCGCTGACACTCAGGCCCCCTCTGGAACAGTCTGGTTTATCGCCATTTTTCCGTTGACTTTTATTAGCAGTAATTGCTACAGTGCCTATTCATTCAAGAATAAATTCAGGAGGAAGAAGTATGAAGTGTCAGACCGTACTTGCAGGTACCGAGTGTACCTTTTGGGGAAAACAGGGGTGCATATTTCCAGATGGTTCCTGCCAGACTATTGCCGAAGACTGTGAAGGATGCGAACGCGTTGTGACCGGAACCATTGGCCAGGTCTGTAGCGCATATCCGGCACCTTCAAAAAAATGGATCGGCGGAATCTGCAACTTTGCCTCCCATGTTAAAATTGAAATCAAAGTTGATGACGCAAAAATGAACCCACTCAAAGCTTCCAAAAAAGCTGCCGGTGCCAAGAAGAAAAAATAGTACTCGGCTTTACGTGCACTATAATTTTTATCAAAGGGGGAATTTCCATTCCCCCTTTTTTATTTTCAGAGGAGGTACCGTATGGCGTTTACCACCCTCACCTGCCCTTCCTGTGGTTCGGCGGTCAGACAATACCAAAACCCATTCCCTACTGTAGATATAATTATAGAGATGGAGGGCGGCATTATCCTGATTGAACGGAAGAACGAACCTTTGGGATGGGCTTTGCCGGGAGGTTTTGTAGATTACGGTGAGTCACTTGAGTCTGCTGCAATTCGGGAGGCGCGGGAAGAAACATCGCTGGAGATATCAAACCTGCAATTACTTGGATGCTATTCCGATCCGCTGCGTGACAACCGGATGCATACCATTTCAGCGGTGTATATTGCCAAAGGGCACGGGATTCCTCACGCAGCCGATGATGCGATTAATCTTGCCATTTTCAGCCTGGATTCACTGCCGAAGCAACTTTGCTTTGACCACCCCAAAATCCTTACAGATTATGCCCGCATCGACCATCGCCGAAGATAACCTCGTCCGGAAGATTTTAGACCTGTGAAGCGGTAAAACGTAAAGTAGGAACAGCATCAATCAGACCGCATTCAAAACATTTGGTATAATAAAGCATCAATCCGGCCTGAGCAGGCTTATCAAGATGGTATGAAATATTATCCTGCCAGTACTCCAGCAATCTATCCCGCCCCATCCAGTCAACCTCTTGAGTACTTGTCACAATTTCATCAAGGTGCCCGGGAACAGCTTCTTTTGCTGAAATCAGCCGGCTTGCCAGATTATTCAATTCCTCCCCTTCTGCGACCTCATTTCGGCAGAGCCAGAGAGCAAAAACAAACGGAAATCCGGTCCATACGTGCCACAACGCGCCAAGATCGTACACGAACAGATCAGATGTCACCATGGAAGCCCGCAGCGCAGAATCGCCGATTAGCAGGATTGCAGATGAATCACCCTCCATAAGAGTTGATTCTGGCCTTGTGACTTCGTAGGTGCATGAACAGCAAAATCTCTGGATAAGAAGTATCTTCAACAGATTGACTGAGGTTGCAGATTCGGAGCTGAGCAGAATTTTACGGGTATCCAGTTGATCAATGGGAACTTTGGAGAAGAGTAGTACGCTTGCCACCGCGCCGACACTTGAAATGGAAAGCTCCGGCAGGATTTTGTAACATTCAGGGTGATACGCATATTCAATGGAGGAGGAAGGACACACATCAATTTCCCCCGCCAGAAGCATTCGATTGAGAAGGGCCGGAACTCCCTTTACAAACTCATACCCTGTACAGGGGAAATATTTTCGCAACATATGGAACAACGGAGTACAGTTTGCGTACTCTATTTGGCCGATTTTCAACATCAATGGGTCGCAGAGTACAGCTTGTCTGCATCACCCTCAACCACGCGGATTCCCTCCCGGTCTAAAAGTTCTCCAGTCACCTGCCAGAATGTGGTCAGGGCATTAGCATACCCCACAACAGCTTTAATCTGATTGCTCTTGGAAACAGCCAGATCATTTTCCACATCCAGCACATCTTTGGTAGTAGCCAACCCGACCTCATTTTTGCGCATAAAAGAACGTAGCCGCTCTTCCGCAAATACTTTCCCGCGATCAGTGACTTCAATCTGTTTATAACCGACGACAACACCGCGAATCGCAGCTTTAACTTCTTTAGTCGAGCTTTCCTCAAGACTACGTAACTGCAGGGAAGTCTGTTCCGTTTTCAACCTGCTTTTTCGATAGTCATTTTCGGCAACGCCATTGCCAAGTGGATAGTCTAATTTGAGCCCCACACTCCAGACCGGGTAGTCAAAGGTAAAAACCTTATCAATATTCCGTTGATATGCACTATCAAGTCCTGTCAGTTGCACGGAGGCTGTAAGATTCAGATCAGGACGGATTTTTTGATTCAGGTTTTTTGTCTGGAGTTCGGCAAGTTCCAGATTACGCTTCTGCTCACGAATATCCGGACGATTCAATGCCTTCTGAATTGCATCACTTTCAACTGTTGCAACAAGATCACGCGGCGGAACATCAGCAGGACGCAACTCGCCCACCGTGGCATCCATCTGCAGCAGTAGCCTGAGGACATCAACCTGATCGCTTACAGCCCGCTCGGCATCAATAAGTTCTTTTTCCCGGGTTACAGCACCGTATTCCGCATTAAGCACCTCCATCGCGGGAAGCACTCCGGCTTTAACTCGTGCTTCGGTTTCGCGCAAGATCCTGCGCGCAAGTTCCAAAGAAACTTTTTTTACCTCACGCTCTTCCCGCAGGCTGTATAGCTTATAATATTCATTGCGAACCTGCGCCACCGTTGAGAGAAGACGGGAATTGAACCGCTCCAGTGAAGCAAACTTGGAATAACGGGAAATATTGATAGCGATTTCAGTCGCCTCACGTCCAACATTTTTCAAAAGCGGCTGACTGATACTCGCGCCTAATCCGGTTTGCCAACGGCTTGAATAGTCAATAATACTGCTGTTACTATTAGTATAGTTGTTATTGAACTTGAGAGCAGCCGTGCCTCCAGTCCAAAAAAGCTGACTGAGGGAGGAATTGAGATCCAGAGATTGGGATTTAGTGGCTTGAATGCCGGTGCTGGTTGTAACAGTTGTAGACGAAGAATCTGTGTAGTTGGTTTGCAGCGAAAGTAAAGGGTCATATATCGCCCGATTCCGGTTAATTTCAGCCTCATACTGAGCAGGATTGTAAAGCTCAGCCCGGACATCCAGGTTTTTCTCAACAGCCATGCGGATAGCTTCATTGAGAGTAAGCGGCAGCGGCACATCAGATGAATAGGCCAAAGCAGTGGGCAGAATAAACAGTGAAAGCAGCAACAGTATGGGCATACGCACGAGAATATATTCCTTTCAAATAAACAGGGCGGGATCACTGAATGACCCCGCCCTTATAGCATACTTTATGTCAGAAATTAATCCCTGTTTTCAATGTGATCAGCATAATCTTCTGCTGACAGCAGGTTTTTCAATTCTTCAGGATCGTCAAGCGAAACTTCAATCAGCCAGGCACCGTCGTATGGGTCATCATTGAGCAACTCGGGGTTATCTAACGCTTCATTGTTTACGCTCCGGACCGTCCCGCTAAAAGGAGCATAAATCGAAGCTACCGTTTTTTGGGCTTCAATAGAGCCGATAGAATCGTCCTGCTCTATTTCATCCCCTTCTTCAGGCAACTCAACGCCACTGACCGTGCCCAACTCTTCCTGAGCGAAATCAGTTATGCCGATAACTGCTGAACCATTTTCAATCCTGACCCATATATGCTCTTTAGTATACTTAAGCTCATCAGGAAAGTCCATGGCATCTACTCCAGTACTATTCTTTCAAGGAAAGAGGTGTCAATATCGCCTTCTATAAAATCCTTGTGGGCCATAATACGCTTATGAAAAAAGATAGTCGTCTTAATTCCCTCTATCCGGAACTCGTCAAGCGCACGCGCCATCCTTTTGATCGCTTCCTCACGGGTATCAGCGTGAACAATCAGTTTCCCGATCAACGAATCATAATTCGGTACAACGGAATACTGGTCATACACAAACGAATCAACCCGGACGCCAAGTCCACCAGGCGGATGATACGCCGTGATTTTACCAGGGCAGGGAGTGAATTTGAAAGGATCTTCTGCATTGATACGGCACTCAATTGAGTGACCTCTTATCTTGATATCTTCCTGCTTATAGCGAAGCGGAATTCCGGCAGCGGATCTAATCTGCTCGCGAACCAGGTCAACACCGGTTATCATTTCAGTCACCGGGTGCTCAACCTGTATACGCGTATTCATTTCCATAAAGAAAAAATTATTCTGCTTATCCACCAGAAACTCAACCGTACCGGCGCTGTTATAACCGACTGCAGACGCGGCTCTTACGGCAGCATCACCCATGGCTTTACGAATTTCAGGCGTAACAACCGTTGAGGGGGCTTCTTCAATCAGTTTCTGGTGGCGACGCTGGATAGAACAGTCACGTTCACCCAGATGAATCACATTACCATGTTTGTCACCCAGAATCTGGATCTCAACGTGGCGAGGCTTTTCGCAGTATCGTTCAATATATACTTCCGGGTTGCCAAAGCCAGACTGAGCCTCGGCACGGGCTGTGGCAAACGCATTCGGCAGAGCGGCCTGTGAATGAACAATTTTCATGCCGCGCCCGCCACCGCCTGCAGTGGCCTTGATGATAACCGGAAAGCCGATTTCCTTGGCTACTTTCACCGCTTCCTCAACGGAATGCACACCCTCTTTGGTACCGGGCAGAATTGGCACACCCTGCTTGATGACAGCCTGACGGGCACTGATCTTGTCGCCCATAATGCGCATGCTTTCAGCGGTCGGTCCAATGAAGGTAATACCGCATTTTTCGCATACTTCGGCAAACTTCGCGTTTTCAGACAGAAAACCGTAGCCGGGATGAATCGCCTCGGCGTCAGTCAGTTCGGCTGCACTGATGATGGCGTTGAAATTAAGATAACTCAGCGCACTGGGAGCAGGCCCGATACAAACACTCTCATCAGCAAGCTTGACGTGCAGTGAATGGATGTCTGCCTGGGAATAGACAGCAACCGTCTTGATACCCAGTTCCTTGCAAGCCCTGATAATTCTTACGGCAATTTCACCGCGATTGGCTATAAGTACTTTATGAAACATGAAGGCGAACCCCGCTCTAAGATGTAATTAAAGTTTTTGGATGACAAACAGTGGATCACCGTATTCGACAGCCTGTGCATTCTCTTTGCAGATTTTCACGATCTTGCATTTGCACTCGGCCTCAATCTCATTCATCAGCTTCATCGCCTCAACGATACAGAGGACCTGCCCTTTTTCAACGATCTGACCAACCGAAACATAGGGAGCTGCTTCAGGGCCGGGTGCCGCATAAAAGGTCCCGACAATTGGAGAATTCAGAGTGTCACCGACTTCTGCTGCAGGAGCAGCAACCGGAGCAGCGGCCGCAGGAGCGGAGGGGGGAGCTGCCTGATAGCTGGGAGCTGCATACTGCTGAACCGCAGGGGCGGCATAGGTGACAAATTCCGGTTTGTGGCCCCGCTTGATAATAATCTTCTCGTCGGAATTGTCCATCTCGAATTCGGTGATGTCTGTGTCTGTAACAAGTTTTATAAGCAGTTTCAGATCTTTAATATCCATCTTGGTTTGTCTCCTTTTTCATACAGTCTGATAGTGGCCCATCTAATTTCTTTCGTACATCACGGCAGAATCACAGAAAAAATAACTGTTTATCTACGTTGGTAATTACATGACCGCCATCTCCGGTAACAACAACGGTGTCCTCGACCCTCACCCCACCGAAACCGGGAATATAAATACCCGGCTCGATTGTAACAACCATCCCCTCTTCCAGCACGGCTGTGCTTCGCGGGGAAAGCGACGGCATTTCGTGAATTTCAAGACCTATGCCGTGCCCCAACCCATGCCCAAAATATTCGCCGTAACCTTTACCGGAAATGTATGATCGGGCAACTTCATCAAGTTCCTTGCAACTGATACCCGGTCTGACCGCCTCAATAGCTAGATCATGGGCGGCCCTAACAATCGCGTGAATTTCAACGGCACGCGAATCCGGTTTTCCGCAGGCAACGGTTACCGTTTCATCGGAATGATACCCATTTTTCAATGCGCCAAAGTCGATTGTGACAAGTTCACCTGACTGAATGATCTTGTCACTAGCCCTGCCGTGTGGCATGGCACCCCGTACACCGGAAGCAACAATGAAATCAAAGGCTTTACCGTCTGCGCCACGCCGCCGCATTTCAAGTTCAAGTGCCAGGGCTATGTCAAGTTCAGAGACACCCGGTTTGATACTTCCCAGCACTGAAACAAGCGCCGCTGAAGAAAGTGCTGCAACCAAGGCAAGCTGCTCTATTTCCGTATTGTCTTTACAGCTCCGGATTTCATCAAAATCGGAGCCGAGTTCCACAAGGCTGACGTTCGGCAATTTTTCCGTCATCCGCCGGAATGCGCTAACGGTCGTATGAGATGCTTCAAAACCAATACGGTCAAAACCATTTTCATCCGCCAAGGCCACAACAGTGTCAATGCGAATTGCCGCGCACTCCCTGATCTCAGCACCTGTTACTTCATCAGCCGCCTGAGCGGTATACCGGGAATCACACAAAAACCAAGCATGATCCTTTGTCACCAGAAGCGCCCCTTCAGTACCACTGAAACCACACAGATACCGAATATTCCTCAGGTCCGTAATAAGCAGCGCATTAAGCGAGTATTTTTCAAAGAATCGTATCAGACGAGAGCGCCTGTTTTTTAGCATAAATGAAACCCTGACTACAAACTGTTTTTACGTAATAGCATAATACAGGTAAAAATACGCACGATGTTCATCTATTTTTTACATGATTGTATAATGCCCGCAGCCCCAGCAGGTAGCTATCATGGCCAAAGCCACAGATTTGACCAACTGCAATCGGGACTACAAGACTGGTGTGACGGAATTCTTCCCTGCGGTGAATATTGGAGAGATGCACCTCAACGCAGGGTAACCCGACAGCCGACAGAGCATCTCTAATTGCAATGCTGGTGTGGGTATAAGCGGCCGGATTGATCAATATACCGCGACAGTCGAGTGCAGCGGCCTGAATGGCGTCGACCAGCGCCCCTTCTCCGTTGGACTGGAAAATAGAAAGCTCGCACCCCAGCACAGCAGCCAGTTCTTCCAGCGAAGAATTAATATCAGCCAGCGTTTTGCTGCCGTAAACTCCAGGTTCACGTACACCGAGCAAATTCAGGTTAGGTCCATGCAGTATCAAAAATTTCATGGCTATGAAAGCTCCCTCTGTATTTCAAACGATTTAAGCTGGAGCATATAGCGCCCCTTACCTATATTGCCGTCACGATTCAGAATAAGAACTGCAAAATAATCATCCGTAAGTATCCTCACCGCAACACAGATCCGGGCGGTAGTAATGGAAACCTCTTCCAGACCGCCAATTTTAATAACATCAACAGCACGCTTTATTTCCTTAAGTACTGCCGCATATTCAACAGACATGAGTGGAATGTCAAACTCCGAAATTTCAACAGAAACCTCATCAATTGCAATTCCGTCGTAGGCCATAATCATCGCAGCCAGTGAGCCATCAACACTCTGGATAATGTCGTCCAGTATTCCTCTTAACGACATGACTTGATCCTGCTTACATTGTCAAGCCATCCATCAAGAACGGAGATTACTCTGTCCGTCTCCCCTGGTAAATTGCCATCCAGCATGCCGCACGCTACAGGAATATTTTCAGGCTCCGGCGACGCCATACTGAATTCGAATTCGAGAGGCTCTATCTCAATTTCCGCTTCATCTTCAAAGGTATCGTCAATTTCTTCAGCATCTTCAGGTGACGGGTCTTCGAGCTTTTCAAGTTCGTCTATCCGCGCTGCAATACTCCGGTCCTCAGGGTTACCAGCCAGAATCATCCGATAAATTTCAAGCGCTTTACGGATAAACCCCTGTGAAACGTATAACTCTGCCAGAGTACTGGTAGTTAGCGGATCATGGCTGGTGGACACTGAGACACCGGAATGAGGTGTTTTAAAGCACAACTCTGGTTCCGGCTGATACTCATCTAGGATTTCAATCTCCTCAAAGATCTCAAGGCCTTCTATAACCGCTTCATCGTCCTCGACATCATCGGCAGCATAAGAGGTTTCTGTAACACCTGCTGATCGTTCAAGAGATTCAAACTCGATCCGGCATTCCACATCATCCGGTGCAAACTCCAGCGCTATCCGGAAAGCCAGGGAGGCCGCCCCCTTATTACCCGACTCGGCCAGTAGGCGCCCCAGCAGTTTTTGGGAAACGATATCCTCAGGAAGTGCTTCAGTAACGAGCTGCAATGCCGCCATCGCCTCATCATTCAAGCCACTGGCATGGCAAGCCTGGGAAAGAACTCGTTGCCCGGACAAAAAGCGGGGATGCTTGAGAACCCCCAGGCGTGCGACATGAAGTGCATCTCCGACCAGTCCAACCTGAAGGTAAACCTCAGCCAACCTGGAAAAGCAGAGTGACTCAGGCACCTTGTCCAGCTGTTCCTCAAGGTCTCTGATGTCCGTCCAGAATGAAGCTGAATCCCGCATGGTCACGCCTCCAGCCCGCTCAGCATCAGCAGCTCCTCGGGAGTATGGTGCGACATGGCGTACATGCCGATGCCCCGGTTGCAAATAAAGGTAATACTGTCGCCTTTTGATTTTTTGTCTGCGGCAACGGAATTTAGAAGCTGTTGTCGATCATAGAGCGGTATTTCGACCGGGAGCCCGTACCGGCTGATGAGATCAAAAACTCTCGAAACATCAGCCTGACTGCACATACCTTCAGCAGCCGAAACCCTAACCGCCAGCACCATGCCTATCGCAACCGCCTCACCATGAACCAGACCACGATACCCGGAAAGAGCCTCAAAAGCATGGCCGAATGTATGGCCATAATTCAGGATAGCGCGCAAACCGGATTCCTTTTCGTCGGCCTCAACCACCTGCGACTTCAATGTGCAGGACCGATGGATAATCTCTATCAGGAACTCTGGCTCCATAGCAAGAATCCCGGCTCTGTTTGCCTCCAGAAATTCAAAAAACGGGCGGTCATACACCACACCGTACTTAATCACCTCCGCAAGCCCGGCACGGTACTGACGCTGATCAAGTGTGGCAAGCGTGTTTACATCAATCAACACCAATCGGGGCTGATAAAAGGCACCGATGAGATTTTTTCCCCTCGGGTGATCAATACCGGTCTTGCCGCCGACACTGCTATCCACCTGGGCCAATAGCGTGGTTGGTACCTGAACAAAAGGGATACCCCTCATCCACGTTGCCGCGGCAAAGCCAGCCACATCTCCCACAACACCGCCGCCAAGCGCAACCACGAAGGAACTGCGGTCAACACCGGCCGCAGCAAAATCATCATAGATCCTGCCCAAAGATACACTGTTTTTGTATTCTTCCCCGTCCGGCATCTCTATCCGGGCGACAGTAAAACCGGCCGCCTCCAGAGAATCTTGCACAACAGAACCATACAGAGATGCCACGGCCCGGTTTGAAATCACCGCAGCCATCCCTTTCATTCCGACAGTCCGGCAACGACGACCAAGGGAAGCAAGGGAACCACGCTCTATGACGATTTCATAGCTGTTCTCGGCAAGATTAACGGACAGCACGCTCACTCGAAAACTCCTCCAAAAGCCGCAGAATCACTACCGCGACATCTTCCACGGATTTCCCATCCGTGTCAATTCTAATATCGGCGACGAAATACTATTGTTCCCGTTCAGGCTGTCCGAATCTGCTCCCGGTATCCTTCAATATTCCGTCGGATTTCAACGATCGAATCACCACCGAATTTTTCCAGCAGAGCGTTGGCAATTTCAATAGCCACTACCGCCTCCGCTACCACCAGCGCCGCCGGGACAGCACAGGTATCCGACCGTTCGACCGTTGCTTCGAACGGTTCATGAGTACGCATATCCACCGACCGAAGCGGCGAGTAAAGGGTAGGAATCGGCTTCATGGCGGCCCGCACGACGATAGGTTCGCCATTGGACATCCCCCCTTCGATTCCTCCTGCATTATTGCTGTGACGTTGATAGCCGTCCTTGTAGAATATTTCATCATGCACTCGTGATCCAGGGCGGCGGGCGGCCTCAAAACCGATACCCACCTCTACTCCCTTGATAGCCTGTACACTCATCAGGGCCATTGCCAGACGGCCATCCAGCTTGCGGTCCCACTGCACATAGCTCCCCAGGCCGGGAGGAACGCCAATAACCTGGACCTCGACAACGCCCCCCAATGTATCGCCCCCTGACTGAGCAGCATCAATAACCCGCTTCATATCAATTTCAGCCACCGGATCACAGCAGAACGTTTCCGAGTTTGCAGCCGTTTGCCACAGGGTTTCCATCGGTTCCTGCGGCGTCACCGCACTGATTCCCCCAAGCTCCGCAACAAAGCCACCCACCTTGATGCCAAACTCTGCCAGCAGCGACTTTGCCACAGCGCCGACGGCGACACGAACGGCAGTTTCACGGGCACTGGAGCGTTCCAATACGTTGCGGGCATCATTGTGATGATACTTCAGCATGCCGGAGAGATCAGCATGACCGGGGCGCGGACGGGTCACCGCGATGGAATCATCACGGTACTCCGGAAGTGTCGACATCTTTTCGGACCAGTTTTCCCAGTCGCGATTTTTTACAACAATGGTCACCGGAGCACCGATAGTTTCCCCCCAGCGGACACCGGAAAGTAACTGAGCCGTATCTTTCTCGATTTTCATCCGGTCACCACGGCCATATCCCTGCTGCCGCCGTGCCAGATCATGATTCAGCGGCTCAACAGATATATGTACCCCTGCCGGCAGCCCTTCAATAATTGCACTCAGCTGAGGCCCGTGTGATTCACCGGCTGTCAGATAACGAAATACGCGCACAAAAAACCTCCACTTACGGAAATAAAGTGGAGGCAAAGTAGCATTTATGGCGATATAACAGCAAGATAAAAGAGGTTATGCTAGTAGTACTCCTCCTGGTATGAAGGGACCTCATCCAGATAGCCTGGCCGCCGCGCGGCCAGTTCAAGAGCAGAATCCACATCGGCAATCAGCCGCTCCCGATCCTTCGGATAGCTGCCGGCCAGGTTGAGAAAGTTTGACACATGATTCGAACGGAGGATTGTTTTATTCGGGTGCAGATTGCTGAGCATTTCCCGGGTTTCCAGCATCAGCTCCCGACGGGTACATTGCTGAAGGGTTCGGACAAAATCATCGTTATGCCGGTGGAACATGGTTAATAGTGAGAAGTATTCAGGGCTTACCCGATTAACCCATGATGCGGTAGCCCTAGCGTGCAGCAGGCTTCGACCTCGACCTGCCAACCCAAGAATTGCGGTAACCGAAAGCTTCATCCCCGCCCCACGGGCCAAAAGTGCCAACTCGGCCATCTGTTCAGACTCAAAACCTTTGTCAACCACCTGAAGTGTTTCATCATCGCCTGACTCCAAACCGAAATACAAAATTTTGAGACGTCTTGAACGCAGTTCAGCCAGCTGTTCTGGACGTTTGCTCACCAGACTGTTGGGGGAAGCGTAAGAAGCTACTCGATTGAGTCGGGGGAAAGTTTTTACCAAAGTGTCGAGGATTGTGCAGAGAGGGGCGAATGGATAAACCAGCGCATCGCCGTCTGCAAGAAAGACCCGTTCAATCCGGTCCCGGTAGCCCTCAGGAATTTCAGTTATTTCATCAAGGATTTCTTGCAGCGGACGGAGATGGAAGCTCTTCCCCTTGTACATTCCACAGAACCTGCACGTATTTTGGGAACAGCCAACCGTAATCTGAAAAATCAAACTTCGCGCTTCGCTGGGAGGACGAAATACCGGCTCAATGTATCGCGGCATGGCCACACTTCCTTATTGTATTCACTTAAAATTTGATGTCAAACCCGATACCGATTGATTGCGGAGTGCTTTTTGAGTCGCCACGCGGCAGATCGGTAGGAAGTGAGAGGTATTTGTAGTCCATTTTCAGCGAGGAATTGGCATCGAAAAGATAACTGAACCCGAACTGAGCTGCCACCCCTGTTTGGACTTTTGTCATTTCACCAGACCTGACATCCGGTTGATAAGTATAGGCAAGCCCGGTGCCCATGTACGGCATAAAATCCTTGGATATTTTGATGCCGTATTTCGCCGTCACAATACCCGGTTCGGGGGCTTTGGCATCTGCGGGTGCCTGAGTAAGATTCCCGGCTCCCAGCGAGAATTGCCGGTATAACGCCTCAGCCAGAGCCAGCCTTGCGTGAAGCAGTGTACAGCCGCACACAAGCAGAATGACTATACTAATTATTTTTGGAGATTTTATTTTAAGTGGGGAGAGGCTATTGCACACAGTGGCACCGTTTAATCAAGACAACTGGGAAGTTCTCGCCAGAGTCCGTTCATGCAGAATTCTTGCATAATCTATCTCGCGCATAACCCCTTTCACATCAGCCGGGCGATCAGACTGTATAAAAAGCCCTGTCAATTCAGAAGCCGGACTAAGAGCTCCACTCGCATACAGTTTCCAGATTTCACGCCCGAAATCTGTTGAAGCAAGTTCAGGTGCAAAACGGGCAAAATAGGCGGTGATGTTTTCCACATCACGCTCCAGCATACTGCAGGCATTATTATTTCCGGCTGCGTTGACAGCCTGCGGCAAATCAATAATCACCAAACCGTCACGTCCGACAAGCACATTATATTCGGACAGATCGCCATGAATTAACCCTGAACACAACATGAGTACGATATTTTTTATCACCTCTCGATGATATTCACGGGCCTGAGATGCAGTCAGACGAATGTCATTGAGCCGGGGGGCAGCGCTCCCGCTTTCATCGACTATGAACTCCATCAGTAGAATACCGTCAATGTAATTGTACACGTGAGGCACCCGTACACCGGCCGCTGAAAGCGTTCTCAGGGCTTCAACCTCAGCATTTTTCCAGGCGCTTTCAGCTTCCTTACGACCGAACTTCGTATTCTTCTGTATGGCCCGAGCCTGCCGGCTGTTGCGCCCCTTTCGGCCCTCCTGATACTGCGCCTGCTGGCTGAAGCTGCGAACTTTCGCGTCTTTGTACACTTTGGCGCAGCAAAGCTCACCCTTTGACTGGACAACATACACATCCGCTTCCTTGCCGCTCATCAGCCGGGAAACGACTTCATCCACCAGTCCGTTGCGGACCAGCGCATCAAAGCATGCAGGAGTTTTCATAGGTGACCGCTGAAAATGTACTCGGACTTATACATTTTTTATCCTTTTTTAGAGTTACCACTTAATTCTAACTTGTAAAAAAACGTATTTCCGCGCCACTCTAACATTTGTGGAGCGGTGTCAGCAAGTCAGATAAACATTTTTGAGATTTCGAGCAGACACAAAAGGCCCGATGTCCATACATCGGGCCTTTTGTATTATGCAATGTAATTCATGGAGACGGCTTATTCGCTTTGCTTCCGCTCCTCAGCCAATCACTAGGCGCTTGCTGCCAGAGCCCTTTCATAGCCGATGCTAAATGCTTTTCTGTTCAGTTCAATAAACGCTTCAGGAACGCTTGAAAGAACCGCTTTTTCAGCATTTTCACGGCTGACCTGCCCTGTCAGGGCAACCATTGCCCCGAGAGCGACGATGTTGGCAACAATTTCACGACCAACATCGGTTTTGGCCGTGTTGATAATAGGGAAAGAAATAACCTTGAAATTCCCTTTTGGAAGATTTTTGACGAGATCGGAATCCACCAGGAGAATACCGCCATCTTTCAGGTCGTGGGTGTACTTGTCGCACGCTTCCTGAGTCATGGCCAGCAGTGCATCAACCGTAGTGGCTTTTGGGTAGTCAATGGGGCCGTCTGAAATAATAACTTCCGATTTTGATGCGCCGCCGCGGGCTTCAGGACCGTAGCTTTGCGACTGTACAGCCTGCTTCCCTTCGTAAATAGAAGCAGCTTTGGCCATAATGATCCCGGCGGTGATCAGACCCTGCCCACCTGCACCGGAAAACCTGAGTTCATATCTTGACATGAATATATCGCTCCTTTTCCTGTAATTGTTACTTGGCAGCCGTGGCGCGCTCGATAACTTTAGCGTACTCGGCAGTATACTCAGGCTTGGAATCGTCCTTGTACAGAACACCAGTCAGAACCTTGCCCTGCAGTTGTTCAGCAGTCATCTTTTCGGCCGCCTTGACAGGTACCGCAACTTCTTTAAGACGATTCATCATTTCAATGACAGACTTGTATTTGTTACGACGACCATAGGTTGTCGGGCAGTCATCCAAAATTTCAACTACGGAGAACCCTTTGTGCTGGATAGCTTCCACAATCAGTTTGTCGATCTGGTTGGCATGGAATGCAGTACCACGGGCAACAAAAGTTGCACCGGCACCAATCGCAAGCTTAGCAATATCAAAGCCGGGATCAGGGTTGCCGTAAGGAGTGGTGGACGCCTTGTGGCCGGTTGGGGTACAGGGTGAAAACTGTCCACCGGTCATTCCATAGATATAGTTGTTCATGATGATGTAGGTCATATCGATGTTGCGGCGGCAGGCATGAATGAAGTGGTTGCCTCCGATTGCAGTTCCGTCACCGTCACCACCAACCAGAATAACATTCATTTCGGGCTTGGCCAGTTTAACGCCAGTTGCAAATGCAGCAGCACGGCCATGGGCTGTGTGTAGTGTGCAGCAATCAATATAACCGGGGAGACGCGACGCACAACCGATTCCGGATACAAGCGCCGTTTCCTCTTTTTTGAGTTTCAGAGTGTCCATGGCGCGGATTAACCCCTTCATGACGATGCCGTGGCCGCAGCCTGGGCACCAGATGTGGGGCAACTTGCCGGGACGTAAAAATTTTTCGTAATCAAAAGCCATGGCTATTTAACCTCCTTGATCTTATCGAGGATCTGGTCCGGATTGATTGGTTCACCGTCAACACGGAAAATTCCGAGTACCGGAGTTTTGCCCTGGGCACAACGTTCCAGCTCGAGTGAGCACATCCCCAGGTTCATCTCAGGAATGACAATTCCCTTAACTTTTCCCGCCAACGCTTTAATCTGCTTGTCAGGAAACGGCCAGAAGGTTTTGATGCGGAACATGCCAGCCTTAATGCCCTGTTCACGAGCAATATTGACTGCATAACGGGCGGATCGCGACGTGGAACCGTACGCTACTACCAGCACTTCGGCATCATCCAGCAGATATTCTTCAAAAGTGACGATATCGTCGACATTTGCATCGACCTTGCGGACCTGGCGTTCTTCTTCAGCCTGAACGATCTCAGCTTTGGTAGTTGGGAAACCATCCTGCATCTTGTTGAGACCGGTTACATGGAACTTGTAGCCGGAACCGAAAGCTGCCAGTGGCGGTACATCTCCGAAGCTGGTGTCGTACGGTTTGTATTGTTCCGGCGGAACGGTCGGAGTTTTGCGTGGCACAACTTCAATCTCTCCCTGCTCAGGGAAAACAATCCGCTCACGCATATGAGCCACGATCTCATCAGGCATAACCATAACCGGAGTACGATATTTTTCGGAGAGGTTGAACGCACGGATAACCTCTTCGTAGGTTTCCTGAACGGAAGCCGGGGTCAGGCAGATTGCCGGGTGGTCACCGTGAGTGCCCCACTTGGCGCACATAACGTCTGATTGGCTCGGCCCTGTCGGCATACCGGTGGAGGGGCCACCACGCATAACGTTGTACACAACACAGGGAATCTCGGCGATGCAGCCATAGCCAATAAGTTCCTGCTTCAGCGACAGACCGGGGCCGGATGTGGAGGTAAGAACCTTTGACCCGGCAAGAGAAGCACCAAGGATGGCAGCCATGGCGCCGATCTCGTCTTCCATTTGAATGAATTTTCC
Organism: uncultured Geobacteraceae bacterium; assembly: GCA_903852495.1. Classification (GTDB taxonomy): domain Bacteria; phylum Desulfobacterota; class Desulfuromonadia; order Geobacterales; family Pseudopelobacteraceae; genus JACRCG01. The sequence goes on along the minus strand of CAINRC010000093.1, from coordinate 2,887 downwards.
ACCGATCTTTGGCAGTTCGATAGACATAACCTCGGCAACTTCGGTCGAGGGGGTGATCGGGTAACCGCCGAAGAAGTTGCAACCGGCATATAATGCGCCGTGTGCAGCAGCTTCGTTACCCTGAAGAAACGCTACTTTTTTGGACACTGTTCATTCCTCCTGTAGATTTATTCGGTTATGACTTTGATAGCAAAATCGGGACAGCGCAATTCGCACTGCATACATTTGATGCATGCTTCAAGATTCTTCACGGAAGCATAGAAACCCTTCATTTCAAGCACGTCTTTAGGACAGAACTCGACACAAATATGACACCCCTTGCAGTACTTCTCAATAATCTCAATTTTTGGCAATGTTTTTTCCATCTTAGGAAGACTCCTTTTCCGTATTAAAAGGTGGTAAATACAGGCTCCAAAAAGTAGCAAAAGAAGGGGGGGAAAGCCCCACCCTTCTTTCACCAGTTCCCAGAAACCTGGAATCAATCACTACTTGAGGGTGCTGACAAGTTCCTTTACTGCGGCTACTGATTTGTCCATCATAGCCTGCTCTGTAGCATCCAGTTTGAACTGAATGATGTTCTCAACGCCCTTCTCGCCCAAAACAGCCGGTACACCAACGTAGAATCCGTTAACTCCGAACTCACCCTGCAGGAAGCAGCAGGTTGGCAGAACGCGTTTCTGATCCTTGAGGATCGACTCTGCCATAGCAATAGCGGAAGAGGCAGGTGAGTAGAATGCTGAGCCGGTTTTCAGCAGAGCAACAACTTCACCGCCGGCACCACGAGTACGCTTAACCATGGCTTCCATCACTTCTTTACCTTTTTCAGCACCATATTTCTGCTCGAGTAGCTCAGTAACAGGGATACCGTTAACACTTGCGTAACGAACCAGAGGAACCATGTCATCACCGTGGCCGCCGAGTGTCATGGCGGTAACGTCTTTAACAGAAACCCCAAGTTCCCAGGCGATAAAGCTGGCAAAACGAGCGGAATCGAGAACACCTGCCTGACCGATAACACGGTTGTAGGGGAAACCGGTAATTTTCTGGCAGAGTGTAACCATTGCATCAAGTGGATTGGAGATTACGATGATGATGGAATCTGGTGCAAAAGTTTTGATACCTTCTGCAACCGAAGTCATGATTTTTGAGTTGACTTCGATCAGGTCATCGCGGCTCATACCCGGTTTGCGCGGCAGGCCGGCAGTTACGATAACAACGTCAGAACCTTTGATGTCTTCATAGCTGTTGGTGCCTTTCAGATTGACATCGTAACGGTCAACCGGACCGACTTCAGCAATGTCAAGCATCTTGCCCTGGGGAAGGCCTTCAACGATGTCAAAAAGTACAACATCACCAAGCTCGCGCAATGCACAAAGCTGAGCAAGAACGCCACCAATCTGTCCGCCACCGATTAAAGAAATCTTTTTACGTGCCATACTGTTTACCTCCTCTTTTTTTTGTTTGTAAAATAAGGCAGGGAGTGTATCCCAGCCTCTACTAAATGCATTGTCCTACATATTTTCAATCAGAGCTTCGGCAAAGCCTGAACAGGAAAGCAACGTAGCTCCCTGCATCATTCGTTCAAAATCATACGTTACCCGCTTTTGACCAATAGTTCTGTCGAGACTCTTGACGATCAGATCGGCTGATTCCTGCCAGCCGATATACTCGAGCATCATAACACCGGAAAGGATTACTGAACCAGGGTTTACTTTGTCAAGGTTCGCATATTTCGGTGCGGTGCCGTGGGTTGCCTCAAAAATGGCATGACCGGTAACGTAGTTGATATTAGCACCCGGAGCTATACCGATACCGCCCACCTGTGCAGCCAGGGCATCTGAAAGAAAATCGCCTTCCAGATTCATTGTTGCAACTACATCAAATTCTTTGGCACGGGTCAGAACCTGCTGAAGAGTTATGTCAGCAATCGTGTCCTTGACCATCAGCAGCTTTTTCAACTGGCCGTTACCATGGGTCGGCAGCAGCGTAAGAGCAGCTTCAACCTCACGCCGAATATCATCCCGCTGCTGTGGGGACATCATGTCATAGCCAGGATCTATCATTTTAGCATTTTCTTCTACAGAAAGTGTCGGATGACGATCCTGATTGTTGATTATCCATGATTCGCGTTCTGTAACAACTCTGGAGCGAAACTCAGATGTGGCCAGTGCATAGCCCCAATCCTTGAAGGCTCCCTCGGTAAACTTCATGATATTGCCCTTGTGGACAATAGTCACCGATTTGCGTTTGTGGTTCAGGGCATACTGGATAGCGGCCCGGATCAGGCGTTCTGAACCGTGACGGGATATCGGTTTAATGCCAATGGATGAACTTTCCGGGAATCGGATCTTGCTGACTCCCATTTCCTCGATCAGGAACTTAATGACCTTTTCGCAGTCAGGCGTCCCGGTCATCCACTCTATACCGGCGTAAATATCTTCACAGTTTTCTCGAAAGATCACCATATCAACATCTTCCGGGCGTTTCACCGGAGTTGGGACTCCTTGAAAATAACGAATCGGCCGGAGGCAGGTGTACAGATCAAGTATCTGCCGGAGAGCAACGTTCAAAGAGCGAATACCGCCGCCGATAGGAGTGGTCAGCGGCCCCTTTATCCCCACCAAAAATTCCCTGAAAGCCTGAACGGTTTCATCCGGCAGCCAAGCATTGTCTCCCATTTCCTCACGGAAACGGTTAAACGGCTTTTCGCCGGCAAAAACTTCCATCCAGCTGATTTTTTTCGAGCCGCCGTAAGCTTTTGCTACGGCAGCATCGAAAACACGAACCGAAGCTTTCCAGATGTCGACACCAGTACCGTCGCCTTCTATATAGGGAATGATCGGGTTATTCGGCACTACCAGCATGCCGTCACTCCCCATAGCGATCT
>CAINRC010000092.1 GCA_903852495.1 uncultured Geobacteraceae bacterium | reverse complement strand
GGCCGTGCCGAGTGCGGTCAGCCCCGTGCCGCCGTTGGCCACGGCTACCGTGCCGGTCACATTGGCCGCGTTCCCGGCGATATTGGTGGTCCAGGTGGGTGCACCCGTGCCGCCGCTCACCAGCACTTGGCCCGAGGTACCCGCTGCGCTGAAGCCGCTGACGCCGGTAGCCGACTGGTAGGGCACCGCACCTGCGACCCCACCCGCCAGATTCGTGGCACTCGCCGGTGCGGCCCAGGAGAGCGTGCCGCTGCCATTGGTGGTGAGCACCTGATTGGCGGTGCCCGCCGTGGTCGGAAGGGTCAGCGTGTAGCCGCTTGGTGTGGCTGGTGCCTGCAGCCCTATGTAGCCCGAGGTCGAGCCAGCGAGGGTGAGCCCCGTCCAGGCATTCGTGGTCGAGCCCAGGCTGGCTGAGTTGTTCTTGCCGGGAATGACCTGCGTGAGCGCGTCGAAACTCGAGCCGTCACCACCTAGCACCATCTGATTTGCAGCACCGGCTCTGGCGCCATATCCAATGGCGATCTGGTTGCTAGCAGTAAAAGCGGTCGTGCCCGAATTCGATCCGAGGAAGACGTTGTTGGTGCCACTAAAGGGGCCGCTTCCCCCGCCTCCCGCATACGAACCGACGGCCGTGTTGTTGTTCGCGGTCGCATCCATGCCCGCCTGGAGTGCACTGCCGCCGATGGCGACATTCCCGCTCCCCCCGCCCTGGTACAGCGCCAGGGTTCCCACTGCGACATTGTTTGCTGCAGTCTGCGCTGGCGTTCCCGAGAAGAGCGTCTGATAGCCAATCGCGACGTTTTCAGTCCCGGTTACCAGAGCATATCCCGCCTTCGCGCCGACCCCGATGTTGGAATAGGCGACCCATGTAGTTGCGCCACCGGCCAGGTTCAGCAGGGCCTCTGCCCCGAAGGCTGTGTTGTTATTGGCTGAGTGGTTGGTGGCACTCCCCGTCAAGTTCTGTAAAGCAGAACTACCCACGGCGGTGTTGTAGGTAGAGCCACCGGCCAGGTTCAGACTGTTCAGGGCGTTCAGTCCGCCCTTGGTGTTCAGATTGGCATCCGGCCCGACGGCCAGTGGTGTCACCCAGGACGCGGCAGAGCCATCAGTGGTCAGATACTTACCGGGATTAGCAGTCTGGGTCGGTAAACCTGAAGAGGCGACAGAGGCCCAGGTAGAACCATTCGAAGTGAGGACATTGCCGGAGGTGCCTGGTGACACGGCCGCAGCGAGGTCGGCAGCAGCGAGGGTGCGGAAGCTCGGGGCACCTGTCGAACCTGATGACGGTCCTGCGAACACTGTGTTGATTGCGGCAGTCGCTGCGCCCGTGCCGCCGTAGCCGACAGAAAGCGCTGTTGTCAACCCTGTAAGGCTTGTGATGTCACCGTTCGCGCCCTTCGCGGCACCTCCGAGTGCGCTGAGGGCAGCCGAAGCTGTCGTCGCTCCAGTGCCACCATAGCCGATCCCGATGGCTCCGGCATCACCCGATCCCAGGAGGCTGTTGCCCCCCACGGTCTTGAGGTTGGTTCCACTGGTCAGCGCGGCCTGCTTGCCGTTGAAGGTGGACCAGTCCGCCGCGCTAAGCGCACCTCGGTTGCTGGCCGAAGCCGTTGGCACGTTGAGGGTGATGACGGGTGTGGAGGTGTCTGTAGCCACGGAAGAAGTGAGGTCGGTTCCTGTGGTCCCAAGGGTTAAGGCCGCCACACTGGTGACGCTGCCCGAGACCGGGGTGGTCCAGGCGAGGGTGCCGCTACCGTCGGTGGTATTGAGCACCTGGCCGCTGGTTCCCAGGGTGGTGGGCAGGGTCAGGGTGTAGCTGGTGACTGCGGCCGGAGCCTTGAGCGTAGCCGTCCCGGAGGTGGAGCCGCTCAGGGCCAGGGTCTTGCCCGCCGCCAGGGTGGTGCTACTGGCAAGCTGGATGCTGCCATCCGAGCCGCTGCCGTTCTTGCTGCCGGCGGTAAGGACGATGCTGCCGCCGTTCCCATTTGTGGCCGCCCCGTTGCCCGCCGTCAGGGTGATTCCGCTGGCGGCGCCGCTGCTAGCGTTGGGAGTGGTTAGTGCCAGCGCGTTGCCCGAGGCGGCGGTGATGCTGTTCAGGGCCGTGGTGCTCGTGATGTCGCCGTTCGCGCCCGAAGCCGCCGCACCCAGCGCCGAAAGGGAAGGAGTGGAATAGCTGAAAGTTCCCGTCCCGTTGTTGTTGAGCCACCCCGTGCCGTTCGACAAGGATCCGATGCTGGTGAGATTCGTGCCGGCAGCCTGGCGGGTCGTATCCGTCGGGTGGACATGGTCGGCCTTCGCAACCGTTGCCAATGACCCGGCAGACTGCGTCCCATTGATCTTGATATCCGTCGCTGTCGATGACATCCCGGTTATGCTGTTGAAAGATGTCCCGGTGGCAACACCAAGGATGGGTGTTGTGAAGGTGGGCGAGACGAGGGAGGCCTTGCCGTTGAAAGCGGTCCAGTCAGCGGCACTCAGCGCACCGCGGTTCGCAGCGGAAGCGGTCGGCACATTCAGGGTGATGACCGGCGTCGAGGTGTCCGTGGCCACGGAAGATGATAGATCCGTTCCTGTGGTCCCCAGTGTCAAGGCAGCCACGCTGGTGACGGTGCCGCTGCTGGCGGCCACGGCCCCCAACTGGCCGGTGGTGGTGTCGATCACCACGGTCTTTGGTGTGCCCGCGAGCGTCACATCCTTGATACCGGCGATGTAGGTCTTGGTGTGGTTTCCTGCGTTGCCCAGGTAGATGGTGCCCCCGGAACCGCCGTTGTGGCCAATGGCGATATTGTTGCTGCCGGTGATGGCGCTGCCGGAATAAGCCCCCAGGGCGATGTTATTACTACCAGGGTTCGACCCGCTCAGGGCGTTGTCACCGACAGCGGTGTTGTACTGGTCATTTGTCATCAGCTTGCCCGCGTTCGAGCCGATGGCGACGTTGTTGGTACCGGAGGTTCCGGTGAGGGCCTGTAGGGCCTTATCGCCGATGCCAACATTATCGGACCCATCTGCGCCCGCCAGAGCTTGATAACCGAAGGCGTTGTTGCGCAAACCGGTGGCGACAGCCTGAAGAGCACCTTGGCCGTGGGCGTTGTTATACTTGCCGCTGCTGACGCTCTGAAGAGTACTCGTGCCGAAGCCGGTGTTGTAGCCAGTACCGACAGTAATACCGCTCGTCGGACCCGCAGCGACCCCGACAAAGAGGTTGCCCGCCGTGGAGCCAGTGTTGCCGAAGTGCAGGAAGCGCTGCTGGGTGCCGTTGTAGTCCACCATCACAGCATTCGTGAACCCGCTGTCCGTGGAGGGCAGGCGGAGGGCACCGCTGAGGCGCACATCCCCGGTCACATCCAGCTTGTAGGCCGGGGCCGTGGCGCCCGTGCCGATGCCGACATTGCCGGAGTTGCTGTTGGCGATGTCGTTCGTGGTGGTGGTCCAGCCGCCACCGCCGGAGGCAGGGGTTGACCAGGCGGGTGCCCCGCTGACGACAGTCAGTACCTGCCCGGTGCTGCCGACATTGGTCAGCCCCGTGCCGCCGTTGGCGACGCCCACCGTGCCCAGGCTGATGACGGGCGTGGTGGTGCCGGTGACCGTGACGGGAGAGGTACCGGTCACGCTGGTGACACCGCCGCTGCCGCCGGACGGTGTGGTCCAGGAGAGGACACCACTGCCGTTGGTGGTAAGCACCTGACTGGCGCTCCCCGCCGTACCTGGCAGGGTGAGGGTGTAAGCGGAAGCCACGGTGGCGGGGGCCGTAACGCCAATGGTGTTGGTGCCGCTGGTGGCGGCGAGGTAGAGGCCCTTCCAGGCATTGGTGCTGGAGCCCAGGGTGGCGGAGTTGTTCAGGCCGGGGACCACTTGGGTCAGGGCGGCATTGAATGATCCGGCAGCTCCCGGGCCTCCCAGCATCAGCTGGTTGTCCGCGTTGGCGGTGGCGCCGGACCCGATGGCGATCTGGTTCATGCCACCGGTCGCGGTGCTGTTGGCGGCGTAGCCCAGGTACGTGTTGTAGCTGCCCGTGGTCAGGATGGTCCCGGTGCTCCGGCCCAGGCCGACATTGCCTGAACCCGAGAAGCCGGTCTGGAACATGGCGTAGGTGCCGACGGCAGTGTTGTTGTCGCCCGAGGCATGCTGCAGGGCGGAGTAGCCCACAGCCACATCGCTGCCCGCGTTCACGCCGGCGAGCTGCATGGCCGTGGCGCCGACGGCGACGTTGCTGGAGCCTGTCTTAAGGCCAAGGCCCGAACCAAACCCGACCGCGACGTTGGAGCCGCCGGTGGTCAAGGCCGTCAGGGAGCTGGCCCCCGAGGCGGTATTGTTCAGGCCTGTCGTCAAAGAACTAAGGGACGATTCTCCGAACCCGGAGTTGTTCTGGCCGGTGGTCAAGGTGGTCAGGGCCGCACGACCAAAGGCAGAGTTGTAGTAGCCCGTGGTCACATTCGTCAGGGTGCTGGCGCCACCGGCTGTGTTTGCGTAGAGCTGCCCCGTGGGCACGGTGGTCAGACTGCTGGCAGCCGAACCCCAGGCGGCGGCCGTCCCGTTGGTCGTCAGGACCTTGCCGCTGTTGCCGGTCTGGGAAGGCAGACTGGTGCCCCCTCCTCCGGATGCAGGCGAGCTTGTCCAGGTACTCCCGTTGGAAGTCAGCACGTTCCCTGTGGTTCCGGGCGCCACGGCCTGTAGCGCACTGGTACCGTTACCCAGCAGAACGTTGTTGACCGTCAGGGTCGTTGCCCCCGTACCTCCGTTAGCTACAGCAAGTGTGCCGGTGGAAATGTTGCTGGCGTTTGTTGTCCCTGCCGCTCCGGCCGGGCCGGTTGCTCCCGCCGGACCCACAACACCCTGGATACCCTGCATCCCCTGCGGTCCGATCATATTGACGCCGCTGGCAGGCCAGGCACCGGCTGCTTTGGGTCCCCACAGAACGTTGGTGGTGGTGTTGATGTAAAATTCGCCATTGATGCCGACGCCGGCGACAGGATCGATTATGCCGTTCAGTACGGCCTGACCGGCAATGATGGTCTGACCGGCAGATCCTTGCACACCCTGAGTGCCCTGAATGCCCTGCACCCCTTGCGCCCCGGTAGCACCGGTGGCGCCGGTAGCACCATTCAAACCGGCTACACCTTGCGCACCGGCTGCTCCGTTGACTCCGGCTGGACCCTGCGGTCCGGTGGCACCGTCCAACCCTGACGGACCGATCATATTGACGCCGCTGGACGGCCAGGTACCGGAGGCCTTAGGGCCCCAGAGTACGTTGGTGGTGGTGTTGATGTAAAATTCACCGTCGATGCCAACCGTGTCAACGGGGTTGCTTGCACCATTAAGAACAGCCTGCCCGGCAATAATGGTCAGTCCTGCGGAACCCTGTGAACCGGTTATCCCTTGTGGTCCGGTGGCACCCGTTGCACCGGTCTGACCGATGGGACCTTGCGGCCCGGTTGCACCGGTCGAGCCATTTGCTCCCGCCGATCCGGCAACTCCCTGGATGCCCTGCTGCCCCTGCGGTCCGATCATATTGACGCCACTGGACGGCCAGGCGCCGGCTGCCTTAGGGCCCCACAATACGTTGGTGGCAGTGTTTATGTAAAATTCGCCATTGATGCCGATACCGGCGGTTGGATCGATTGTGCCATTCAGCACGGCCTGGCCAGCAATTATGGTCTGACCGGCAGATCCTTGCACACCTTGAACACCCTGCGGCCCTTGCGCTCCAGTAGAACCGGTAGCACCGGTTAAACCGGTCGCACCTTGCGCGCCTGTTGCACCGTTGACGCCGGCTGAACCCTGCGGCCCGGCGCTACCTGTCGACCCTGCCGGGCCGATCATATTGACTCCGCTTGTCGGCCAGGCGCCAGCGGCTTTAGGGCCCCAGAGTACGTTGGTGGTGGTGTTGATGTAAAATTCGCCGTTAATGCCAACCGTTTCGATGGGGTCACTTGTACCGTTTAGAACGGCCTGCCCGGCAATGATAGTCTGTCCGGCGGAACCCTGAGAACCGGTTGCCCCTTGCGGTCCGGTTGCGCCAGTGGCGCCGTTTGTTCCAGTTGTTCCAGTTGTTCCAGTTGCGCCGACTGCCCCAGTAGAGCCTGTAGCACCAGCGGCACCCGGTGCACCTGTCGGGCCTACCAGTGAAACGCCTGAAATTCCGACCCAGTTTACACCGGTCTTAGGGCCGTAGATTTTATTGTTAGTTGTATCAATGTAAAAGTCACCGACAACTCCGACTGCAGTAGTAGTTATAGGGTCACCGGCACCGTTCAGGACGGTTTTGCCGTCTAGACCGCTGCTGCCAACGGCACCGATTGCGCCCGCCACCCCTGGAACACCTTGCAGTCCCTGAGGGCCGGTTGCACCCGTCGCACCACCAGAACCTGCTGGACCGGCAGGTCCGACGGCAAGAGCGCAACTCCAGCTTGATGACGCCGAACTGTATTTAAGAACTTCGCCATCGGAGCAGGCATGATTGAGCTTGTCGGCGCTGGTGGCACGAAAGGCGTAGGGTACGGAGGAAAGTTTCTGCCGGGGAGTCATCTCCGGATCACTGCCGACCGCGACACCAAGATAATAGACCGTGTCAAACGGGAGGGTGATTGGCGTGATGCTTCCCATAAGGACGCTGTAGACTCCGTTGACCACCGCAATTCCGGTTTGATGCTCACTCCAGAGTGCTGCTCCGCCGGTCGAATCGGTATAGAGCGACAGTGTCATGACAACCGGTGAATTGAGCGGCGCATTGTCGGCACCGGTCAGGTACCCCTGATAGGTGATTGTTGCCGGCGGAGCGGCAAGGGCCGGAATAACTCCCAGGAAAATGGTTAAACACAGTGCCGCGATTACCTGTTTCATTCTATGCCTCCGAAATGTTGCTATTTGGATGGTTTCCGGTTAGTTGCAGCGCGTCAAATTGTTAATGGGGAAATTTACTCTGCCATCCAGATTAGTGCCACTGCGTAATTCTACGGAAAACTGACTATTTTCTACGAATAAGCGCGCTGTGCCCTTGCAATGTTGAGTATTTTGCGTAGAATGCGCTCCATGAAACCACCTGTCTCCACAGCAACCATTAATTGGCTTACCTCCAGTGCTTCGGCACCGATCATTCTTGAAGAGGGACATGACGGCTACAGCCGCACTCAAATTCCCATGCCACCGGAAATGGGCAGCGGCTGGATCGAGCTATTTTCGCTGGCCATAGGTATGAATATTGCGCGCGGGTCCCACCATTTTGAGCCGAAAATGATGGGGCAGATTGTGCCGTTTTTTGATGTGAAGGTTGTTCTGACTGAACCGACTCTTATCGTCTCTTCGGCCCGGACCGGGCAGATCATCCTGAAAGAGCGCTGCCAGGGGATTGATTTCATCTTCGGCAAGGGGCGCAGCCTGTTTGAGTATGTCGACCGGCAGGATTATATGCCGATGCTGGATGGCAGTTGTGACATTGAAGTCACCATGCTTAAAATCGGTATTTCAATGCTTGAAACCCTGTTGGGAGTGTCGGCTGCTCACGCCATGCTGGAGGCGCTGAATGTGCGGGAAGTTCCGGCGGCGGCTGTTTGTGCGGTGCCGCCATATATTTCGGTTTCCCTGGATGAGTGTATGCCTGCTCATCTCACCGGCATGATGCGCAAGCTTCACGCCCAGTCAAAAGCGCTCGAATATGTCGGTGCCCTGGCGAGCCATCTAAACGTTGAAGAAGCAAAAACAGGTGCTGATACGGTGAAGCACAAACAGGTGCTTCAACTGCGTGAGGAGCTTTCCCGCTTACAGGGAAAGGTGCCGGCTCTTGACGAGTTGGCCCGGCAGTATGGTATGTCGGGGCGGGTGTTGAATGAAGAGTTCAAGAGTGTCTACGGGGCGTCAATTTTCCAGTATGTTTCTGATTTGCGCCTCGACGAAGCCCATGCGGCGCTGTTGCATACTGATGTGCCGATGAAAAGCATGGCGCTGAATATGGGGTATTCACACGTTAATCATTTCATTACGGCTTTTGGCAAGAAGTTCGGCTATTCGCCGGGGAGTTTGCGGCGCAGGGCGTGACCGGATGATGCGGTATGTCTGACGCCACACCCGCAGTAACGATTAAGCCCGCAGAGAGTATTGACTCTGCGGGCTTAATTCATTGAAGACGTATGCTAAAAACTGTTCAACACAGAGACGCAGAGGTAATTGAATTTAGTCCTGAACCAATCTAAATGTTTTCTCTGTGCCACCGTGCTCCAAAACAGGGCTGGATTCATAAAAAATGCATGCGGAGCCATCTGGGGTAATAATAGAAAAGCCCTTGAAAGATCAAGAGCTTTTGGAATGATGTGGAGTTTTGCAGTATTAATGGAGGCGCGTGTCGGATTCGAACCGACGTTAACGGTTTTGCAGACCGGCTCCTAGCCTCTTGGATAACGCGCCATAGCCCAATGTGAATGGAGTTTATAGCGAATTAGAGGCGGTACTGTCAACCTCTATTTTCCCGTTTATATGTAATAGATATCCATGTTGCCTGATTTTCTGCCACAGTGCAGACAGTCCTCAGGTAATATCATCAGGGATATGGAAAAAATATAAATGATTTAGACGATTTATTGGTGTTTTTCATGTCAGGTAAATCCTTTTCCCAATTAACTTCCCTCTGGACAGAGATTGCACTTACATGGTAAAGTTTCACGCTTTTTTAGGCAAAAACAACCTTCTGAAATATACTTTCCCAAAGGAGTTGGAGCGATGTCGGGTCATAATAAGTGGAGTACGATTAAACACAAAAAAGGTGCTGCTGACGCCAAGCGTGGTAAGGTTTTTACCAAGATCATCAAGGAAATTTCCGTAGCGGCAAAACTGGGTGGCGGTGACCCGGTCGCAAACCCCCGCTTGAGAACTGCCATAGATAAAGCAAAAGCTGAAAACATGCCGAAAGACAATATTGAACGGGCAATCAAGAAGGGCGCCGGCGGCATGGAAGGGGTCACGTACGAGGAAATCGTGTATGAAGGGTATGGCCCCGGCGGTTCAGCCGTGCTGGTCGAAGTGTTGACAGACAACCGGAATCGCTCCGTTTCAGATATCCGCAGTATTTTCTCCAAAAGTAACGGCAACATGGGTGAAGCGGGCTGTGTTTCCTGGATATTCAGTAAAAAAGGGCTGATCGGCTTTGATAAGTCCGTTGATTTTGATCTGCTTTTTGAGGCGGCACTCGAAGCGGGTGCTGAGGATGTTTCGGAGGAGGACGACTGTTATGAAGTAACCTCTGAGCCGTCTGCTTTTATTGAAGTCCGTGAGGCATTGGCTGCCAAAGGTTTCAAACATGCAAATGCCGAGATAACCATGATTCCTCAGACGCAGGTCAAGTTGGAAGGGAAGCAGGCCGAAAGCATGCTCAAGTTGATGGACAAGTTGGAAGACAACGATGATGTCCAGAACGTGTATGCCAACTTTGACATTTCAGAAGAGGAAATGGAAAAATTGATGTGAAATTAACTGGGGCCCTTCGGGGCCCTTTTTTGTTTGGGGGGTGAGCAGTGATTCAGATTGCTACGTTTGCGGCAGGGTGTTTCTGGGGGGTTGAAGATGTCTTCCTGAATCTGCCCGGTGTTGTTGCAACAAGAGTTGGGTACTGCGGTGGACGGATAGAGAATCCTACGTATCGTGAAGTCTGTAACGGTGATACCGGGCACGCTGAAGCGGTTGAGGTCACCTTTGATCCTGCCCTGATAAGCTATGACACCCTGCTTAACAACTTCTGGGAGTGCCACGACCCGACGCAAGTTAACCGGCAGGGAGTTGATTTTGGCGAGCAGTATCGCTCGGCGATATTTTACCATTCAGAAGAACAGCACACATGGGCACTTACGTCCCGTGCCGGACATGAAAACAGGAATACCTTTCGCCGTACCATCGCAACCCAGATTGTGCCCGCCGCTGTTTTTTGGGAGGCTGAGGCGTATCATCAGAAATATCATCAGAAAAATGGCGGGGGCTGTGGTTTCTGATAGTATGTATAAGACGTAATGCAGAGCCATCTGCACGTGAGGGAGGGTACACATGGCGCAACAATTCGAACCTCGACCAGTATATGTTGCAGCTTCATGGATGGCGCCGGTTGGGTGCTATAACGGCAAGGAAAGAGAAAAACTCTCTTTTTTGGAATTAGCCGAATTGAGCGGTAAGGTGTTTGACGGCAGTCCGGTGCGGAAGCGCGATATTGAGGCGGTTATCGTCGGCAGCCAGAACCCGGCGGCGTTCTCCGGGGTCGACAATACTGCGGCTAAAATCGCCGGCATACTGGGTATATCAGGCGCCCGGTCAGTACTCGTTGATACGGCGTCGTCCTCAGGTGCCTCGGCTTTTGAAAGTGCGTATCTGGAAGTTGCTTCGGGGCGATATGATGCGGTCCTCGCCCTGGGTGTGCAGAAGATGAGTGACGCTTCGACCCTTGAGTCTACCCGCATCATTGCCGGGGTGATTGACCGTGATGAAGCTGAATTCGGCTTGACCATGCCGGCGTGCGGCGGGTTGGTAGCCCGTGCTCTCAAGGAGCATCTTGGGCTGTCCGATGAAGAGTGGACCGCCTATTCAGCGCTTCTGACTCAGCGTAGTCAGCGTTTTGCCGCAAAAAATCCGGATGCTCACCTGAATTTCCAGATCGAACTACAGGATTATTACCTACAGATCGCGGACGGCAGAAATTACCCGTATTGGTATCCGTTACGCTACCATGATTTCTGCCCCATGTCTGATGGCGTTGCCGCCGTTGTCCTTACTTCCCGCCCGCAGGATGTCCGGGTTAGCGGTGTGGGAAGTGCTACAGATATTCCGACTATTGCCGACCGGAACTATTTTCATTCCTTCCCGGCTACAGTTGCCGCTGCCGGTTACGCATACGGGATGGCAGGAATCAAGGACATCAGGTCATTTGCTGGTAAGCTCCATGTGAATATGCATGATCCTTTTAACGGTTTCGGGCCGATCAACATGGTGGACCTTGGTATCGTCGGCAGAAACCGGTTAATGGATGCCCTGCTTGATGATTCTTTGACCGGAGAAAACGGCGCCTTTCCAACCAACATGACCGGCGGACTGAAGGGGAGGGGGCATCCACTTGGCGCAACTGGCATGGTTCAGATTGTTGAAAATCACCGCCTGATCATGGACAAAGGTTTCTCTGCAGGACTATCGCACTCCATTGGTGGGCCGATTAATAATAATGTTGTGACGCTCCTTGAACGGAGTGACCATTACGACAAGCGCAGCCATGAGCCGTTCAAACCGTGGGGACTCCCTTCTCTTGGCACAATGAAGCCAAAAGGGGTGAACCTTGAATCTCTACTGGCTTCAGGAACTGCCGTTGCCGGATCTTTTGTTACCGCGACTGTCCGCTGCCATCATAAAACCGGTATCCCGGAAATCGTCATCCTCATAGTCGCCTGTCGATTTGAAGGTTCTACCTACAAGTTTCTGTTTGGTATCTCCGGAGAGTTTTACCCGCAGTTGTCTGGCTGCACCACCGGTGATCCTGTCTCTATCGAGACGGTAAACGGGGTGCTGCTGGTAAACAGTATGCCGGTCTCCCGGTTCTACACCCGGACGATGAACGGATTGGTTGAACTGGCCGGTAATAGTTGGAAAAAACTTGTGGGGAAGGGGCGTGGGGCGGTGTGAACGAAAAACGGCCGGAGGGGGTCCCCTCCGGCCGTAGATCTATGCTAAATCAAGCGGTCCAGTCGTTCAAGCCGCTTCTAAATCAGTTTCAGCCGCAGTACCGTCAGCAGCTTCCGCTTCCTGGCCTTCTTTTGCAGTAAGGGGCTCTGCAACCAGACGTAAGTTGCGATAACGAGCTATCCCCGTTCCTGCAGGTATCAACCTACCCATGATGACGTTTTCTTTAAGACCGCGCAGATGGTCAATCTTTCCTTCAATTGCAGCCTGAGTCAGGACTTTTGTCGTTTCCTGGAATGAAGCGGCTGAAATGAATGACTCGGTTGACAGCGATGCCTTCGTTATTCCGAGCAGAAGCGGTTCTGCAACAGCAGGCCGTTTTCCATCACGGAAAGCCTTGTCATTTTCCTGCTCAAACAACCAGCGTTCAATCTGGTCATCCACCAGCAGGTTTGTGTCGCCTGTGTCCTTGATACGGACACGACGCAGCATCTGACGTACAATTACCTCAATGTGCTTGTCATTGATCTTAACGCCCTGGAGACGATACACCTCCTGAACTTCGTCGACCAGGTACTTGGCCAGCTCTTTAACGCCAAGCACTCGCAGGATGTCATGCGGGTTGGATGAACCGTCCATGAGAGGTTCACCGGCACGAACATGATCGCCTTCGTGTACACTGATATGCTTGCCTTTCGGAATCAGATATTCTTTCGGCTCGCCCAGTTCCGGAGTGACGATAACTTTCCGCTTACCTTTGGCATCCTTACCGTATGACACACGGCCATCGATCTCCGTGATAACGGCGAAGTCTTTCGGCTTACGTGCTTCAAACAGTTCGGCAACACGCGGCAGACCACCGGTAATATCCTTTGTTTTGGTGGTTTCACGCGGGATTTTGGCGATAATGTCACCGGCGCTGATAATGGTGTCGTCAGTAACCGAAATATTGGCGCCAGCCGGCAGGAAGTAACGGCCAATGGTGCCGCCGCCTTCTCCGGTTGCGTCCTTGATAGCGATTCTCGGACGTTTGTCCGTATCCTTGGTTTCAATAATAACCTTACGGGAGAGGCCTGTTACATCATCAAGCTGCTCTTCCATGGTTACGCCTTCAAGGATATCGGCAAACTTAACCCGACCGGCGACTTCGGTAAGAATCGGCATGGTGTAGGGGTCCCACTCAGCAAGCGTTGCACCCTGTTTAACCGCTCCACCGGGAGCGATTTTGATTTTTGCACCGTACACTACGGTGTATTTCTCGCGTTCACGTCCGGTTTCGTCAATAACGGCAATTTCACCGTTACGATTCATAACGATATGATGGCCATCATTGTTGATAACAGTATTGACGTTTATGTAGTTGATTATACCGTCTGCACGAGCTTCCAGTGATGTCTGCTCTGCGTGACGTGATGCGGTACCACCGATATGGAAGGTACGCATTGTCAGCTGTGTTCCCGGCTCACCGATGGACTGTGCGGCAATGACGCCGACCGCTTCACCCATATTGACACTATGGCCACGGGCAAGATCTCGTCCGTAACACTTGGCGCAAATGCCGCGCTTGCTCTGGCAGGTAAGAACGGAACGGATCTTGACCTTCTCGATACCGGCATCTTCAACCCGTTTAACCAGGTACTCATCGATTTCCTGATTCATTTCGACCAGTATTTCGTCGGTCAGTGGATCGTGAATGTCGTCAAGGGCAACACGGCCAAGAATACGGTCACCAATAGGCTCGATAATTTCCCCGCCTTCTGTGAGAGAGGAGACAATCAGGCCGTCCAGTGTGCCGCAGTCGGTTTCAGTAATAATAGCGTCCTGGGCAACATCAACCAGTCGGCGTGTCAGGTAACCGGAGTTAGCCGTTTTAAGAGCCGTATCAGCAAGACCTTTACGGGCACCATGGGTTGAGATGAAGTACTGAAGAACAGTCAAACCTTCGCGGAAGTTTGCTGTAATCGGAGTTTCGATGATCTCGCCGGAAGGCTTGGCCATCAAACCACGCATACCGGCAAGCTGACGGATCTGCTGGGCAGAACCACGAGCGCCGGAATCAGCCATCATATGGATGGCGTTGAATGACGATGTTTCTATCTTGCTGCCGTCACGAGCGGTGACAATCTCTTTTGAAAGGTTGTCAAGCATCTCGGTTGCAATCTCTTCCGTAGCTTTTGCCCATATATCGATAACTTTGTTGTATCTCTCGCCGTCGGTGATAAGACCTTCGGTGTACTGATTCTGAATTTCGGTGACCTCTTCATGGGCTTTTTCAATGATCGCCGGCTTGCCTTCAGGTATGACCATGTCGTCCAGACAGATAGAAATACCGGCCAGGTTCGCATATTTAAAGCCGATTTCCTTAAGGCGGTCAGCCAGAAGGACGGTCTCTTTGCTGTCAGACAAGCGATAGCAAGTGTCAACAAGGTTTGACAGTTCTTTTTTGGTCATAACCTTGTTTATCGTTGAAAACGGGACTGCAGCGGGGAGAACATCACGCAGCAGAATACGGCCTGCAGTGGTGTCAACCATCTGTGCTTTTTCATCGGTTGTCAGGTTCTTCATGCGGACTTTGATCAATGCCTGCATATCAATTTCGCCTGCATCAAAAGCAATTCTGACTTCCTCCGGAGAAGAGAAACAGCCGGAAACATTTACACCCGCCTTCAATTCATCCTCGGTCGGTCGGTAGTATTCACCCTTGGCGTTAATCCTGTCACGGGTCATATAGTAGGCCCCGAGAACCATGTCCTGGGAGGGTACGATGATCGGCTTGCCGTTAGCGGGAGAGAGGATGTTGTTTGTGGACATCATCAGCACGCGGGCTTCAACCTGACTTTCGATTGACAGCGGCAGATGGACAGCCATCTGGTCACCGTCGAAGTCGGCGTTGAATGCGGTACAGACCAGCGGGTGTAACTGTATGGCTTTTCCTTCGATGAGAACCGGTTCAAAGGCCTGGATCCCGAGACGGTGAAGGGTTGGAGCACGGTTGAGCATAACGGGGTGCTCTTTGATTACCTCTTCCAAAACGTCCCATACTTCCGGACGCTCTTTTTCAACCATTTTTTTGGCGCTTTTTATGGTGGTTACGAAACCACGCTCTTCCAGTTTGTTGTAGATAAACGGCTTGAACAGTTCCAATGCCATTTTCTTGGGAAGACCGCACTGGTGGAGTTTAAGTTCCGGCCCGACAACAATAACGGAACGGCCGGAGTAATCAACACGCTTACCAAGAAGGTTCTGACGGAAACGTCCTGACTTTCCTTTGAGCATATCGGAAAGTGACTTGAGCGGGCGCTTGTTTGGACCTGCAATAGCACGTCCCCGGCGACCGTTGTCAAAGAGAGCATCCACCGCTTCCTGAAGCATACGCTTTTCGTTACGGATAATAACTTCTGGTGCCTGCAGTTCGCAAAGGCGTTTCAAACGGTTATTACGGTTAATAACACGGCGATACAGGTCGTTCAAATCCGAAGTTGCAAAGCGGCCCCCGTCAAGCGGCACCAGTGGGCGCAACTCAGGAGGAAGAACCGGAATACACTCAAGAATCATCCATTCCGGCTTATTGCCGGAGTGACGGAATGCCTCGACAACCTTCAGACGCTTTGCTGTTTTTTTACGTTTAGCTTCGCTGGTGGACTCCACCATCTCGGTACGCAGGGTCACGGCAAGGTCTTCCAGATCCAGAGCGCGGAGACATTCTCTGATAGCCTCGGCACCCATCCCGCCGGAAAAGGCATCAGAACCGTATTCCTGCTGCATCTGGATATATTTATCCTCGGACATTACTTCGCAGAAATGCAGTGGGGTATTCTTGGGGTCACTGATAACGAAACCCTCGAAATACAGAACTTTTTCCAGATCTTTCAGCGTAATGTCCAGCAGGTTGCCGATGCGTGACGGCAGTGACTTCAGGAACCAGATATGGGCAACAGGTGTCGCAAGGTCAATATGGCCCAGACGTTCACGGCGGACTTTCGAAGGGATAACTTCAACACCGCACTTTTCACAAATGATGCCGCGATGTTTCATCCGTTTGTATTTCCCGCAGTTGCACTCGTAATCTTTTGTCGGGCCAAATATTTTGGCGCAGAAAAGACCGTCCCGCTCAGGTTTGAACGTACGATAATTTATAGTCTCAGGCTTTTTTACTTCACCGTGAGAACGCTCCCGAATTTTGTCGGGAGACGAGATAGAAATGCGTATCGCTGAAAAGTGGAGTGGATCTTTTGGTTTATCAAAAAAGCTGAAATAATCTTCCACGATGCTTTCCTCCGTTTGTATGAAGCCGCACGTCTGATAGTACAGACCCGGGCAGGAAATCTTTACTCTTCATCACCTTCAAGCAGGTCAACATCAAGGCAGAGGGACTGAAGCTCCTTGATAAGGACGTTGAACGATTCCGGCAGACCCGGTTCCAAAGTATGTTTGCCTTTGACAATGGCCTCATACATGCGGGTACGCCCGGAAACATCATCCGATTTTACGGTGAGGAATTCCTGGAGAGCGTGGGCTGCGCCGTATGCTTCCATGGCCCAGACCTCCATCTCGCCAAGTCTCTGGCCGCCGAACTGTGCCTTGCCGCCCAGCGGCTGCTGAGTCACAAGGCTGTATGGCCCGATAGAACGAGCGTGGATCTTGTCGTCGACAAGATGATGAAGTTTAAGTACGTACATTACGCCGACGGTTACCTTGTTGGCAAACCGGTCTCCGGTACGACCGTCACGCAGCCAGACCTGCCCAGATGAATGGAAATCAGCCTTGGCAAGCATCGCCTTGATCTGTGCTTCACTGGCACCCTCAAAAACCGGGGAGGCCATTGCTACACCACGCTGAAGGCGACGGGCAACCTTAAGCAGTTCTGTGCGATCAAGGGCATCAATAAAGGCACCGACTTCATCATCACCATAAACGTCTTTCAGGTAGGTTTTTAAATTTTCTTCTGAGGTCTGCTTTTCAAGCATGTCCTCAATTTTCCAGCCAATACCCTTTGCCGCCCACCCCAGGTGGGTTTCAAGGATCTGGCCTACGTTCATACGTGACGGAACGCCGAGCGGGTTGAGAACGATCTCCACAGGCCGTCCATCTTCCATGTACGGCATATCTTCTTCCGGCAGAATACGGGAAACAACACCCTTGTTACCGTGGCGGCCGGCCATCTTATCCCCGACCTGCAGTTTACGTTTGATCGAGATATAAATTTTGACCATTTTGATGACGCCCGGAGGCAGATCGTCACCGCGCTTCAGTTTCTGGATCTTATCTTCGAAAACGTTGTGAATCAGGTCTATCTGACGATTAAGGGTCTCAAGAATCTGGTGTACCTTGTCATCAGTTTCACTGTCATCACTTACGGAGATGGTGCTCCAGACTGAACTGGCCAGGGACTGCAGCGATTCTTCAGTAATCTTTTTCCCTTTAGCGAGAATCAGATTTCCTTTGCTGTCTTCAAGTTTGACCGCGAGTGTTTTGCCGACCAAAATTCTTTTGAGCTTGCCGATAGCCGAGTCACGGATAATCCGGATCTCGTCCTGTTCATCCTTACGGAGTTTATCCTCTTCGGCTTTCTCAATCAGCTCGGTGCGTGAGTCTTTATCATTTCCTTTACGGGAGAAAATCTTGGCTCCAATAACGGTGCCCTCGACGCCTGGCGGTACGGTGAGTGATGTGTCACGCACATCGCCCGCTTTTTCGCCGAAAATAGCGCGGAGAAGTTTTTCTTCCGGTGAAAGTTGCGTTTCACCTTTCGGGGTAATCTTGCCGACCAGGATATCCCCTGGTTTTACTTCGGCACCGATACGGATAATACCGGATTCATCAAGATCCTTGAGAGTTTCCTCGCCAAGGTTTGGAATGTCCGAAGTGATTTCTTCTTTGCCGAGTTTTGTATCCCGGGCAACGCACTCAAATTCTTCAATATGAATAGAAGTATACCGATCATCCTTGATCAGTTTCTCGGAAATGAGAATCGAATCCTCGTAGTTGTAGCCGCCCCACGGCATGAAGGCAACGACGATGTTCTGTCCAAGGGCGAGTTCGCCCATGTCGGTTGACGGTCCATCGGCAATTACTGCGCCGCGTTTTACCTTGTCGCCAACCTTGACTACCGGCTTGTTGTTGATGCAGGTGTTCTGGTTGGAACGGGCAAACTTTATCAGGTTATAGATATCAACGCCGGTGCCGTTTTCATCAATTTCATTTTCATCGATTTTCACGACTATGCGTGCAGCATCTACAGATTCAACTTCACCGTTGTGACGGGCAATGACAGAAACACCGGAGTCACGTGCAACAATGCGCTCCATTCCGGTCCCGACCAGCGGAGAATCGGCACGCAGCAACGGAACTGCCTGACGCTGCATGTTTGAACCCATGAGGGCACGGTTAGCGTCATCGTTTTCCAGGAACGGAATCAGAGCCGCAGCTACTGAAACCAACTGGATCGGGGCAACGTCCATAAGTGCGATTTCATCTCGGTGTACGAGGATAAACTCACCGCTTTTACGAGCCGAGTTGTAGTCATTGATGAAACGGCCGTCTTTATCCACTTCAGCATTAGCCTGAGCGATGGCGTGGCCCTCTTCTTCCAGAGCGGAGAAGAAACGTACCTCGTTGGTCACTTTGCCTTCCTGTACGATGCGATACGGCGTCTCAACGAAACCATGGTCGTTGATTCGTGCGTAGGTCGACAGGGAAGCGATAAGGCCGATGTTCGGACCCTCAGGAGTTTCAATCGGGCATACCCGGCCGTAGTGGGTTGGGTGAACGTCGCGGACTTCGAAGCCGGCGCGCTCACGGGTCAGACCCCCAGGTCCAAGTGCCGAAAGACGTCGTTTGTGGGTTACTTCGGAAAGTGGATTCGTCTGATCCATAAACTGTGACAGCTGGGATGAACCGAAGAATTCCTTCACAACGGCCGAAACCGGCTTGGAATTGATCAGATCATGAGGCATGAGGTTTTCTACTTCCTGCAGGCTCATCCGCTCCTTAATAGCCCGTTCCATGCGAACCAGGCCGATGCGGTACTGGTTTTCCAGCAGTTCACCAACAGCGCGAACGCGGCGATTACCCAGATGATCGATATCATCAATGGAGCCGCGACCGTTTTTAAGTTCAATAAGGTACCGGACGATTTCAAGGATGTCATTTTTTACCGCAATCTTGATTTCCGGATTCAGCAGATCTTCGAAAACCATCCTGTTGCGGCGCAGCGTTTCAATCTGTCTGCGATTCTCGTCAAAACCGGCTTGATCGATTGCCTCTGACAGCTTTACGGTGGCCTTTGACAGATTGAATGATGCAAAAAGTTCTTTCTGGAAAAAGTCGTTATCACGAATGATATTATTTAGTTCGTGCAGGAGCTGGTCTCTGTGTTTGTCTGAAACGGACTGCCCTACTTCAGCTTTTTTCAGTGACTTTGCAAGATCTGACGGCAAACGTGTCATCAGATACTGAGCAAAAGGATCACTCGAATGGGCCAGGCGGTTAATCAATGCTTCGAAACTGGTAACGTCTTCGCTGCTCAGCATACTTGGAGCGTTTAACACCATGCAGTCCTGCCATACCTTAAGGCCAAGTTTGTAATTCAACTTAAGGCGGCCTACTGCTGAAAGGTCATAACGCTCTGGATTGAAAAACAGATTGTCGAAGAGTGCCAGTGAGCTTTTTAGAGTTGGCGGATCTCCCGGGCGGAGTCTCCGGTAAATTTCAATCAGACCCTCGTCGCTGGTATTGATTTTGTCAATCAGCAATGTGTCGCGGAATGACGAAGTAATGTGCAGGTTGTCGATATACAATGCTTTAAAGCTGGAAACTCCCCGAGCTTTAATTTCATTGAAACGATCAAGGGTGATTTCGTCGTTGCATTCAACGATAATTTCACCGGTAGTTGGGTCGACGATGTCGGATGATGCGAAGCGGCCGACAATTTCCTCAATAGTTGCAGGTACTGATTTGATACCGCGTTCCTGCATCTTCTTAATGGAAGATTTGGTGTATTTACGATTTGCTTTGACAAGAATTTCACCGTTAACAGGATCAGTAACGTCAACTATAGTTTTTTGCAGCGTAAGCAGCTCAGGTTCGATGCTTTTGGCAACCGAATCCGCGCCGATGATGATCTCTTCACTTTTGTAGTAGTAGTTAAGCAGTTGCTCAACAGAATAGCCCAACGCTTTAAGCAGAACCGTTGCAGGCATTTTTCTGCGTCGATCTATGCGTACGTACAGTATGTCCTTATGGTCAAATTCAAAATCAAGCCATGAACCACGGTATGGAATTACGCGAGCAGAGTAGAGAACCTTTCCGCTCGAATGGGTTTTGCCTTTGTCATGGTCGAAAAATACGCCTGGTGAACGGTGAAGCTGACTAACAATAACCCGCTCGGTCCCGTTGATAATAAAAGTACCATTATCAGTCATCAGCGGAATTTCGCCAAAGTAGACTTCCTGTTCTTTTATGTCCTTGATCGCCTTGACAGTAGAATCTTTGCCGGCATCCCAGATCACAAGACGAACTTTAACCTTCATAGGCGCAGCATAGGTCATGCCGCGCTGATGGCACTCGTCAACATCGTACTTGGGCTTATTCAGCGCATACGATACATATTCGAGAGAAGCGCTTTCACTAAAATCCTTAATCGGGAAAACACTCCTGAAAACTGCCTCAAGACCGGTGTTCGCACGAGACTCTGCCGAAACTTCCTGTTGCAGGAAACGTCGGTAAGAATCTTTTTGAATGTCTATCAGATTCGGGATTTCTATTATGTTCTTTATCTTGGCAAAGTTTTTACGCAAGAGGTGATTATTGGCAATAGAATAAGCCATGGCTTCTCCTTTGGCGGGTATCGTAACTGGATCCAGATAATTACGTATAACATGCTGGAATATCAGAAATGTTTAGTAATCAAAGCGTGCCGAAACAGCACAAGCCAAGGCCGCTCCGGGCGACCTTGGCTCTCATAAAGACAACAATTTGAGGTGCTATTTGATAACTGCTTCTGCGCCAGCTTCTAAAAGCTGCTTGAGTGCTTCGTCTGCTTCCTGCTTGGAAACGCCGGTTTTTACTGCACCAGGAGCTCCATCAACAACGTCTTTGGCTTCTTTCAGCCCAAGGCTGGTCAACGCGCGGACAACTTTTATGACGTTGATTTTGTTAGCGCCACAAGCTTTAAGGATAACATCAAATTCAGTCTGCTCTTCAACAGCTTCTGCAACAGCAGGGCCTGCAGCTGCGGCAACAGCAACAGGTGCTGCTGCTGAAACGCCGAATTTTTCCTCAAGTTCTTTAACGAGTTCAGCAAGGTCAAGAACAGTCATTTTTTCGATAAAGCTGATTACATCCTGTTTAGTAATAGACATTTGGTAAAACCTCCGAAATAGTGTGGTAAATAAGTTAGTTGCTGCAGATTAGTTGGCTGATTTTTGTACACGAATAGCATCAAGCACGCGCACTAGTGAGCCGGGCAGTGCGGCAAGTACACCAACAAAGTTGGTTGCAGGTGCCTGCATGGAACCGAGCATTTTAGCGAGAAGAACCTCACGCGACGGCAGGTCTGCCAATGCTTGGATCTGCTTGGGGTCAAGCAGTTTACCACTCAGTACGCCGGCTTTAAGTACGAATTTGCCTTGTGGGTCCTTTGCAAATTTATGCAGCACTTTTGCCGCATTTGCCGGGTCGTCATAGCTTATGGCTACGGCGGTTGGACCAGCAAGGAACGGGCTGATGCACTCAATGTCAGTGCCTTTGGCAGCCAGATCAAACAAAGTGTTCTTAAACACTTTGTACTCGACTGACGCTGCCCGCAGCTCATTTCTGAGCGTTGTGGCCTGCCCTACGTTCATCCCGCGAAAATCAGCGAGAAAAACAGCTTTGGCGCGTGTCAGTCGCTCATGCATCTCGTTGACGAGTTCCTGTTTGGTGTTCTTGTTCAAGCGACTTCCTCCTTTCTTTTGGTATGTGGGGCAGGGCCCCGGCCAAAGTCAGGAACGCAAATTACGTGCGAAACCCAAGTCTCGGCAGGTCCAGTAATAGGATTAAGCGCTTTAGAGCGCGCCTGCTGTCTTTGACTTTGGCTAAAATATAAATTAAATCTGAGCAGTTACATCGCTGATATCAAGATTTATGCCCGCTCCCATTGTGGAAGAAAGCGAAATTTTCTTGATATAAGTTCCTTTTGCAGCTGATGGTTTTGCTTTTAACAGCGCTTCCACAAGAGCAAGTAAATTTCCCTTGAGCATTTCGGCATCAAATGAAACTTTGCCGACCGGAGCATGAATGATGCCGGCCTTTTCAACACGGAACTCTACTTTACCAGCCTTCGATTCTTTAACAGCTTTGCCGACTTCAAAAGTAACAGTACCAACCTTCGGGTTCGGCATGAGGCCGCGCGGCCCGAGAAGCTTGCCGATTTTGCCGACAACACCCATCATGTCAGGGGTTGCGATGGCTGTATCAAAGTCAAACCAGCCGCCCTGGATTTTGGCAACAAGATCGTCTGATCCAACGTAATCAGCACCGGCATCAAGTGCTTCCTTCTCTTTTTCACCTTTTGCAAAAACAAGAACGCGGACATTTTTGCCGAGGCCGTTCGGGAGGACAACTGCTCCGCGGACCATCTGGTCAGCGTGGCGGGGGTCAACACCCAGTTTAACAGCGACATCGACTGTCTCATCAAATTTTGCGTAAGCGGTCTGTTTTACAACATCAACGGCAGTCCCAAGTTGATAAACCTTGTTTCTGTCGATCTTTGACATTGCTTCAGAATGTTTCTTGGCGCTTTTTGACATGATACAACCTCTCTAGGGATCTTGATTAATAGATAGTGTAACGATTAGGCGATATCTACGCCCATTGAGCGGGCAGTACCTTCGACTGTTCTCATAGCTGCTTCAAGGGAGGCGGCGTTGAGGTCTGGCATTTTTTTCTTAGCAATTTCTTCCACCTGTGCCTTGGTCAGTTTCCCAACCTTTGTCTTGTTCGGCACAGCAGAGCCGCTCTTAAGGTCAAGAGCTTTTTTTATTAAAACCGGCACGGGAGGTGTTTTGGTTATGAATGTGAATGACCTGTCAGCATAAACAGTTATCACAACCGGCGTGATAGTACCTTCATCAGCCTGTGTTTTGGCATTAAATGCCTTGCAGAATTCCATGATGTTAACACCATGCTGTCCCAGGGCAGGGCCGATTGGAGGCGAAGGATTAGCTTTGCCTGCTGGTACCTGTAACTTGATGTAGCCGGTTATCTTCTTTGCCATAAATGCTCCTTTATATACAACGTATGCCTGTCATTCCATAAATGAATGACTGATTGATGGACTAGTTTTTTTCTACCTGCATGAATTCCAGTTCGACAGGTGTTGCCCGGCCGAAAATTGTTACCGTTACACGCAGTTTACCTTTGTCTGGTTTGACATCTTCAACAACACCTGAAAAGTTAAGAAACGGGCCGTCAACAACACGCACGGTTTCGCCAACTTCAAACAGAACTTTCGGACGGGGTTTTTCTGCACCCTCTTCCATGCGACGGGTAATTTTGTTAACTTCCTCATCGGCAATCGGAAAGGGGGTGTTGCCACCGACAAAGCCGGTAACTTTAGACGTTTCTTTTACCAAATGCCAGGTTTCGTCGGTCAACTCCATCTTAACCAGAATATATCCGGGAAAAAACTTTCTGGAGGAGGTCTTCTTCTCACCTTTTTTGAGCTCGACTACGGTTTCACACGGTATGAGGATCTCTTCAAACATATCCTCCACACCTTCGTTTTTTATCGTTTCAAGCAGGTTCAGACGAACCTTGTTTTCAAAGCTTGAATATGTATGTACACCATACCATTTCATGGACATAGCTTGACCCTTTACCCTAGTATCAGACGAAGCAGCTTGGCCAGAATTAAATCACAAGCGCCAAGGTAGAATGAAATCAGCACAACAATAACAATAACGACGCCTGTTGTTGCTATTGTTTCTTTGCGTGTCGGCCATGTGACCTTTTCAAGCTCAAGTTTTACTGACTCAAAAAAAGCGATAACTTTTTGCACACTAAGCTCCTGGCAAATAAACTATGACCACCGATTGCTCTCGGCTACTGAGTATTTCTCTAAACGAGAACGATTGTTTTGTGGCAGGCCAGGAGGGATTCGAACCCCCAACATCCGGTTTTGGAGACCGGCGCTCTACCAGTTAGAGCTACTGGCCTGTATCCGAACAACAATCGGTTCGTGCTATTTTGTTTCTTTGTGCGGAGTGTGCTTACGGCAAAAACGACAGAACTTGTTGAACTCAAGTTTACCTGGAGTCGTTTTTTTGTTTTTAGTTGTAGTGTAGTTTCTCTGTTTGCACTCGGTGCAACCAAGGGTGATTATGTCTCTCATGAATGTGCTTCCTTTTGTATGAAATCAGCAGGTTCT
>CAINRC010000091.1 GCA_903852495.1 uncultured Geobacteraceae bacterium | reverse complement strand
TATCCCCGATGGCCACCCAAATTCCCCCACTTGTGGCCACTTGAAAATCCTCCACCCGATGGTTGTTTTTAAGGTCTGAAAAGCAGGCTTTTTAAAACAACTTCACAAGCGGTCAGCAGAACGTTACAAACTCCCATTTACCAATAGAACATGGGAGGATGAGAAAGGATGAACGTTTTGCAACCGAACAAGAAAGCAGCGATAATTACACTACTTACCAATGGAGTCAGTCAGCGAGAGATCGGGCGCAAAGTGCGCGTGGATCGCAAGACTATCCGCAAGTACGCCCGTATTACAGAAGGTAACGTTCCGGTTACCGGCAGCCTGTCAAAATCCCCCGGGGTGGCCACCGGCTCCGAGGATAGTTCCAGCCAAAATCCCCCACCCCGGCCACCGGCTTCGAAGGGGTCGGCAGATGAGGAAGAGTCCATGCCGGCCCATGCCCGTTCAGCCTGTGAAGAGCACCGTCCCTGGATAGAGGAGCAGGTACGTTTGGGGCGCAATGCCGTAGCCATTTATCAGGATCTGGTTGAGCGGTTTGCCTTTGAGCATAAATACAACAGCGTGAAACGGTTTTGCCGTGCACTGCGCAGAAAAAATCCCATCCAGTATGACCGGCTTGAGTTTCCTCCCGGAGAGGAGGCCCAGGTGGACTACGGTCTGGGTGCGCTTACCCGCAAACCCGGCACAAACACATACCGCCGCCCGCGCTTGTTTGTCATGACGCTGAAGTATTCCCGCCGCTGTTTCAGAAAGGTGGTCTGGCAATCCAGCCAGGTGGTCTGGGCCAAACTGCACGAGGAGGCATTCCGCTATTTTGGGGGCTCCACCAGTTACGTGGTTCTGGATAACTTAAAGGAGGGTGTCATCAAGCCCGATCTCTATGAGCCGGAGTTAAACCCGTTGTATGCCCTTGTGCTGGCTCATTACGGCGTTGTAGCTGATCCGGCACGTGTAGCAGATCCTGACCGCAAGGGCAGCGTTGAAAACGCGATTCAGCACACCCAGAACACAGCACTGAAAGGCCGCCGGTTTGAAAGCATAGAAGAACAGAATCAGTGGCTGATGCACTGGGAAGAGCGCTGGGCAGCCGTACGGATTCACGGCCGTATGAAACGGCAGGTCCAGGAGATGTTTGCGGAAGAAAAACCGTTTCTTCGGGAGCTGCCCCTGTGCAGCTTCCCCTACTTCTCCCAGGAAACCCGCACGGTGCAGGATGACGGCACCATTCAGGTCCATGACTGCTATTACGCCGCATTGCCCGCCAGACTGCACACCAAAGTGATTGTCCGCATTTATGATCAGGAGATTGAAATCATTGATCCCAGGACGATGGAAGTTTTACGGCGTCATAGGAAGGGCATCCGCAAAGGCATGGTCTTCATGGAGGAGAAAGATCTCATTTTTAACCCTTCACGTCAGACTTGCTACTTGCTGGCTCAGGCCGCCGCCATCGGCCCCTGTACGGAAAAACTGTGCAAACAGCTGTTTGAGGGAGAGGGACGGTTGGGGCATCGCCGCATGCGGGGCATTGTCGCGCTTGCCCGCAAGCACTGTTCCGTCCATATTGAGCAGGCTGCCCGGATTGCGCTGGAACGGGGGATTTACACATGCAAAATCATCAGAAAACTGGTTACAGATATTACCGAAGCGGATTTGGCCAAAAAGGATAAAGCGTCAGCCGAATTTACCCAGGAGCACAGCCTCATTCGTTCACCGCAGGACTATGCCCTGTTTTTTGAAACCCACGCGGCCGGCAACGGCCGTAAACCTAATATGCTTCAGTGAAAGGAGTAATCATGAGAACTATTGAAGAGGTTGAAAAACAACTCCGGGCGCTGTATCTGCACGGCATGGCCCAGACTCTGCAGTCCCGCTGCCTGCAGGCACAACAAAGCGGCACAATGAGCGTGCTTGATGTCCTGACGCAGCTTGTGCAAGATGAGCTGGACTGCCGTCACTCGCGCTTGATTGAGCGGCGGTTCAACAACTCCGGTCTCGACGAGCGAAAGATCATGCAGGATTTTGACTGGTCGTATAATCCCCGTCTGCCCAAACAGGAGATTCTGGAGCTGATCAGCGGGAAGTTTGTGCAGAATGCCGATGATGCTCTTTTGATCGGCCATCCCGGCACAGGTAAAAGCCACATTGCCAAGGCCGTTTCACATGCCGCAATCCAGTCCGGTTATCAGGTTGCCTACCGGGAAGCGCAGTGTTTCTTTGAAGACATCTTTGAAGCTACTCAAACCGGAAGACGCAAAAAACTGTTCAAGCTGTTCTGTGGTTCCGATCTGCTGGTTATCGATGATCTGTTCCTGAAAAAACGCCTGCCGCAAACCGCTGCCGATGATCTGCTCGATGTGATTCTGGATCGCTATCGCAACCGGAAAAGCTCGCTGATCACCTCAAACAGGCCAATTGAGGATTGGGGAAAACTACTTGGCGACAATGCGGCTGCTTCGGCCATTCTTGACCGACTGTTACACAGAGGTCATCTCCTGAAATTTGAAGGCAAAAGCTACCGGCTCAAGGAGGCTTCTAAAAGACTTGCATTAGAAAAGAAAAAAAGCTAAATCAAACCCCGTTCTGCCGACTCAAGGTGGGGGATTTTGACCCGGCCACGGGTGGGGGAATTTCAAGTGGCCATCCGGGCTGTGATAAACTGAGCCC
>CAINRC010000090.1 GCA_903852495.1 uncultured Geobacteraceae bacterium | reverse complement strand
GTTTCAATCTGTTTCATAGTTATATGTTTAGTGTTTACGGGTCAATCCCCAATTTACCCAACAAACTTGGGGACATGGGCATTACTACTTTGTTAATGCTCCGAAATCTTAAAAGTGATATACCATCTCAAATAAGATTTTGTATGATCATCGATTTTCACGGTAATTAACCACCCGTATAGTTGTTACGAGTAGGATGCCCCCTCAAAGATAAGTTTTTTACCGGCCAGCCAATTATATTTCTGTTTTGAGAAGTACTGCATGGCTTCCAGGATGAGTGGTAGGGTTCTTTTCTTTTTTAACAGCACTCTGATTTCCTGTTTTTCAATCTTAATATCTGCACCGTTAAACACAAATTTTTCATACAATCGTTGCACCGAGAAGTTTTCATACCGTTCCAAGTCTTTGGCAAGGATCCGGTATAAATTATGTGCCAGAATGGACATGGTCAAATCAAAATCAACTTTGATGACCATGGAAGACGACACCAGGTTGAGATGAAAGAATTCGATTTGCTCAGAAATGGTTTTCTCAACGATCCAACGCCGGGAGTATTTACGGATGATCTTTTCAATGGGCAGGTCAAGGTCGTTGGTGATCAGGATGGCTGGTTTTATCTTGCCGTGACCGGTAATAATGATCTGCCTGATTTTTCCTTCATAGCCTTTTAAGAATACCAGGTCATCATATACGCGAAGCGTTCTTTGTTTATTGCCACCACATTCTACTTTCACGCTTTTCCAGCCCGCTGCCGGTAATTGTTCGATCTGGTCGATCATTTTCTGCCCGCGACGGCGAATGGTAATGAATTGGACCCCGGAGCGGTTTAGTTTATCAAGGTTCTCGTAATTGGTGAACCTGCTGTCAAACACCAGATACTGCAAAGGATCAGTAGATGGATTCCCCTGGCGATAAAAATCAAGGAACTCCAGGATCACGGCACTTTCATCCTTTTGCAGAATATCCGCGTTGCCATAATCAATCAACCCACTTTGGGGGTCATGAGCCAATACAGCGAGCATGCTGCCGAGTGCTTTACCCCGTTTACCTGACCAGTTGTTTTCCAGGTGTGAGTCATCACCCCAATACGGGATGGTGGTAAAATCAAGGTTCATGGTATCTTCCAATAATCCCTCCTTCAACCATAACTGATGAAGTCGTTGCAGCAGCAATCGGTTCATGGCAGGAGTTACCCGGTCGGAATATGACGTGAACCAGGCTGTCTTGGGAAGCACATTCAAACCGGCAAACAATCCCATTCCCCGGTCCATGCACCAGGTGTCATCGGCAGAGTATCGCCTGCGATTGGACAACTTCAGGGCCAGAAAGCAAAGGATGGAGGATAGTTTACTGATTTGAGAAGTTGAGGGGTAGGCCGATCGGCCAATGATCCCATCGATGCCATATCGCTTAAGCAGGGGGAGAAAGACAAGGATCCCGGCATTGGAGCTTTTAAATTCTTCCGCTTCAAACGATAAAGCTTCACTTTTCTCAGCAACCATCTCAATCCGGTCTAATTGCTGGCGAACCAAACGGGTTCTGCGGGGAAGACGGGCGAATCCCTCTGAGGCAATGATGTTGTAGATGTTCTTTTCTGATAAAACGTGTCCTGCTGCATCCAGGGTAACCTTGATATCAGGGACTGAATAGTACTTTTTCCTCATCTCGATAATCATGGACCGCGCATCCTCCACGTCTTCGGACACCTTGCGACCAGGCTGATTCTGGACAAAGAACAGGGAACTGCTCATATCAGAGGCCATTTTTTTTCGAAAGAAGGCCACCAGTGAAGTGAAGGCTCGATAGGTATACCCAAACCGCTCAGATACCTGCTGGGCTGTTTTACCTTCGATAAAATACATCCTGAGTGCTTCATATTGTTTGTGGGCCACGTTACCCGGGAAAAGAAAGAAGGAAGATGGTTCCATATACTGTTTACTACTACCGTGATAAAGATATTATAATATTCTATAATCACAATAGCATAATCATGCAAAGTTATTAACAGTTTATGGTTCATATGTTTAGGTGTAATTAACAAAACCGGTAGTATCAGTATAAAAAACGGTATAAAGGAAACCGGTAATTTTATTTACCCGTATACACAAAATTAACCGGTCATCTATGAAACTTGTAAATCATTGATTATCTGTGCC
The DNA here is from genome assembly GCA_903852495.1 of uncultured Geobacteraceae bacterium. Classification (GTDB taxonomy): domain Bacteria; phylum Desulfobacterota; class Desulfuromonadia; order Geobacterales; family Pseudopelobacteraceae; genus JACRCG01. The sequence continues at coordinate 1,543 of CAINRC010000090.1, read as the reverse complement.
CAACAAGGATACGAGCAGAAAAATCAAATAGTTGAGTACGGGTTATTATCGACGTGAAAATCTATGATGTTGCGTAACCAATCATGGTTCACCCGATCGAAGTAGGAGCGGATATCCGCCTCGAATATTTGCATCACTTTGCCCCCAATGATGTAGCTTCTCAGCCTTCTGAGCGCATCGTGTGCACTTCGTCCCGGACGGAACCCAAATGAACAGTCCAGAAAGTCCGGTTCATAGATTGCACTGAGGATTCTTGCCACAGATGCCTGCAGGAGTCTGTCTTCCACAGTGGGTATTCCCAGTGGTCGAAGTTTACCTTCTCCATTTGGAATCCATGCCCTTCTTACAGGCGGCGCTTTATAGCGCCCGCTCTTAATCCGTTCATGCAAGTTCATGATTCGATCTTGCAGATTGTTCTGAAACTCCTCGATGGTCTCACGATCAACTCCGGCTGCTCCCCTCTTGTTTAGCTTTTGCCATGTCTCGGCCAGAAATTCTTCCGAAAGCAAGTGGGCTAAAGAGGTGAACTTTACCCTGTGATCTGATGTTGCCTTCTCGGCCACACGTTCAAGTTTTGTTTTCATGTTGTTTCCTTCTCTGCGTAAGGTACATGTTTCGTTTAACCGTGTTTATACTGCTTACCGCTTCCCCTTGTATGTGGCTTTCCCACACTCTGAGTACTACCAGTAAGTCCGACTTCCATTGGAACTTTTACCGTTCTTTGAATGTGTCTCAGTCTGGTATACCTGATTCAGGATTCCAATGGATCTCCCAGGTTCCTGACATCTCCGTTTCTGCCATGCCGTGCTCTCAGACCCCGCCGGAATCTCCTGCATGCTTGCCATGAACGCATACATACTATAGCCTTCCAAGATTTTCGATTCTGTCGGCTTCCGGTTTCAAAATCACGAGGCTCAATCGCTTCACTTGCGTTACGGCCTGGTCATCGCTCTGTCTACGCTTAACTTGTATCGTTACCTTTACAAATCCAAGACTCGATCCTCAGTGAGCTGGCCTGCTCTTTCTGAGACGGGAATTGCACCCGCTGAAGTTGCCAAGCTTTGCCTGGCGCACCAAAGAATTTCTCCAAGTCGATATCTACAACTATCTTATACCCCTCGTTTATATACGCTTCTGCCTGTTTTATGGCTTGGTGCGCATTACGCCCGGGGCGAAAGCCGTAGCTGTGGTTAGAGAATTCTTTCTCGAATATCGGGGACAATACCTGTGCTATCGCCTGTTGTATCATCCGGTCAATTGCTGCGGGGATACCCAACAGTCTTATCCCGCCATCCGGCTTGGGTATTTCTACCCTGCGTACCGGTTGCGGTTTGTACTTCCCTGCCAGTAAATCTTGCTTGAGACTTTCGCCATATTGTTTAAGGTAACGCAGAAGTTCATCCACTTTCATCCCGTCTACTCCATGGCTGCCATCGTTCTTCTTAACCCGTTTATAAGCAAGGTTCAGGTTCTCCCTGTTCAGAACTTGTTCAAGCAAATTACCGGTGTTTACTTTACTGTTGTCTTTGTCTTCTGCTGATAC
>CAINRC010000089.1 GCA_903852495.1 uncultured Geobacteraceae bacterium | reverse complement strand
CGACTTTGCCGATGCCGATAACTCCGGCCACTTTACCCTTCAGTTCGTAACCGGTGAAAGGGCCCCGTTTCCACTCTCCCGCTTTCAGGCTGTTATTAGCGATTGGAACATTACGGCAGAATGAAAGCAGCAGTGCCATGGTATGCTCTGCGGCGCTGTTGGTATTGCCGAACGGAGCGTTGACAACGATGACACCCTTGGAACTGGCATAATCAACATCCACATTATCAATGCCGACGCCGGCCCGTGCCACCATTTTCAGGCGGACGGCCGCATCAAGCAGCGCCTTGTCCACCGTCGTGCCGCTGCGGGTGATGATGACGTCATAATCACCAATGGTCGCCAACAGCTCTTCTTTACTCAAGCCGAGCCGTACATCAAGCTGTATGCGGGGTTCCTGGGTCAGGAGCGCCAAACCCTCCGCTGAAACTTCATCAGTTACAATAATCTTCATGACCATATCTCCGGAAACAGTGGATTTTCAACGCTACATATATATCCCTGAAGAGAAAAAAATGCAAGCACGGCAGCGGTAAATAGTGGTATACCGTTGAGCCATGAAGCCATTTAATATCGTACTGATTGAACCTGAAATACCGCCCAACACCGGCAATATCGCCCGGTTATGCGCTGCCACCGGAACGGTTCTGCATCTGGTGGGGAAGCTTGGTTTCTCCCTTGATGACCGCTACCTCAAGCGTGCCGGTCTTGATTACTGGGAGTTCGTTGCCCTGAAGCAGTGGCCCGACCTGGAAACGCTGCACGCTTCAGTTCCCGGGGCACGCTTTTTCTATCTCAGCACCAAGGTTGACAGGAGCTATCTGGAAGCCGGTTTCCAGCCGGGCGACTTTATTGTTTTTGGTAAGGAAACCAGGGGATTGCCGGAAGAACTTCTGGCCGCTAACCCGGACACTTCTTTCACTATTCCGATGCCGTCGGAAAAGGTGCGCAGCCTCAATCTTTCAACCTCGGCCGGAATAGTGCTGTACGAGGCGTTGCGGCAGAGTGGAGCGGTACGATGAGCAATCAGAATCTCCAGCCATATCTGACCTCCGGCATATCGGGAATCGGCGGCAGCATCAAAGAGGCGCCGGATGATTTTTTTGTTGAGGAAATCCCTTCATATACTCCCTGTGGCTCCGGTGAGCATCTGTACATTGCTCTCGAAAAGCGCGGCATCACAACTCTGGAGGCCCTTCGTCGCATGGCTCAGGGGCTGAAAATTCAGGAACGTGATATCGGGTATGCAGGGATGAAAGATGCGGTCGGGGTTACCCGTCAAACGTTTTCAGTCCAGCGGATTGCGCCGGAGAGGGCTCTCGCTCTGGATCTTGATGGCATCAGGATTCTTTCAGCAGAACGCCACTCCAACAAGCTGAAGGTGGGGCATCTTAAGGGGAATCGTTTCCGCATCGTTATCAGAGGTGTTTCCGCTGCAGCGGCAGAGTTCATTCCGGCAATCGTGGAAATACTCCGGAAGCGCGGCGTGCCAAACTACTTCGGCTCTCAGCGCTACGGAGCGCAGGGCAATTCACACCTGATCGGTGCCGCCATGCTGCGGCGGGATTGGCAGGAGTGCGTAGCAAGGCTGATCGGTGATCCGGATGCGATACGGGATGAGGAATGGTCCGCTGCGATCTCTGCATACCGGCAGGGGGACACGGCTGAAGCACTCCGGCTCATGCCGCGACACTGCCGCAGTGAGCGTGACGTGCTGCAGCGACTGGTGGCCCGTCCGGAAGAATATGAAAAAGCGTTTTCCGCAGTTCATCCTCGATTGAAAAAGATGTACCTTTCCGCCGCGCAATCGTTTTTGTTCGATCAGGTGGTGGCGCGCCGTATTGACGGTCTCGACCGGTTGATGAATGGAGATCTGGCGTGCAAGCATGTCAACGGCGCCTGTTTTCTTGTTGAAGATGCCGCAGTAGAAGAGGAACGGGCGGCGGCGTTTGAAATCTCGGCCAGCGGGCCGATGTTCGGCTGCAAAATGAAACAGCCCGAAGGTGCGGTGCGGGAGCTTGAAGATACTATTCTGGCCGGATCGGGGTTGGAGCTATCACAGTTTGATCTGCCGGGTGGTTTGCGGATGGAGGGGGAGCGGCGGCCCTTACGGGTTCCTCCGGGGGATCTTTCCTTGAGCGCTTCAGGGGAAGCGGTTACGGTTGAGTTCACGCTGCCGAAAGGGTCCTATGCAACATCGTTGATCCGGGAGATCACCAAAACCTTCTAAACATTTCATTTCACACACAAAAAAACCGGCGCAGCGCCGGTTTTTTTGTGTGTGCTCCAAGCGGGGGGAGATTATTTTCTGACAAAATCCGCCTTGGCAAACGAATATTCAAACTGCATATGGTCGGTATAGGTGCCGTTCAGTATGCCGACAACGTCTTCAGTGAAAACCAGTTCCTCATCGGTCGGAATGACGAATACCTTGACCGGTGAGTCGTCGGTGGTAATCAGGTTTTCCCGTTTACGGGTCATAGAATTGTTGTTCCGCTCACGGTCCAGAATGATGCCGATATGCTCAAGCCCTTCGATGGCTTTTTCGCGGATGGCAGCGCCCATTTCTCCAACGCCGGCGGTGAAAACAACCGCATCAAGCTTGCCGACGGCGGCCATGTAGGCACCGATATATTTTTTCAAACGGTACGCTTCAATGTCCAGCGACAATTTGCAGCGTTTATCGCCGGCATTGGCATGCTCAATAACATCACGGCGGTCGGTGAAGCGTCCGGTAATGCCCATGACGCCGCTTTTTTTGTTGAGAATGCTGTCAATCTCCTTGGCGGAGAGGTTATTCCTCTGCATCATGAAGGCGGGGATGGCCGGGTCGATATCGCCGCAGCGGGTTCCCATGACCGCTCCCTCCAGCGGAGTCAGTCCCATGGTGGTATCAACAGAAATGCCATTTTTTATGGCGCAGTGAGAAACACCGTTGCCGATGTGCATACTGACGATGTTGGTGTCTTTCGGGTCCTTGCCGAGTAGAACGGCCGCCCGTTTGGAAACGTACAGATGTGACGTGCCGTGGAAACCGTAGCGCCGTACCTGATACTTTTCATACCATTCGTAGGGAAGCGGGTAGATATAGGCGTGCTCCGGCATGGTCTGATGAAACGCGGTATCAAAAATGGCGATGTGCGGAACGGTCGGCATCAAGGCCTGGGCAGCTTCGATCCCTTCGATATTCGGCGGGTTGTGTAGCGGTGCCAGGTGCTGCACCTCTTTAACGGCATCCAGAACTTTTTCGTCGATCATGACTGAACAGGTGAATTTCTCGCCGCCATGTACCACGCGGTGGCCGACGGCGGAGATTTCAGCGACACTTTTCAGAACGCCGTGAACCGGGTCTGTCACTGTCTTGATGACCAGATCGATTGCTTCCTGATGATTGGCGCACTCCTGCTCATGGTGGTAATTTTCACGGCCGGGGATTTCATGCATGATAAAGGAACCACCAATAATGACGCGCTCCACCATCCCTTTGGCGACAACCTCCATTCTCTGCCAGTCAAAAAGCTGGTATTTTACTGATGAGCTGCCGCAATTTAATGCCATGATAATCATGTGCTTTCCCCCTCAAATTAAATCAGTAATCAAGTTATAATTTCAGTAAAAAAATAACACCGAAACTAAAATAACTAGCTGTAATAAAACTGTTTTTGATATATACACGGAACACTAAATGAATTCAACAAAATATGTGCAGGGGATTTTCCGGTGGGTCGATTTCTTTGCTGGACATTTAAAAAGCGGTATGTTACACCACTCTCCGCTTTGCTGTACGGCAAGCTAATCTAACAAGGAGGTGAAATCGTGGCCCATACAATTACTGATGACTGCACAAATTGTTCAGCATGTGAGGACTCTTGTCCTGTTAACGCAATCAGCGAGGAGGGTACAAAGCGTGTTATCGACGCTGATACCTGTATCGACTGCGGAGCATGCGTTGATACCTGCCCCGTAAGCGCTATTCATGCCTAATCGGCATTGATGACAGAGTGCAACAAAAAAGCCCGTGGCAGCACGGGCTTTTTTGTTGCACTTTTTTCGAGACCAAATGATCTATTTTCTTAACAGCCACATGATGAACGATACTATGGCTGAAATCAGCAGGCAGGTTGCAAAAGGAAAATAGAGGCTGAAGTTGCCACGCTTGAAGGCAAAGTCACCCGGCAGTCTGCCGAGCCAGGCGGGGAGTTTTGGTGCGAAGGTAAAAAACAGGCCGGTAACGACCAGAACCAGCCCCAGTATAATCAGCGGTTTCCCGAAATTGCTCATGGCGATCCCGTTTATTTCTGCTGCAGATATCGTTCTTTTTCGCTATAGATACAGCCGCAGTATTGCTGCCGGTACAGTCCAAGTTCCTTGGAAAGCTTGATCCCTTCCTGCCATCCTGAACGAAAATCCTGATAGTAAAATACCACCCCGAATTCCCTTCCGATCTGCTCGCCCAGCGCTTTTATTTCCTCATGTTTCTGGTATCTGCTGTAAAGCAGCGAAGCGGTAAAAGCTTCAAAACCACCCTCTGCTGCAGCCTGAGCCGCCGCCCGCAGTCGCGATGCATAGCAGTAACTGCAGCGTTTTTCAGGTTCGGAGGCAACGTGGGCCAGAAAAACCTCCAGCTCGTAGTCGTCCCTCATGATCAGCGGCAGTTGTTCCTGCTCCGCCATCTGAACAACGGCATCCCGCCTTCTGGTGTATTCCTGATAGGGGTGAATGTTGTGGTTGTAGAAGAACCCGGTTACATCGTGGCCGGCCAGCCGCAGCTGCCGTAACGGAAAGAGGGCACAGGGGCCGCAGCAGGTGTGCAGCAGAATCCGCACTACAGGTTCCCCAGCAGGTGTCCCATCTTTTCACGCTTGGTTTCAAGATAGTCACGGTTGGTGGCATTCGGTTCTGCTTCAATGGAAACACGTTCAACGATATCGATGCCGTACCCCTGCAGGCCGATCAATTTTTTCGGGTTGTTGGTCAGCAGGCGGATCTTGGTAATACCGAGAGCCAGCAGAATCTGGGCGCCGATGCCGTATTCGCGCAGGTCGGCCTTGAAGCCGAGTTCCAGGTTGGCCTCCACCGTATCCCGTCCGTTATCCTGCAGTTCATACGCTTTAAGCTTGTTGACCAGCCCGATGCCCCGCCCTTCCTGGCGCATATACAGAATTACTCCGGTTCCCTCGGCGGCAATCTGCTCCATGGCACGATGCAGCTGCTCGCCGCAGTCACAGCGCTGACTTCCGAGCACATCTCCCGTCAGGCACTCTGAATGCACCCTGACCAGTACCGGTTGACCCTTTTTGAGGTCACCCTTTACCAGGGCAATATGCTCAAGCTTGTCGATATCGTTTTCAAACCCGATAGCCCGCCATTCACCGCCAAAAGAGGAGGGGAGGCGCGCTTCAGCCACAGTGCGCACCAGTCGCTCATTTTTGAGGCGATAGGCGACCAGATCCGCAATAGTACAGATCTTGATGTTATGCTCCCTGGCGAAGACCTTCAGCTCCGGCATCCGGGCCATTGTGCCGTCATCGTTCATGATTTCGCAAATGACTCCGGCAGGTTTCAGGCCGGCGAGGCGGGCCAGGTCAACCGATCCTTCGGTCTGGCCCAGACGCACAAGAACGCCCCCTTTGCGGGCCCTGAGCGGGAAGATATGGCCGGGACTGACAAGGTCGGCGGCGCTTGCATCATCCGACACGGCGGTAACGATGGTGAGCGCGCGGTCAGCGGCAGAGATACCGGTTGTCACGCCATGCTTTGCCTCAATAGAAATGGTGAATGCGGTCTCAAAAGGAGAGGTGTTATCGCGGACCATGGGACGAAGGCCAAGTTCGTCGCATTTGTCAGGGGTCAACGTCAGGCAGATCAGGCCTCGTCCGTATTTAGCCATGAAATTTATGTTTTCCGGTGTGGCCGCTTCGGCCGCCAGTGTCAGATCCCCTTCGTTCTCACGATCCTCGTCATCGACCAGAATAACCATTTTCCCCTGGCGGATATCTTCAATTGCCTCTTCAATGGTTGATACAGACATGGTGCGCCTCTCCTGTTATATAAATCCATTTTCTGCGAGTGTTTTCATGCTTAGCCCTCCGCCTGTTTTCCAGGGGGATGTCAAACGTTCCACATATTTTCCGATGATGTCCGTTTCGATGTTGACCCGGTCTCCGGTTTTCAGCCCGGCGAGCGTGGTGCTGGCATAGGTGTGCGGGATGATGTTAACCGAAAAGGTTTCCTGTGCGACCGCGTTGACGGTCAGGCTGATGCCGTCAATTGTTACGGAGCCTTTTTCCACCAGATAGCGGGCGTGCTCCGGCGGCAGTCGAAACTGCATTTGGTGATTGCCGGAGTTGATTCCGGTGCTGGTCAGGTACCCCGCGCAGTCGATATGACCGCTGACAATGTGGCCGCCCAGACGGTCGCCAAGTTTGAGCGCCCGCTCCAGGTTGATGCGGCTGCCGCTGACGAGGGTTCCCAGCGAAGTACGCGAGATACTTTCGGGTGAGACATCAAAGGTCAGGGTGCGCTGGTTTTTTGCGGTGACGGTCAGGCACGCCCCGTTGACAGCAATGGAATCACCGATGGCAATCTCCGCCGTCGGCAGGGACGTTTCCACGGCCAGCAGACCTGCGTCGCCCCGGCGGTGAAATGAGGCGACGCGGCCGGTATCTTCAATCAGACCAGTAAACATGCATTCTCCGGGTATGCGGTAACCATGAGGTCGGTGCCGACGTGCCGCACGCTGATATTTCGAAATGGTAGCGAGTGAGCCATGTCGGTGGTGCCGGTTAGTGTGAAGGGTGAAAGGCCGTCATTCCCGACGACCTTGGGAGCGTAGAAGAATACGCATTCATCAAGCAGTCCCAGCCTTAGAGCTTCTCCTGCCAGAGCGCTTCCCCCTTCCAGAAGAACGGAATGGATGTTGAGTTCACCCAGCTTTTTCCAAAGATCTTTCAGATCCACCCGGCCATTGTCCTGGCTGCAGACCAGCAGTCGGGCACCTTTGTCCAGGTAGCGGGCATGAATCTCCCGGTTTGTTTCAATAGTGGCGATCAACGTTTCCTGCGCCATCGAACCGTTCAGGACGGCGGCACCCTCCGGAGTGCGCAGCCGGCTGTCAACTATAATTCTGAGCGGATCACGCCCCCGGACATGGCGAACGTTCAACTGTGGGTCGTCGGCGATGAGGGTGCCCACACCGACCATAATGGCACTGTGTGCGGCCCGCATGCGGTGGACAATCCGCCGTGATGCTTCGCTGCTGATCCAGCGGGAGTCGCCGGAAGCGCATGCCGTCTTGCCATCCAGTGTCATGGCACACTTATAGGTGACGTAGGGGTGACCGGTCTTCATGAATTTCAGAAAGGGACGGTTGATTGCCCGGCATTCTTCAGCCAGCACGCCACACTGAGTTTCTATCCCGGCCAGTTGCAGAGCCCGCAACCCGCCGCCGTTCACCCGGGGATTGGGATCACTCATGCCGGCGACCACCCGTCTGACCCCGGCCCGGATCAGCGCTTCGCTGCACGGGGGAGTTTTGCCGGTGTGGCTGCATGGTTCAAGGGTGACATATACATCCGCATCCTGTGCGTCATCGCCGGCCATCAGCAGGGCATGGACTTCGGCATGGTGACCGCCTGCTCGTTTATGCCATCCTTCACCGATAATGCGTGAATTTTTGACAATCACGCATCCGACCGCCGGATTCGGGTATGTCTTCCCGAGTCCCTTGCGTGCCAGCGCCAAGGCGCGTTTCATGTATGTGGTGTCGGCAGAGGTCATTTGTTCTGGTTGTTGAGAATGGTTTTGAACTGAATCAATACATCCGGTATTATTTTTTCAGCAGTTCCTGCAGTTCCTGCATAAATTCGCTGATATCCCGGAACGAGCGATACACCGAGGCGAAGCGGACGTAGGCGACCTCATCCATGCCGTGCAGCTCTTTCATAACCCACTCGCCTATGGTGGTGGTTGAAATCTCCCGCTCTGTTGATTCCTGGAGTCGCGTTTCCAGGCGATCAACCAGCAGTTCTATGTCCGCCTTGGAGATCGGCCGTTTTTCACAGGCTTTGACGATCCCGTTGATGATTTTGAAGCGGTCGAACGGTTCGCGCCGGCCATCCTTCTTACAAACCTGCGGCAGCATCTCCTCGATCCGCTCGTAGGTGGTAAAGCGCTTGCCGCACTGTTCACACTCACGGCGCCGACGGATCGCAGAGCCCCCCTTATCAGGGCGCGAGTCCACAACTTTGCTGTCGAGATTATTACAGAAAGGGCATTTCATGAAGTTTGAGCCGTGCTGCCGGAAACAAACTGGCTGACGGAGATGCCCGATTCTGCGATCATCTCACGAGCCAGATCATCCGCATAGCCTTCGCCGTAGACCACCGTGCGTATGCCGGCGTTGATAATCATTTTCGTGCAGATGATACAGGGCATGGTGGTGCAGTAGAGGGTGGCGTCGTCAATATTGGTGCCGTGCTTTGCGGCCTGAATGATGGCGTTCTGCTCGGCGTGCAGGCCGCGGCAGAGTTCGTGCCGCTCGCCGGAGGGAACTTTGAGGCGTTCCCGCAGGCAGCCGACAGCTTCACAGTGGCTTATGCCGGAGGGGACTCCGTTATAGCCGGTGGCCAGAATGTTGCGGTCTTTCACCAGAACGGCGCCGACCTGGCGTCTCATGCAGGTAGAGCGGGTCGCCACAAGGCGGGTAATATCCATAAAATACTGATCCCATGAGGGACGTTGCATGACAGGGCTTCCTTCCTTCATAAAAGATGTGCGGTAAAGTACCTCACTCTGCAGGTCAGGTCAATATTGTTGCTGAACCGGGTCTATAATATCATTTTGTCTCGGCAGTTCCCACGGCGTGACATCATGCGTGACAACAACTGAATTGATGATATAGTGCCCGCAATAAAACATTCCGGAGGTATTTTTGTCATGATGAAATTTGCTGTAGTCCTGCTGTCAGCCTGGCTTCTCTGTTTCGCAGCAGATGCTGTGCAAGCGGCCCCCATAGCACTTCCCAAGGGGTATAACGCCTGGAAAAAAAGCGAGCGGAAGGTCGTTACGGACAAGAGCTCCCTTTTTTACGGAATTCATTACATTTATGCCGACAAAAAGGCGGTAAGCGGCTATCAGGCTGATAACCGGTTTGCAGAGGGGAGCCGCATTGTTGTGGAGTTTTTCAATATCAAGGAGAACCCGGCGGTTGACGGGCCAAAAAATATGGTTGTGCTGATGCAGAAGGACAAGCGTCAGGTTAAAACCGGCGGCTGGCTGTTTGCCGGTTTCGGTACCGATGGCAAACCAAGCGGCATTGATCCGGTCACAACCTGTTTTGGCTGCCACCAGAAAGATGCGTCACAAAGAGATTTTGTGATCTCGACAAAAAAAGATTTCGGTATGAAATAGGCCGCTGCCTCTGGACCGCTTCCCGGTTCAGAGGCCCAGATTGCACAGAATCAGGCCATGTTCGCAGTGACACAAGCCGCAGATGTCGAGGTTGAATACCGGCTTCTGTTCGTACCTTGACACCCAATTGCTTTTGCGGTAACTTGTTACGTCCCGCCACTGGACACCTGACGTTTTCGTCATCATCCCCGTTTTACAAGGTTGCCCCGTATGAAAATAACAGCGGTTATCCCTGCCCGTTATGCGTCGGTGCGTTTCCCCGGCAAGGCCCTGGCGGAAATTGACGGCCGCCCGATGATCCAGCACGTGTACGAACGCACCGCCCAGTCAACACTGGTGAGCCGCGTTATTGTCGCCACCGATGACACGCGTATTGCCGATGTGGTCCGTTCTATCGGCGGTGAGGCGGTCATGACCTCGCCCAGCCATGAAACCGGCACCGACCGACTGGCAGAGGTGGCAGCCGGACTCGATTCCGACCTGATTGTCAATGTTCAGGGGGATGAGCCGCTGATTGATCCCGCCATGATAGACCTGGCTATACGCCCTTTTCTGGAGGAATCCGGGTTGCAGATGGGCACCCTTAAAACCCGCATCAAATGCCTGCACGATTTTCTTTCCCCCAATGTGGTCAAAGTGGTGACTGATAACCGGAATGATGCCCTTTACTTCTCCCGCTCACCGCTTCCGTTCTTTCGCGATAAATGGAAAGATTTAAAGGATGAATCGTTTGCGTGCGGCAAACTGCGCTGTTTCAAACATGTGGGGTTATACGTGTATCGCCGGGATTTTCTCCTGCAATTTGCCGCCATGCCGGCGACCTTTCTGGAAGTGTCGGAGAAATTGGAGCAGCTGCGCGCCATAGAAAACGGCGTCAAAATACGGGTGGTGGAAACTGAATTCGAATCGATCGGCGTGGACACTCCCGATGATCTGCACAAGGCACAGGAACAGTATCGTAAACAGTCAAAACAGAATTAATCATTAACGACACACATTCAGGAGCAGATGCTATGAAAACCAAGTTTGTATTTATTACCGGGGGTGTCGTCTCCTCGATCGGCAAAGGGCTGGCAGCCGCTTCTCTGGGGGCGCTGCTTGAGGCACGCGGACTGCGGGTAACAATGCAGAAGCTTGACCCCTATATCAACGTTGATCCGGGTACCATGTCACCATTTCAGCACGGTGAAGTTTTTGTCACCGACGACGGTGCTGAAACCGATCTTGACCTAGGCCATTACGAGCGCTTTACCAGTGCCGCTCTTTCGAAAATGAGCAACTTTACCACCGGCCAGGTGTATTTTTCCGTTATTACCAAAGAACGACGCGGTGATTATCTGGGGGGGACGGTTCAGGTCATTCCGCACATCACTGACGAGATCAAGCACAAGATCATCGAAAATGCCAAAGGTGCCGATGTGGCGATCATCGAGGTCGGCGGGACGGTTGGCGACATCGAATCGTTGCCGTTTCTGGAGGCGATCCGCCAGTTCCGTTTTGATCGCGGGCAGGGGAATACGTTGTATGTCCACGTCACGCTGGTGCCATACATCCGCACTGCCGGGGAACTGAAGACCAAGCCGACTCAGCACTCGGTTATGGAGCTGCGTAAGATAGGTATTCAGCCCGATATCCTGCTGTGCCGCTGCGAACGGGATCTGCCGGAAGACATGAAGAAAAAAATCGCGCTGTTCTGTAATGTGGGAGAAAAGGACGTCATTCCGGTTGTTGATTCAGAGCATATTTATGCGGTGCCGCAGGCGCTCAACAAGGAGCACCTGGATGATCAGATTGTCGAGAAACTGAATATCTGGACCAAAGAGCCCGATCTGACCAACTGGCAGGATGTGGTGGAAAAGCTTCGCCACCCGAGCAACGGCGAAGTACGTATTGCGATTGTCGGCAAGTATGTTGACCTGACCGAGTCCTACAAGTCCCTCGCTGAAGCGCTTACCCATGGCGGAATCGGCAACGACTGCCGTGTTACCCTGAAATACCTGGATGCTGAAAAAATTGAACAGGACGGCGCTGACGGCCACTTTGAAGATGTGGACGGCATTCTCGTTCCGGGCGGCTTTGGCGAGCGCGGCACAGAAGGCAAAGTCATGGCGATCAACTATGCCCGGACGCACAAGATTCCATTCTTCGGCATCTGTCTTGGTATGCAGATGGCGGTGATAGAATTTGCCCGTAACGTGTGCGGCGTAAAGAACGCCTGCTCAAGTGAGTTCCGTACTGAAGGAGGGGAACCGCTCATCCACCTGATGGAGGAGCAGAAAGCGGTCAGTAAAAAAGGGGGCACCATGCGTCTCGGGGCGTTCCCCTGTTCCATCGTGAAAGGAACGCTCGCTCACGCCGCCTACAATCAGGATGATATATCCGAGCGCCACCGTCACCGCTACGAGTTCAATAACGTCTACCGTGATATGCTGACGGATAACGGCCTGATTATTTCCGGTATCTACCGGGACAGGGACCTGGTTGAAGTGGTCGAAATTGCCGATCACCCCTGGTTTCTGGCGTGCCAGTTTCATCCCGAGTTCAAATCAAAGCCGCTGATCCCGCATCCGCTGTTCAGAGCTTTTATCGGTGCCGCATTAACCCAGAGAAACAAGGGATAGATCATGACCCGTGAAATTATTTCCGGAAATGTGAAAATCGGTAACAATCGCCCGCTGGTACTGATCGCCGGTCCCTGCGTGATCGAGAACGAATCTGCGACCATGCGGCATGCCGAGCGGCTTATGACGATTTGCAACGGCCTTTCCATCCCGCTGGTTTTCAAGGCGTCCTATGACAAGGCCAACCGCACCTCCATCGCCGCCTTCCGTGGGCCGGGACTGCGGGAGGGGTTGGCCATTCTGCGCAAGGTGAAAGAATCGCTTGGCGTTCCGGTGGTTTCGGATATTCACTCCATTGAGCAGGTTGCACCGGCGGCAGAAGTGCTGGATATCATCCAGATTCCCGCCTTTCTCTGCCGACAGACCGATCTGCTGGTGGCGGCGGCAAAAAGCGGTCGTATAATCAACGTCAAAAAGGGACAGTTTCTGGCCCCCTGGGATATGAAAAATGTCGCCGGGAAAATTGCCGCCAGCGGTAACGAAAATATTATTCTGACGGAGCGGGGCGCTTCTTTCGGCTATAACAATCTTGTGGTTGATATGCGGAGTTTCCCGGTCATGCGTGCGACCGGCTATCCGGTGGTGTTTGATGCCACCCACAGTGTGCAACTCCCGGGTGGCCAGGGGGACAGCTCCGGCGGTCAACGCGAGTTTGTGGAGTACCTGTCGCGGGGGGCGGTTGCCACCGGTATTGACGGTATCTTCATGGAGGTGCATGAAGACCCGGATAAGGCGCTCTGCGATGGCCCCAATTCTATCCCCTTAAATGAACTGCCGGGACTGCTGAAGGTTCTGAAATCCATTGATTCCATCGTTAAACAGAGGTCTGCGGCATGACAGCTATGGACGAGGCACGCCGGGTAATCCGGGTGGAAGCACTGGCTCTCACCGCCATGGCCGACCGCATTGACGGCTCGTTCGAGAAAGCGATTGACCTGATTCTGGCCAGTTCCGGGCGGGTGATTGTCAGCGGCATGGGTAAGTCAGGCCTGGTCGGCCAGAAAATCGCCTCAACCATGGCCTCCACCGGCACTCCGGCTTTTTTCCTGCACCCGGCTGAAGGTATCCATGGTGATCTGGGGATGATCATGACCGGCGATGTGGTGATTGCCATATCAAACAGCGGCGAAACAGAAGAAATCTTGAGAATCCTGCCCTCCATAAAACGGCTGGGGGCCACTCTCGTGGCTATGAGTGGCAACCCTGCATCAAACCTTGCCCGCTCCAGTGACGTTTTCCTCGATGTTTCGGTTGCGGAGGAAGCCTGTCCGCTCGGCCTTGCACCGACCGCTTCCACAACGGCCACCCTGGCCATGGGGGATGCGCTGGCGGTTGCGCTGCTGGTCAAGCGCGGCTTCAAGGCGGAAGATTTTGCCATTTTTCACCCCGGCGGTTCCCTGGGGAGAAAGCTCCTCTTAAGAGTTGAAGATCTGATGCACTCCGGGGAGGCGATTCCGCTGGTACAGGAAGAAACGCTGATGAAGGAAGCGCTGTTCGTCATAACTGCCAAGGGGCTTGGCGCAACCGGGGTCTGTGATGCCCGGGGGGCGCTGAAGGGCGTTATTACGGACGGAGACCTGCGCCGGGCGCTGGAGAAGGGGTTTGATATCCTCAACCGGAGTGCCGCAGAAATCATGAAGCTTGGGCCGTTGCGCATCAAGCGGTCGGAACTTGCCGCCGCTGCCCTACAGATTATGGAACAGCGGGCTATTACCTCCCTGTTTGTTTTTGATACGGATGAGAGCCCGGCTCCCTGCGGCATTATTCATCTGCATGACCTTCTCAAGGCAGGTATCGCCTGATGAACATGATGCTCGCTGATATTCGCCTGCTACTGACCGATGTGGACGGCGTCATGACTGACGGCGGCATAATTTACGATGCCAATGGCGTTGAAACCAAAGTGTTTAATGTCAAGGACGGCCACGGCATCAAAATGCTGCAGCGGCACGGCATTGAAGTCGGCATCATCACCGGACGCACTTCGCAGGTTGTCGATTTAAGGGCGAAAGAGCTGGGGATCGAGATCCTGTATCAGGGAGCGCTGAAAAAGCTTGAAAGCTACCTGGATATCAAGCAGAAAACCGGGCTTCTTGACAGTCAGATCGCATATATAGGTGATGACATTATTGATGTTCCGGTCATGCGCCGCGTAATTTTTGCTGCGGCTCCTGCCGATGCGCTGATCGAAGCGAAAAATGCCGCACACTATGTCACCTCCCACGCCGGTGGACGGGGTGCAGTGCGCGAAGTATGTGATCTTATTCTTAAAGGACGGGGCCTGTGGGATGAGGTCGCGGCCCGTTATGATCTGTAATACAATCTCTATGCCAAAAGTATCAATCCTTCTACGTAGTGCTGGACAGCCCCGTTTCTCGATGGTATAGTTCCTCCCAATTATGGTATCGCCCGTGTATATCAGGCCTTTACTGGCACTTCTTGTGATGGCGGCGATTTTCGGTATCGCCGCTGCTGTTCTGCGGAGTGGTCCCCACGGGGCATCACCGGCACGTCCAGCCAGTCAACAGCTTCCCCGCAACATTGATGTTACCCTGAAAGATGCCCGTTTTTCTGAAATCCAGGACGGTCAGGTTGCATGGGAGCTCGTTTCCGGGCGGGTTGCCTACGATAAGGATGGAGATCTCGCCTATCTCACCGGCATCCGCATGGATTTCCAGCGTGCAGGATCGCATGGCACTGTTTCGGTTACAGCAGACGGTGGTGAGTATTCCAGCAAAGCAAAGACAGTGCGACTCAAGGGGCATGTGCATGTGGTCACCGAGGACGGCGCCAGTTTTGATACAGGATCGATTGTCTACACCGGAGCAACGTCACGGTTTACGACGCCTGATCCGGTGACCTTCCGGCAGGCCCGTCTGATGTTGACAGCGGTCGGGATGGAACTGGGCGTCAAGAACCAGCAGGCCCGTTTTTTTTCTTCGATTGATGCAACCATTTCTCCGGACAAGCTTCGTAAGTGAAACAGGTGAGATGGAGCTCTTCTTCAAATTTGCTGTGGCAGCACGTAAGTGCCGGCGTGGGTATGGTACGATGAAATTTCAATCACTCATAATCCTGCTTCTCAGCGTTTGCTGCCTGCATCAAGCCGCTGTGGCACGTGCGGCGGACCCGGTTCACGCGGATCGTTCCAGTTTGCCGATTACCGTTAAATCAAATGATATGACCGCCGACAATAAGGGAAAAACCGCTGTTTTTTCCGGGAAAGTTGTTGCGAAGCAGGGTGACATCACCATTTTTTCCGACAGGCTTATCGTTAATTACGGGGAGAAAAGCGGTGCGGTTGAAAAGGTCGAAGCGTTCGGAAGTGTCAGGATTATCCAGCAAAACAGGACCGGTTTTGCCGACCAGGCTCTGTACGACAGCCGTAACGGCCGTATCATTCTGACCGGAACCCCTCGTGTTGTGCAGGGGGGGGACAGTATCAGCGGAAAAGTAATCACCTATTTTGTTGATGATGAAAAGAGTGAAGTTTCAAGCGGCGGTGATCCGAAAGCACGTGTTGAGGCGGTCATTAATCCGCCAGCAAGGAAGAGTGATGCCGGAAGTCGTTGATTCCTCCAGGCTCTGGACCAAATCCCTCAAGAAAAACTACGGCAGCCGTCAGGTTGTCGGCGGCGTGGATATTTCAATTACGTCCGGGTCGGTTATCGGGTTACTGGGACCGAACGGGGCCGGCAAAACGACAACATTCTATATGGTGGTCGGGTTGGCACAGCCGGATGGCGGCCAGGTTTTTCTGGGTGATGAAGATATAACAGCTCTCCCCATGTATCAGCGGGCCCGTCGCGGCATCAGCTATCTTCCGCAGGAAGCATCAGTGTTTCGCAAACTGTCGGTAGCTGATAATCTGATGGCCATTATCGAGACCGTGGAGCCGGATAAACAGCGCGGCAGGCAGCGAATGGAGCAGTTGCTGGAGGAATTTTCCATTACGCACATCGCTTCATCCATGGGGTTTGCTTTGTCAGGCGGCGAACGGCGGCGGGTTGAAATTGCCCGCGCGCTGATCACGAATCCTTCATTCATCCTGCTGGATGAGCCGTTTGCGGGTATTGATCCGATAGCTGTTGCAGATATTCAAGGGTTGATTGTTTCCCTCAAGAACAGAAATATCGGTGTCCTGATTTCTGATCACAACGTACGGGAAACCCTCGGCGTCTGTGATTCTGCATACATAATGAGCAGCGGTGTCGTGCTGGAGCACGGTACGCCGGAAGAAATTTCCGTAAGTAAAAAAGCACAAGAGATTTATCTGGGTAAAGATTTTCGTCTCTGATTTGCACGATGTACAGTGCATAAAACCACGCAGCAGGTTTGAGGTTTTTTTTACATGGCAATGGAGATGCGTCAACAACTGAAAATGTCGCAGCAACTGGTTATGACCCCCCAGTTGCAGCAGGCTATCAAGCTTCTTCAGTTGACACGTCTGGAACTCCAGGATCTGGTCGTTCAGGAGCTGGAGGAAAATCCTCTTCTGGAAGAGTCAATCGAGCAGGAAGATCTCCGGGAGCCGGATATACTTGAAGTGGCGGAGCAGGAACACGAACCGGTACAGGATACCGCTGATTTTCATGAGGTGAAAACCGGCGAAGAGACCCTGCGGGACTGGGACAGCTACCTGGACGGCTACAATTACAGCTCCGGAGAGCAGCAATACGGGGGGGATGATGAACGTCCCTCCTTTGAAAATCTGTTGACCCGTAAGGGCACGTTGATTGACCACTTGCTGTGGCAGCTTCATATGGGGCAGTATTCCGAAATGGATGTTCGGGTGGGTGAAGTCATCATCGGCAATGTGGATGATTATGGTTATCTGCGGGCGTCTCCTCAGGAAATTGCCGACGCAAGCCATGCCACGGAGGAAGATGTTCAGGATGTACTCGACTGCATTCAGGAATTCGATCCGCCCGGTGTTGCGGCTCGTGATTTGCGGGAATGTCTGCTTATTCAGGCCCGGAATCTGGGGATGAAGGGGAGTATTGTCGAAAGTATTCTGCAGAATCATCTTGGTGATCTGGAAAAGCGGAATTACAAACAGATTGCCCGGTCATTGAAAGTTGACATCAATCAGGTGCTGACGGCTTCCAAGATTATTTCCGGATTTGATCCGCGCCCCGGTTCATCATTCAGCACGGATGACGTGCAATATATCTCACCTGATATTTTTGTCCATAAGGTCGGAGACGACTACGTTGTTATGCTGAATGAAGAGGGGCTGCCCAACCTGAAAGTAAGTACCCAGTATGCGGATGTTCGCGGAAATGGTACAATCGACTCGCAGGCTGAGCATTACATCAGTGACAAGATGCGTTCGGCGGTCTGGCTGATCAAGAGCATACAGCAGCGTCAGCGTACGATCTACAAGGTAGCAAAAAGCATTATCCGTTTTCAGCGGGAGTATTTTGATCGTGGAATCGAATATCTCCGCCCCCTGGTGCTGAGGGACATTGCTGAAGACATCGGTATGCACGAATCAACTATCAGTCGGGTTACCACCAACAAGTATATGCAGACGCCGCAGGGATTACTGGAACTTAAATACTTCTTTAACAGCGGACTTTCGACGAGCGAGGGGGATTTTGTCGCTTCCGAAAGCGTGAAAAACAGGATAAAAGAGATTATCGAGAAGGAAAATCCGAAAAAGCCGCTTTCGGATCAGAAAATTGCCGAGTTGCTGACGAGTCAGACGGTGAATATCGCCCGCCGCACCGTAACAAAGTATCGTGAGATGCTGAATTTTGGGTCATCTTCTGAGCGTAAGCGACATTTCTGACGAACTGCCTTCCCGGCAGTCGTACATTTCGCAGCATATCTAACACGGGAGGATTGTATGCAGGTAACGATGACATTCAGACACATGGAGCAGAGCGATGCACTTAAAGCATACGCCGAGGAAAAACTTGAGCGGGTGGAGAAGTATATTGACGGTCCGATAAATGCGCAGGTCTACTTCTCTGTAGAAAAAAAGATCCGTCATATTGTTGAAATCGTAATTAATTCCAGAGGGATCAGCACCAAGGCATCCGACGCGACCAACGATATGTACGCGGCCATTGATGCGGTCATTGACAAGATTGAGCGTCAGCTTGTGCGCTATAAAGAGAAAATCAAGGCTCATAAGCCGAATGGCGACGAGCATGGCCGTCAGCTGTCGAAAAAAATCTATGAGGCCGAGAGCATTGAGGCAGGCACTAACTCAGTCGTCATAAAAACCACCACTGAGACCGCCAAGCCGATGTCGGTTGAAGAGGCGGTCATGCAGATGGATCTACTTCACAAGGATTTTATTGTGTTTACTGATGCCGACAGCAGTGACATCAATGTCCTGTACCGCCGCAAGGATGGGAATTTCGGCCTGATTGAACCACAACACGCCTAGTCCGGTCACATCAGCCATGGACGGTATTTCACTTTCGATACAAGACCTGCTGACCGACAACGAGTATGGTCTTGGCCTGTCCCTTCTGACTGGTAAAGAGGGGCTTGCCCATCGTGTTTCAAGTTCCCGGATTCAGAAACCGGGACTTGCACTGGCCGGTTACACCGAGCACCTGCATCCCGACAGGCTGCAGGTGCTCGGTAACACTGAAATTTCATACATCCAGCAGATTGACAGCAAGGTAGCTGCAGAGAACCTTGCCGCACTCTGCAGTTTTCCCATTTCCTGCTTCATCGTTACAAAAAATCTGCTTCCACCCCAGCTTCTGCTGGATCTGGCTGATGCCCACGCTATCCCGGTGCTGGCAACCCCCCATCAATCTTCCACCTTTATATCGCTGATCACAAAATTTCTTGAAGAACGGTTGCTGCCGACGACTCATGTTCACGGTGTCCTTATGGATGTGCTGGGTGTCGGGGTTCTTATCTCCGGCAAAAGCGGCATCGGCAAAAGCGAGTGCGCTCTGGATCTCGTTATACGCGGACACCGTTTGGTTGCCGACGACATGGTGTTCATCAAGAAAAAAATGCCGGCGGTGCTTGTCGGGCACGCTGAGGAATCGCTTCAGTACCTGATGGAAATCCGTGGTCTTGGCATCATCAACATCAAGGATCTTTACGGGGTTTCGGCAATTCGCGATAAGAAAATAGTGGATATGATGCTGGAGCTTGTGGAGTGGGATGAATCGCAGGAATATGACCGATTGGGGATTGATGACCGCACGGTGACGATTCTCGGCATTGAAATTCCGCATATCATTATTCCGGTCAGGCCGGGGCGGAATATGGGCTCGATCATCGAAGTCGCGGCTCGAAACAATCTGCTTAAAGGGATGGGGTATCACTCCGCCCGTGACTTTCAGGAACGCCTTCTGGCACGTATTGAAGCGCGCCCCCTTGGGGATGAGGTAGAGTAGGCGATGAGAATTATCGTTATTTCCGGGATGTCAGGCTCCGGGAAATCAACTGCAGTCAGGGCTCTGGAAGATGAAGGCTATTACTGTATCGATAATCTGCCGGTCCGTCTCTTCAAACGCTTTGTTGACCTGATTGGGAAATCGGGCGAGACCTTCAAAGGAATCGTACTGGTTGCTGACATCCGGGGACGGGAATTTTTTAAGGGGTATGAAAATGCCTTTCATAAAATAATCGGCTCCGGTCATACGGTGGAGATTCTCTTCTTTGACGCACTTGACGACGTGCTGGTGCGGCGCTTTTCCGAGACTCGCCGCCGCCATCCGGTGGATGACCACTGTTCAGTGACGGAAGGTATCAGTATCGAGCGGGAACGCCTGAGCGGTCTGCGGCAACTGGCCACCAGAGTAATTGACACCTCGGAATTTACGGTACATCAGCTCAAGGAGTTCATCCTCAGATTCGTCAGGGGTGAAGAGAAGGATAATCCGCTGATCGTTGAAGTACAGTCTTTTGGCTTCAAGTATGGTCTGCCGCTTGAATCGAGTATAGTTATGGATGTCCGCTTCCTTCCGAATCCTTTTTTTGTGCCGGAATTAAAAGAAGGGTCTGGGCTTGACGATCAGGTACGTGATTATGTCCTTGATAACGTAGCTGCCGCTCAGTTTATGGATTATTTCTTCCCGCTGCTTGATATGCTGCTACCGGCTCATCGCAAGGAAGGAAAATCATACCTGACGATTTCCATAGGTTGTACCGGTGGGCGGCACCGATCTGTTGCCATAGCAGAAGCAACCGGAATTCATTTGCAGGAACAGTGGCCCATGGTCCGAATTATTCACAGGGATATTGAAAAGGGGCTCAGATGATAGGATTAGTACTTGTTACCCATGCCGGCCTGGCGACCGCCCTCAAGCTATCGGCAGAGATGATTGTCGGTACCATTCAGTGCTGTGCTACGGTGGAAGTCGCACCGGATGAGCTTGCCGACACAATCATGGCCCGTGTCGTTGCTGCGGTGGCAGAGGTGCAGTCGGACGGGGCCATTATCATGACCGACCTTTTCGGCGGCACGCCCTCCAATATGGCCATGTCGTTTTTAAAGGAGGGGTGCATTGAGGTTGTTACCGGAGTAAACCTGCCGATGCTGATTGAATTCTGTTCACGCCGCAGTCGCCTGCCGGTTGTTGAACTCGCTGCCGATCTGCACCGGGCCGGTCGTGAAGGCATTATTGTCGCGGGAGAACTGCTGAAGTAACAAACTGATACGCTAATTGACTTCATTTACGAGACGGCCCCATCCGTGTCTGTTTTATGGTTGTGGCTGGTTACAGCAAAAGGAATACTTACCATGCTCCAAAAAGAATTTCTGATTGTAAATAAACTTGGCCTGCATGCCCGGGCTTCCGCTCTCATGGTAAAAACATCCAGCCGGTTTAACTCTGAAGTCAAGCTGGCCCGGGAAGATGTTGAAGTGAATGGCAAAAGTATCATGGGCATCATGATGCTGGCCGCTTCAAAAGGCTCTTTTGTCCGCTTGACTGTTGACGGTGCCGATGAAACCGAAGCATTTCAAACCATTGGTGAACTTATTGAAAATGGTTTTGGAGAAGAATAGGATGCGCAGCTTCACCGGAATTGCAGCCTCACCCGGGATTGCAATGGGTAAGTTGCGCATTGTTGATCGCCGCAGAGCAGTTGTATCCGAATATCCGATCCCTTCAGAAACAGTTGGTCACGAAACAGCCCGCCTGGCTCAGGCAATAGAAGATACCCGCATCGAGCTTGAAATCCTTAAAACCCGCCTTGCTGAAATAAACGGTCAGGACCACCTCTTTTTTATCGAAACACACTTGATGATCCTCACCGATAACCGATTGATAACCGAGACATCGGAAATCATCCGCAGCGGAATGATTAACGCCGAAGGCGCCCTGAGGCGAACCCTGCACCGCTACCGCGAAACATTTTCCCGTATTGATGATCCGTATCTCCGGGAGCGGATCAGCGATGTGGAGACGGTTATTGAGCGGGTACTGCGCAGTATGAGCGGTGAAGCTGTCGAACCGTTCCCGGAGCACGAAGAGCAGATAATTCTGGCGGCGCACGATTTTTCTCCGGCGGACATGCTGCAAATCAACCGTACCAATGTACTCGCCATCGTCACTGAAATTGGTGGACGGACTTCCCACACGGCCATATTGGCGCGGGCTCTTGACCTGCCGGCGGTCATGGGGGCCGAGGGGATAACGGATCTAGCACTGGATGGGCGTGCTGTTGTTGTGGATGGCTTGACCGGAGCGGTCATTGTCGATCCGGACAAAGAGGCGTTTCAGTCATCGCTGCTCCGTAAGCAGCAGTATGAACATGTGGAATATGAACTCCTGAAAACCGCTTCGTTGCCGGCCGTCACGCGTGACGGTCATTTGGTCAACCTGCGCGGCAACGTCGAAATTCCTGAGGAGGGTGCCGCTGTCCTGCTGCACGGCGGGAGCGGTGTCGGCCTCTACCGGACCGAAATGCTTTTTATGAACCGCGCCACTATGCCGGATGAAGATGAACAGACCCGCATATACCAGGCGATGCAGCAGGCCATTACGCCTCACCTCCTCACGATCAGGACTCTGGATGCCGGCGGCGATAAACTGCTTGAGGGAATGGCCCAGGCTGTTGAAACCAATCCGGCTCTCGGGGTGCGGGCGATCCGCTTGTCATTGAGTATGCCGGACGAGTTTAGAAAGCAGCTGCGTGCAATATTGCGCGTTAGCGCTGATGGCCCTGTCCGGATTATGTTCCCGATGATTTCGGGAATGGAGGAAGTGCGTGCGGCAAAAGCGCTGCTTGAGGAAGCCAAGACTGAGTTGGCTGCTCGTGGCGTCCGCTTTGACCCTGCTGTTCAGGTCGGGGTGATGATTGAGATACCGGCGGCGGTTACCCTGGCGGATCTGCTGGCCCGTGAGGTGGATTTTTTCAGTGTCGGTACTAACGATCTGATCCAGTACACCCTGGCAATAGATCGCACCAATGGTCAACTCTCCCATCTGTATCAACCGCTTCACCCCGCAGTTCTCAGAGCACTGCGGCGCATTGTTCAGGCAGCGCACGGAGCGGGGATACCGGCCTGTCTCTGTGGCGAAATGGCCGGTGATCCTCTCTATCTGCCGGTTCTGCTCGGCCTCGGCTTTGATGAACTTTCCATGGGGGCCGGATCTCTCCTGCGCGTAAAACAGGTGCTGCGACGCTGCACTCTGGAACAATCAGCAATACTGGCTGAAGGCTGTTTTGCCTTCTCAACCGCAGCCGAAGTTGAGAAGTATCTCAACTCCCAACTAACCCTGGACTTTGCCGAAAGCACCGACTGATGTTACCAGCCGCTTTCCCTTCAGTTGTCGCTTTTGTACTCGGCATGGTGGTCGGCTCATTCCTCAATGTCTGCATCTGCCGCCTGCCGAAAAACGAATCAATTGTCTCTCCGCCGTCCCACTGCCCGCACTGCGACAGCCGGATCTGCTGGTATGATAATCTACCGCTACTGAGCTATCTGCTGCTGCGGGGAAAATGCCGCAGGTGCGGCACGCATATCTCCCTCCAATACCCTCTGGTCGAACTGCTTAACGGTGTACTGACCCTTTCTCTTTTTCTCCACTACGGTGCAACGCTGTCGTTTGTCGCATTTTTCCTGTTCTGCTCTTCACTTGTGGTGATCACCTTCATAGACCTTGAACACCAGATTATCCCCGATGAAATATCGCTGCCCGGCATTTTGGTCGGATTTGGTTTTTCGTTCTTTCTGAACGGTCACACATGGCTGAACTCGCTGCTCGGCATTCTACTGGGTGGTGGCAGTCTACTGTTGGTCGCCTATGCGTACCACCGGCTGACCGGAAACGAAGGAATGGGGGGAGGCGATATCAAGTTGTTGGCGATGATGGGCGCGTTTCTCGGTTGGCAGGCGATGCCGTTTATTATCTTTGTCAGCTCTCTTGCCGGCTCGCTGATTGGTATTACCATAATGCTGTTGCAGAAAAAAAACACCAGACTTGCTATCCCTTTTGGTCCGTACCTCGCGTTTGGTGCGGTACTGTACGTTTTTTACGGGGATCCGCTCATCCGGTGGTATCTGGGGCTGAGTGGATTTTACCGGGGGTAGGGAACGAGAGCGCTTTGGAAAAGAATCACAGTTCATTGCTTTACAAATTGTGGGCGTATGGCATAGAGTAACTACCAATTAAATCTGAAAGGACCCACCATGCTGAAAAAAATAAGTATAGCAACTGCTACCGTCATTATTCTCCTCTCCTCATCTCTTGCCATGGCGAAGGAAGGCTGCGGTGGTGATTGTACCTCATGCCATACGCTGAC
Organism: uncultured Geobacteraceae bacterium; assembly: GCA_903852495.1. GTDB lineage: Bacteria > Desulfobacterota > Desulfuromonadia > Geobacterales > Pseudopelobacteraceae > JACRCG01. The sequence continues at coordinate 2,715 of CAINRC010000089.1, read as the reverse complement.
GCCCCAGGAAGCGACAGGGTTTTTGAAAAAGGTAGGAGGGACCGTTACTTCCGTAAAGCATTCGCCAGCCCGTGGACTGTTCGAGTTGCTGGTGGAACGGGAGGGTAAGAAGGGCATCCTCTTCATGGATTACGGCAAAAAGCACCTGATTCAGGGGGCTGTGTTCGACCTGGATCAACTTGAGCAGGTGATTGCCCACAAAAGCGAATTTCCCCAGCCGAAACAGATAACCTCGGTTGATGTTAAAACTATTCCGATTCAGCATGCAGTTGTTATGGGTAACCCGAAAGGGGCTAAAAAACTGTATGTTTTTACTGATCCGGACTGCCCGTACTGCAGGAAAGGGCACGCCGAGTTGAAAAAACTGGCCGAAATTGCACCGGATGTGGCAATTCACATCATGCTGTTCCCGTTGCCGATGCATCCTGACGCCTATGACAAGTCCCGTAGCGTGTATGAAACTAAGAGCCTGGAATTACTTGATAAAGCTTTTGATGGTAAGGATGTTCCCAAGCCAACCAAGGAGAGCAGCAAAATAGCTCTTGATGAAATCGCTAAATTTGCCAGTGCCAGCGGAATTTCCGGAACTCCAACCATGATTCTGCCTGACGGTACGGTTCAGGTTGGTATGCGCGATGCGGAGACGTTGAAGAGGTCGCTGGAAGGCAAATAACTCTGTTGAGTTGATACGTTGGGCCCCCTGTTATGAATATTTTGCATAGCAGGGGGTTTTTCTATAAAGATTTACCGATAACCACTGGTTGCAAGAGGGAATTGAATGGATGATAATTCAGCAAAAGAGCTGTTCGATATTGAACTCTGCTATAAGGCTATGGGGCTATCGTTTAGCGATAATCCTGAAACGGTCGAGAAAACGTATCGAAAATTGAAGGAAGAATATGGCAAGTCCATGCGCTCAACGGATCTTGCTGAGCGTGCTGGCGCGCAGGAGAACCTGAAGCAGATAGAAGAGTTGTTTGCGACTATAACCGGGTCGCTGATCTATAAGGATTACGCACGAGAGTATGAACGATATCAGTCGCTTAAGGCAGAAAAACTGGAGGAGCGCCGGCAGAAACAGCAACAGCAGTCGGCGTCGGAAAATAAGCAGACACACCGTAACTGCCCATACTGTAACAGGCCGATAGCGAGTACGTTGAAGGTGTGTATCTACTGCCACGGCAGGATCATGACGCCGATGGAACAGTTGACGGCAAACGTGTTTTCCACAAGGAATCTGGTAATTGTCGCCATTGTTGCCCTGCTTGTTATCTCGGGTTTTGTGCTGATGTCAAACCCGCAACTGTTGAGGTTGAAGTAGTCGGAACAGAAGAATTCCTACTTCCAAATTGTCCGGGAGCACCGGGTATGCTCAAGAAACTGTACATCCTATTGGCCGTTATTCTGGTTGTTGCAGCACATTCACCTGCTGAAGGTGGGTCTGATTGCAAGGGGACCTGCGCGTCATGCCATAATCTTTCCATCAAGGAGGCTGAGACCCTGTTGAAAAAGACCGGGGGTACGGTAACATCAATCAAACACGCACCTATCAAGGGTATGTTTGAGCTACTCATGGAAAAAGATGGCCGGCAGGGTGTTATTTTTGTCGATTATGCTAAAAGTCACTTTATGCAGGGTTTCATTGTTAATTTTGACTCTCTGAAAAAAGTATCTGCCCACGATACTGATCTGCCGCAACCGAAGCAGGCAACAAATATAGGGCAAAATACCATTCCTGCTGAAAGCGCTATTGTGATGGGGAACCCGCTCGGTACCAGGAAGGTGTTCGTTTTTTCTGATCCCGACTGTCCCTATAGCGGGCAACAGCATACGGAACTGAAAAAACTCGCAAAACGGATACCTGAACTGGTAATTTACGTTATGCTTTACCCGCTGCCGATGCACCATGGTTCTTACGACAAATCTCGAGCACTGTTAACTTTTAGAAATCGGTTTACGCTTGATGGCGCTTTTAATGGGGAACCTCCACCGGTTGCAGGTACAGAGGACAATCGTAGCGAGTTGAATGAAATAATAAATTTAGCCAGACGGAGTGGAATTACTGCGACGCCGAGTATTGTTTTACCTGATGGACGAGTACTGTCCGGATTTACATCCTCAGAAGTATTGATACGGATGCTTGACGAGATCAATTGAGCCAATCAGGAGCCATCAACAGTTTGTTCGGTAATGACAGGGTGACCAATATGAAGAACAGTATGCTCGTTTTGGGACTTTTGTTCGTTGTTTCATTTAGTATTGCGATTACTGAATCCATTGCAGCGGTGCCCGCCTCATTATCAGGTGCCACAAATTCCCAATATGCCTGCGTCCCCCCATTCATCTCACAATCCGCAAAACCAAACATACACTTTGTTCTCGATATAACCGGATCGATGAAGTCACATCCATATGTCCGTGCCGATGGTACCTACTATCCCGAAACCGGTTACTGGGGATATTTCAAACAGGATATGTATTACCGGTACGATGTGTCTGCTAATACCTATTGGCAGGAAAATTCCGCGTGTACAAACTCGGATAAAATAGGGTCACACGGCTGCATTTCCGGAAGACTTCTCAACTATGTGACGTCCAACGAATTAAGAGTTTATGCGGTGTGTAGCGTCAGCGGAACCACCGCATAAACTGTTGTTGAACTAAACCGCGTCTGCTCTGCTACCATTTGGATTTTTATCTCGGATTTTGACTCTG
>CAINRC010000088.1 GCA_903852495.1 uncultured Geobacteraceae bacterium | reverse complement strand
TGCCGAATTGTCTTGCCTGGTGCCGTACAGGGAGTTCTGCAATTTTAAATCCCATCCACTCGGCCAGTACAGGAATATAACGATGCATATCTCCACGCAGTTCAAGCCGTCGGGTTATCTCTTTGCGGTAGACCTTCAGGCCACAGTTGAAATCGTGAATTGTGATGCCGGTAAAAAGCCGTGTTACCAGATTAAATAGCTTTGAAGGCAGGGTTTTGGATATCGGATCCTTGCGTTGCTGCTTCCACCCGCTCACCAGATCATAACCTTCCTGCATCTTTTCAATCATCTCCTTAATGGCGAAGGGATCATCCTGCAGATCAGCATCAATGGTGCAGACATAGTCGCCGGTTGCGGCCATGAATCCCGCTGAAAGGGCCGCTGTTTTTCCAAAGTTTCGCTGAAACGAAATCAGGCGAAGCTCCGGTCTGGAAAGGATCATATTCCTGATTACCGAGGCAGAGCTATCGGTGGAGCCGTCATCAACCATAATTATTTCAAAACTGAACGGCCCCTTAAAAAGACTGTAGAGCTCCTTTTCCTGCATGGCCAGATAGAGCTGCTCAAGCAGATCAGGCAGTGATTCCTGTTCATTGAAGAGCGGGACGACGATTGAGAGTTGATGATGGACAGTTGACAATAGGCAATGGATAATGAACAGTGAATGTTTTCAAATGAAAAGTAAAGAGTAAACAGGGCAAAGCCAAACGCCGACTTCTTATACGCCTCTCATATCGGGTGGCCAGATGTATTTATGAAGCTGAAGCTGCATTCTGACCTTAATCTGGTCGCTGAGAATCCACCCTGCGAGTTCTTTCGGCTCCAGCCTGCCGAACATGACACCCATCATGATGGTAAAAGAGTCGGTCAGCCGATGCTCAAGCAGGAGCGATTTTGCCCACTCATAGTCACTCCTGCTTCCAAGAACCATTTTGAACTCGAATTTTCGCCGGCGTACAGGTTCAGCTTCAAGCGCAAGCTGAATGTTTTCAGGATTGTTCTGATCGCAGACACCTGAAGATGGGGCTTTGATGTCGATGATTTTATGGACACGACGGTCAACTCCTTTAACAGAAAGAAAGCCCCCTGTTTCAAGCAGCACGGTATGACCAAGGTCACAGAGTTGCTCCATAAGGGCATAAACACCAGACTGCAGGAGTGGCTCTCCACCGGTGACCTCAATAAATGGGGCCCGAAAAGCGACTGCTTGGCGGATAATTTCCTCAATAGCAATGATCTTGGCATCGCTTTCAGCATAGGCGGTGTCGCAGCCTATGCATCCATGGCAGCATCCCGCAAGACGTATAAAGGCGCAAGGCCAACCGGCAAAAGAAGATTCCCCCTGAATCGACTGAAAGATCTCGCTGATATTAAGTTTTAAGGTACTCATGACTGTTGTTCGGCCAGCAGTTTTTCAAGAGCATCAGGGTAGAGTGTATGCTCACACGCAAGCACTCTTGCTGCAAGGCTTTCAGGTGTATCGTCGGAAAGAACCGGGACACGCCGCTGCATCAGAATCCGCCCTTTGTCATACTCCTCATTGACAAGATGAACCGTCGCCCCGCTCTCCGTTTCACCGGCAGCCAGTACCGCAGTGTGGACATAAATGCCATACATTCCCTTCCCACCGAATTTCGGCAGAAGGGCAGGATGGATATTGATAATCCTGTCCGTAAATGCCGTCACGACGGCGTCAGGCACCTTGCGCATATAGCCCGCCAACACAATCATCCCGATCTGCTTTTCCTTGAGGCATTTGACCATGGTTTCGGCAAATGCATCAAAAGAGCTGAACTGTTTTTCCATCAGATGCGCTGTTTCAATCCCATTTTGGTGGGCGAATTCCATTGCTCCGCATTGTGAACGATTGGAGAGGCAAAGCACAATTTCCGCATTGAGCTGTCTTGTTTTCAGCGAATGAAAGATTGCCTGAAAATTGCTTCCGGAACCTGAGCAGAAGACCGCTAGACGGGTTTTGTTAGTAGTCATTAAGATATGTTGTTGTTTTCTTTCCCATAATATGCAATCAGCGACTCTTTTTTTCAAGAAGGAGAACAACGGTTGATATT
>CAINRC010000087.1 GCA_903852495.1 uncultured Geobacteraceae bacterium | reverse complement strand
AAAGATGAAATCCAAAAAAAAGAAAAAAATAAATATGTTAGAAAATAGAAAAAATGTTTCATGGAACCTCGAAAAATAATACGAAATTTTTTTTCAAATTCTGGTAAAAATAAGTTGCAATAAAACGGTTTATTTTTTATAAGCGTAAAACGAAAATAATTAATAATTTTTTTATCAAATGCTGAATCTGCACAATTTTCTGAAAGGGGGTTGGGTATGAGTAATCAAAAGAACAATGATGGGTTGGAAAAGCCGGAGCAGGGGTTGGACAAGCGGGACTACTCCATAGGGGAGGTTCTTAAACAGCGGGGGGTTTCGCGCCGCGACTTCCTTAAGTTCTGTTCCGCAATGACGGCAGCAATGTCGCTGCCGGCGTCATTTGCACCTTCTGTCGCCCAGGCTTTGGATGAGGTGAAGCGTCCGACGCTGGTCTGGTTGAACTTCCAGGATTGTACCGGTGATACGGAGGCACTGTTGCGCGCAGCCAATCCGACCGTCGGCGAAATCATCCTCGATATTCTGTCGGTGGATTACCATGAAACAATCATGGCTGCCGCAGGGCATCAGGCGGATGAAGCGCTTGAAAAGACCATTACCGCCTACAAAGGGAAATACATCTGTGTTGTTGAAGGGTCCATTTCCATGAAGGATGACGGAGTTTACGGCTGCACCAGCGGTAAAACCCATCTGGAGATCGCCCGCCGCGTCTGCGGCAGTGCCTTGGCAACAATCGCCATCGGGACCTGTGCCGCCTACGGCGGTATCGCTGCTGCGGTTCCCAACCCGACCGGAGCGGTCGGTGTTAAGGAAGCGGTGCCCGGTGCAACGGTTATCAACCTGCCCGGTTGTCCGTGCAATGCCGACAACCTGACCGCCACAGTCGTTCACTATCTGGTGTTCGGCAAGATACCGGCCATGGACAGCAAGGGTCGCCCGCTGTTTGCCTACGGCAAGCGCATTCATGACAACTGCGAGCGCCGGCCGCATTTCGATGCCGGCCAATATGTCGAGCATTGGGGTGATGATGCTCACCGCAAAGGGTTCTGCCTCTACAAGATGGGGTGCAAGGGGCCTGCTACGTTCCACAACTGTCCGACCCAGCGCTACAACGAAAAAACCAGCTGGCCGGTTGCTGCCGGTCATGGTTGTGCCGGGTGCTCCGAACCGCAGTTCTGGGATACCATGTCGCCGATGTACCGGCGTCTGCCCAACGTCCCCGGCTTTGGCATCGAGGCAACCGCCGACAAGATCGGTCTTGGCCTGGTGGCCGGTGCCGGTGCTGCCTTCGCTGTTCATGGCGCGCTGAACGCGCTGCGTAAAGATAAAGAACCTGCAGAAACCAAGGAGGGATAACATATGGCCAGGATTGTTGTAGATCCGATTACCAGAATTGAGGGGCACCTTCGTATTGAAGCCGAGATTGAAGGGGGCTTCATAAAAGATGCCTGGAGTTCAGCCACTATGTTTCGTGGCATTGAGAAAATTCTGCGCGGCCGCGACCCGCGAGATGCCTGGTTCTGGACGCAGCGTTTCTGCGGCGTCTGCACCACTGTTCACTCTATCGCCTCCATCCGTGCGGTTGAAGATGCACTCAAAATCAAGATCCCGCCCAATGCCCAGCTGATTCGAAACATTATCATGGGTATTCAGAACGTTCAGGATCATGTCATTCATTTTTACCACCTGCATGCGCTTGACTGGGTTGATATTACCTCCGGCCTGAAAGCTGATCCGGTCAAAACGGCTGCGCTGGCAGCTTCGCTTTCCGATTGGCCCAACAACTCGGCGACCTATTTCAAAGGTGTACAGGACAAGGTCAAAGCGTTTGTTGCCTCCGGTCGTCTCGGCCCCTTCGCCAATGCATATTGGGGACATCCGGCTTATAAACTGCCGCCCGAAGCAAATCTTATGGCCACTGCCCACTATCTTGAAGCGTTGGAGTGGCAGAAAGATGTCATCAAGATTCACGCCATTCTGGGGAGCAAGAACCCACATCCACAGACATTCCTGGTGGGCGGCATGTCGATCCCCATTGACCCCGATTCCCAGAATGCCCTTAATGCCGATAAACTGATTGAGATCAAGCGGTTGCTCAAAAAGGCCCAGGACTTTGTGGAAAAAGTCTACATCCCGGACCTGTTGGCTGTTGCCTCCTTCTACAAGGATTGGGCTGCCATCGGTGGCGGCCTCGGTAACTACCTGTCATACGGTGAATTCCCTGATGCCAACGGCAACCTCTGGTTTCCTTCCGGTGCACTGCTGAATAAGGACCTGTCCAAAGTGATCCCGGTTGATCAAGGGAAGATTGCTGAATATGTTGACCATTCCTGGTTCGACAACAGCGCCGGTGTCGGCAAGGGTCTGCATCCGTTCGAGGGCGAGACAGAGGTACGCTATACCGGCCCGAAACCGCCGTACAAGAATCTTGACACCAATGCCAAGTATTCTTTCGTCAAGTCACCACGGTATGAAGAGAAAGCCATGGAGGTAGGCCCTCTCGCCCGTATTCTGGTGGCCTACGCATCGGGTCACAAGGAAACCAAAGCGGTTGTCGATCTGGTGCTGGGCAAGCTTGGTGTTGGAGCACCGGCGCTTTTCTCGACGCTTGGCCGTACCGCAGCACGGGGAATTGATGCCCTGTTGATCGCCAAGCAGACACCGAAGTGGCTTGATGAACTGATCGGTAATATTTCCAAAGGTGATTACCGCATTCACAACAATGAACGATGGGATCCGGCAACATGGCCGACCGAAGCAAAAGGGTACGGTTTCCACGAAGCACCCCGCGGTGCCCTTGGTCACTGGATCAAAATCAAGGATCAGAAAATCCTCAACTATCAGGCGGTGGTGCCGTCAACCTGGAACGCGTCACCACGGGATGCCAAAGGGCAGCGTGGCGCGTATGAGGCTGCTCTGGTCGGTACACCGGTGGCTGATCCGAACAAGCCGCTTGAAATTCTGCGTACCATCCATTCCTTTGATCCCTGCCTTGCCTGCGCCGTTCATGTTATGGACGTAAATGGTAATGAGGTTGTCAAGGTCAAGGTATCCTAGAAAGGGGGCCGTATATGAGTGAAGCCTGCAAATATAAACGCTATATATGGGAACTGCCGGTTCGCTGGAGCCACTGGGTTAATGTAACCTCCATCGTCATATTGGCGGTGACCGGCTTTTTTATCGGTACCCCGGTTTCGTTCGGCAGTTCTGCCTCTGATTTTACCATGGGGTGGATACGGTTTGTGCATTTCACCGCCGCCTATGCCTTTGCGGTCAGTGTTATTTCACGGATCATTTGGTCGCTGATTGGCAACAAGTATGCCGGATGGCGCGAGTTTTTCCCGCTTCTGACCGCAGAAGGAAGGGAAAAAACAATCAAGATGCTACGCTATTATATGTTCGTAGACAAACAGGTCCCTGAGACAGTGGGTCATAACCCCCTGGCAACCTCGGCCTATTTTGCCCTGTTTCTGTTGTACATTTTGATGATTCTGACCGGTTTTTCACTGTATGCAGAGCATGCCCCTGCCGGTGTCATGCACAAATCACTCGGTTTCATGTATTCTCTCTTTTCCAATCAGGGGATGCGCTTGGCGCACCATGCCAGCATGTGGCTGATCTTCGGCTTTATCATCAACCACATCTACAGTGCCTGGCTGATGGACATCAAAGAGCATGGCAGTGAAATTTCAAGTATGTTCAGCGGCTATAAGTTTACGGTGAAAAAAGAAAAGTAGAAAAACTGCAGGTTTGATGAAGTGAAGCGGGATATGCCGAAATGGCGTATCCCGCTTTTTTAATGCCCCATGCCGCCCTCAACGCTGTGTGACGGACGCTTGAGCAGGAACAATAGAGGAATAATGATCAAAAAGGCCAGTCCGATAACAAAGAAAATCCGGTTGAAGGCCAGGGCGCCAGCCTGTTGACGAACAAGGCCGTACATCATCCCCATTGCGGTGGTATCTGCCTGGGAAGCGGCAACCCCTTTTGAGATCAGCGCCTCTTTCAAGCCTGAAAAACGCATCTGCCATACCGGGTTGTAGGGGGTGACGTTGGCGACGAGGCTGGTTTGGTAAAACTGCTGGTAGCGTGTCAGCAGGGTCGCGGCCATGGCGATGCCGACGCTGCCGCCGATATTGCGCAGCAGGTTGAACATGCCGGTGGCATTGCCCATTTCCGACCGGGAAATTGAGGCGAGGGTCACCGTTGTCAGCGGCACAAAGATCATGGCCAGGCCAAAGCCAAGAACGATGCGGGGCCAGGTGTAATTCCAGAACGCGCCTTGCAGATTAAGCCCCTGCATGATGAACATGGATGCGGCGCCGAGCAGCAGCCCGAAAAACACAATTTTCCGCCCGTCCCGTTTGGCAAGTGCCGCTCCGATCAACGGCATGGTGATCAGTGTGGCGACGCCGCCCGGAGCCATGACCATCCCCGCATCGGTGGCCGAATAACCCATCAGTGTCTGCAGGAACAACGGAATCAGCATGATGGAACTGTAGAGGGCGAAGCCGACAACGAACATGATCAGATTCCCGGCGGAAAACGACAGGTTTTTGAACAGCCGCAGGTTGATGATCGGATGATCGGTGGTCAGTTCAACCCAGATCAGGGCTGCCAGGGAGAGAACGGTAATAATGCTGAAGGCGATGATAAAAGAAGAATGGAACCAGTCCTCCTGCTGCCCTTTGTCCAGCACAACCTGCAGAGAGCCCATACTGGCAACCAGGAGAAACAGCCCCCAGTAATCGACCCTGAATGACTCGACTTTCTGACGGAGATAGCCCGGATCGAAAATGAAAAATGCGCACATGATCACAGCGATGATGCCGATCGGGAGGTTGATATAGAAGATCCAGCGCCAGCTCATGTTGTCGGTGATCCATCCCCCCAGGGCCGGGCCGACGATCGGACCGAACATTGCACCAATGCCGAAGATTGCCATCGCCATGCCGCGCTGATGAGGGGGGAATGTTTCCATCAGGATTGCCTGGCTGATAGGTATCAGGGCGCCGCCGGCGGCCCCCTGTAAAATCCGGAAAAATATCAGTGCCGCCAGATTGGGTGCCGCTCCGCACAGCAGGGATGCCAGCGTGAACAGGACAATGCAGGTCATCAGGAAACGCTTGCGGCCGAAAACCCGCGACAGCCAGCCGGTCATGGGGAGAACCACGGCGTTGGCGACCAGGTACGAGGTCAGAACCCAGGTCACCTCATCCGTACCGGCGTTGAGGCTCCCCTGCATATGGGGCAGGGCAACATTGGCAACCGAGGTGTCAATGATCTCCATAATGGCCGGCAGCATGACGGTAATGGTGATCAGCCATTTATTTATGTTTCTTTCATCGCTCATCTAAAGGGATTCAATTCCTTGAGGACGTCGCTGCCTGTTCTGCCGGTGCGCACGACCGGGATGACACTCATGCCGACCCGCAGCAGCCGTTCGGGGTCACTGTTCTGGTCGATCGTTATCTTGACCGGAACCCGCTGGACAACTTTGACATAGTTCCCGGTGGCATTTTCGGGGGGGAGCAGAGAGAATGCCGCGCCGGTGCCGGCCATTATACTATCAACCGTGCCGGCAAATGTTTTGCCCGGATACGCATCGACGGAAAACTCAACTTTCTGCCCCGGTCTCAGATAGGTAATCTGACGTTCCTTGTAATTTGCCGTAATCCAGGCGTCCTGCAGCGGTACAAGAGCCATCAGCGGTTGACCGACCTGAATATTAACGCCGGGTTCCACTGATTTTCTGGTGATATAGCCATCACGGGGAGCGTAGATCTTTGTGTAAGAAAGGCGCAGGTCGGCTTCGTCCAGTTGTGCCTTGCGTTGTAGTATTTTTACCCTGCTGCCGGATTTTACCACCAGTCCCGCTTCCGCCTGGGCACGTTTGAGCGCTTCCTCCGCTTCTTTCAGTTGTGCTTCCCCCACCAGTTTGGCGGTCGTCAGCCGGTCCAGCTGTTCTTTCGACAGGACATCGCGACTAAAAAGCTTTTCGGCGCGGTTCAGATCCAGCACATTCTGATCAAAGCGGGCCCTGGCCGATTGCAGGGCGGCGCGGGCCCCCTCAACTTTCATCTGTTCACCACCGGTTTCATTTTCGGCCATACCGACTTCTGCCGCAGCTTTGCTTCTCAACAGCTGGTAGTCACGCTGGTCAATTTCAAACAGCAAATCTCCCTGTTTGACGAACTGGTTATCGTTGACCAGAACCTTGGAAACCGTTCCCGAAACTTTGGACGATATCGGCACAATCCGCGCCTCGATAAAGGCATTGTCGGTTTCAATGTTACACCTGCTGGAGATGAACCAGCGTACGCCGAACCATCCTCCGGCTATGATAACGGTCAGCAGAATAATCAGTGCTTTAGTCCGTTTGCTGCCGCCCGCAGCGGCGTCAGGCAGAGCCTGCAATTCTGTTGTTAGTGCTTCTTCTGCCATATACCCTCCGATAGTTGACCATCCCCGGCTTCGGGGAGATACGTTACTTCAGCTCTCCAAGCGCGTTCTGCAGCCGGGCTGCGGCGGTCTGATAGTCGTAAAGCGCCCGGTAGTAGTCGGTTTTGGTCTGGGTGACGAGTGTCTGGGCATCCAGTACTTCCGAGGCGATACCGACCCGTTCCTGATAGCGTTCCTTGTTGATACGCAGGTTTTCTTCGCTCTGGATGATTGCCGCTTCGGAGGTTGCTATTCGCTCTTTTGCCACCGCTACATCATTACGGGCGGTCGAGATCTCAAGCAGGGCGCGCTGTTCCGTCAGCCTGAGAGCATCCTGCTGTTTTGAACGCTGCTTCACCGCCTTTTCGTGAGCCGCATCCGAAGCAAAGCCGTCAAACAGGTTGATGCGTACACCGAGCGAGGCCGAAAAAACCACCTGTTCGCGCACTTTGTCGTTCTGGACATAATCCATTCCCAGGCGGGTATAAATTTCCGGAAGATAATTCTCCCGGTATTCCCGCACCTCAAAATCCCGCGCTTCCAGTACCCGTTGTTGTGCCTTGATATCGTGGCGTTTTTCCGGATGACCGGTTTCGATGGCGACACGGGAGTCAAGGGTAGCGGTTTCATCCAGTTCGCCCCGGAATGCCGGTTCACTCCCGGTAAGGAAGTTCAGCCGCAGCCAGCCGTTCTCCCGTTTGTTGGTAACCGTCAGCTTTTTCTGCCGGGCTGAGGCGAGGCGCACATCCGCCTGCAGAACGTCATTCCGGGTGACAACACCTTCCTCAAACAAAACCTGCGCCATGCGGCGGTGTTCCGTAATCTGATCAATTTCTTCCGCTGCCGCCTGCATCAGTCTGTCCGCCTCAAGTGTGCCGAAGTAGGCCTCAATCACCTGCAGAGCCACTTCGCCCGTGGTGAACAGGTAATTTTCCGAAGCGGCGCCGGTGTACGCGTCCGATTGGCGGATCCGGGCGTCGCGCCGGCCGAAATCGTAGATTGTATAGGTGGCCGCAACGCCTGCGAAGGGGAAATTCGCTTCCTGGGTTTCTGCGGTAACGCCGCCGATCTTTACCGCTTGTGCTGCCGGCTGCACTGTATAGCCAACCTGAGCGTCCAGTCGGGGATAGACCGCAGCCTTCGCCAGACGGTTCCCCTCCTGGGCAATGTGACTGTCCCAGACTGCGCTTTTCAGAACCGGATTGTTATCGCGGGCTTTTTGCAGACAATCCTCCAGGGAAAGCGGGGCACACCAACAATTTGAGATCATACACATCACAACTACAGCTGCACGGCCAACATGCAGAATATTCATAACCCCTCCAATTTACATACAAAATTTCCAGCTTTCGTCTTGGTACCCCAACTCTTCAGCGCACTTCCCTGAAAAGATTTTTAACAACGATTGCTTGATAATTGCTTATACGGATACCACGTTTACTGTCAATATGAAATGCATGTATTAAGCGTTTACAGAACCGGGTGGTTTGCATATTATACGACGCCATGGATACGCTGCTGCCACCTCATGTTCGACCGATGACCGAGGACGACCTGGATGCCGTTATGGCGATTGAGGTCGCATCGTATGTGCATAGCTGGAAGCCGGAACATTTTTCAGCTGAAATAGCTGGAACCTGTTCGTGGCCCTTTGTGGCTGTTGCAGGGGGTCGGGTCATCGGCTATGTCTGTTTGATGTCGCTGTTTGAAGAAGCGCAGATACTGAATGTTGCGGTTCAGGTCAGCCACCGTGGGCGGGGAATTGCCCGGTTGCTGCTTGAGCTGGCATTCAGGGTGGCGCTTGAAAAGGGAGCCGAAAAGATGGCGCTGGAGGTGCGGGCGTCCAATGTTACGGCCATTTCTCTTTACCAAAAGCTCGGCTTTGTCCGTGTCGGTATTCGTACCGGCTATTATGAATCGGTCGAAGATGCTGTTTTAATGGAAAAACCGCTTATTTGAGAGTTTGTTTTATACCCAATCTCAGTCAAGGAGAACCGCAATGCAGTTTACCGCAATGATTCTTTCGAATGTGGAGGTCTCGCCCGGATATTGGCGGATGCGTATGACCGCTCCCGCTGAATGTGCGGCGGCACGTTCCGGCCAGTTTGTTATGGTGCGTGTCAATGGTGCAATCGATCCGCTGCTCCGGCGTCCCTTCGGAATATTTGACGTGGGCACCTATGTCCCTGCCCAGAGTGGTGCTGTGCCGCAGCCGTATCTGGAAATGCTGTACCGGGTGGTGGGGAAGGGGACCGCCATGCTGTCAACGCTGCATGGCTCCGATCTGATCGATGTGCTTGGTCCGCTGGGGCGGGGGTTCGACCTGGGTGAAGCGGGGGAGGAAAAACTGATCGTTGGCGGCGGTGTCGGCCTTGCCCCGTTGTATCTGCTGGCGAAGGAACTGGTCCGGGAATCGAAGGTCAGGCTTTTTGCCGGGGGGCGCACCAGGGACGATATTCTTTGTATTACCGAATTCGAACGGCTCGGAGTTGAGTGTTATACCGCCACTGAAGACGGCTCTCTGGGCGAATGCGGTCTGGTGACCGAGGCGCTGCTGCGTCGGCTCGACCAGCTGCAGGGGAGGGCGACCATCTATGCCTGCGGTCCACACGGTATGCTGAATGCTGTCGCCCTGATCGCGGCGGAGCGGCAGATTCCCTGCCAGGTGTCGCTGGAAGGGTACATGGCGTGCGGTGTCGGCGCCTGCCTTGGCTGCGTTGCGCCGGGCCACTCACATTCTCCGGAAACCCCCGACTTCCGCTGCGTCTGTACCGAAGGTCCGGTTTTTGAGGCCGGCGAACTGAAGTGGAGGGAGTGAACATGAAACCTGATATGACCGTCAATCTGGCCGGTATCCCGCTGCGTAACCCGGTAATGACCGCCTCCGGGACGTTCGGCTACGGCGAGGAATTTGCTGAATATGTTGATATGGAGTCGATCGGAGCCTTTGTGACCAAAGGGCTGTCTCTCAAACCACGGGCCGGCAATCCGACACCGCGTATTGTTGAAACCCCCGGCGGAATGCTGAATGCCATCGGGCTGCAAAATGTCGGTATCGATGCGTTCATCGCTAAAAAGGTGCCGTATCTCCGCTCCGTCAACACTCCGGCCATTGCGAATTTTTTCGGCAGTACCGTTGATGAATATGCCGAAATGGCTCGTCGTCTTGATGAAGTTGCCGAAGTCGCCGGCCTGGAAGTCAATATATCCTGCCCGAATGTCAAACAGGGGGGGATCGTGTTTGGCACCGATCCGGCGTGTGCCGCTCTGGTTGTGTCCGCCTGCCGCGCAGCAACGAAGAAACCGCTGATTGTGAAGCTTTCTCCCAACGTGACTGATGTGGTGGTGATGGCCAAGGCGTGTGAGGATGCCGGTGCTGATGCCCTTTCCCTGATCAACACCCTGACCGGCATGGCCATTGACCTGAACAGGCGCCGTCCGGTTCTGGCCAATATTACCGGCGGTTTTTCCGGGCCGGCAATCAAGCCGATCGCCCTGCGTATGGTCTGGCAGGTGGCTCGGAGCGTTAAGCTGCCGATCATCGGCATCGGCGGAATCATGAATGCCACGGATGCACTTGAATTCATGCTGGCCGGCGCAACAGCGGTTCAGGTCGGCACCGCCAGCTTCATCAATCCGGGGGCGGCGCAGAAGATCGCTGAAGATATGGAAGCCTGGCTGATTGCGAACAACATTGCCGACATCAAAAGCCTGATCGGCGCACTGGAAACCTGAGGCGATGCTTGAGATCTGGCTGGCATTCTCGGCCGGCCTTGCCGGCAGCGGCCACTGTCTCGGCATGTGCGGCGGTATCGTGGCCGCGCTTGCTCTTTCCCGCCGTGATACGGATGCAACGGGGCGGTTTCTGTTCAATCTGCTGTACCACGCCGGGCGGATAGCCACCTACAGCCTGCTCGGGTTTCTGGCCGGCCTGGTTGCCCAGGGGGGGATGGCGGATAGCGTTAAGCCTTTTGCCATGTGGCTGTTTCTGGCTGCCAACCTGTTTGTGGCGGCAATCGGTATAAGTACTGCTCTGGGGATGCGCCATTTCGGCATTTCATCGCTTGATGGTTCGTGGCGGGGATTTCCGGGGAGGCAGCTTACCCGGCTTGTCGCCGGAACGTCAGTTTTTGCCGCAGTTCCGGCCGGTCTGTTGATGGGGCTGCTGCCGTGCGGTCTCGTGTACGGGGTCCTGATTTCTGCGGCAACCAGCGGCTCTCCGCTGAAAGGTGGGGGCATGATGCTGGCCTTCGGCTGCGGTACAATACCGGTGCTGCTGGCCTACGGGCAGGTGGCGTCTTTGCTGTCAATTCTGGGGCGGGGTGTGCTGCAACGCTGCATGGGGGGGATTGTTGCTCTCCTTGGTATTCTGGGAGCCTGGAAGGCGTTGCTGGCGCTCGGTTTTCACCTCTGAATACCGTTGGAAAACGGGCGTCACGAACGTAACCGCTCGGCCCGAACCGGTTACGTAAGTGCGTGCACCCCGACAACCGCCACCGCCAGGCCTGCGGCGGCCATAACCAGGGCAAAGGCTCCCCACCCGGCCAGACTCTTTTTTCCTCCCGGCAACGATTCTGTCGCCAGTACCTTCTCCACCAGCAGGGTAATACCAGCGATAAACAGAGCACAACAGATGGAAATGCACAGTGGGCACCACCCGCCGATGATGTATTTCTGTATCCAGAGCAGGCGGAATTCTGAGCCGACACCGGCAAACACCATTGCTGCAAGTGCCCATTCCAGCAGGGGACTCCTCGTTCGCATCCGGAGCAGGATCAGCATACTGATGAAATAGGCGATGCCAAAGCGCCCCATACCGACCCCGAAGAAGGTAAAGCTGGCGGTGTCACGGCAGGCGGTTGCCAGGCACATCTCCTCCACCACGGTAAATATGGAAATAGCCAGGCCGGTGCCCAGAGCGAGCCACAGTACAATCGATACTGCACGCCGGCTGATTGGTGTGTTATGGCTGCAAAGCTGATTCTGCATGTAAGTGAAACCTCCTGATGGCATGTTAAACACAGAGACACGGAGACACAGAGAAAACCGGAACCTTTTCGGGGGGAATCAAAAACATAAAAACGCCGTTTACCTTCTTTTTCCCTGCCTTTTTTGTCTCTAAAGTTCTCCGTGTCTCTGTGTCTCTGTGTTAAAACGCTTTTCATGGCTAATGGCAACAGAATGAATATACGGGACATTCTGAGCAAATTAATATCATGGTTGGCCCGGTACTGCAACGTTCAAAGGTTCCAATCAACCTGATACCCGCCACCCTTCCACGCATACAACAGTCCACCCGGATTTTTTCTCGGAATTCCTTGAGTTTATGCGCTAATACGACTATATTCCCGCCAGAATAATTTTCCTCAAGGAACTGGTATGAAAGACCCTCAGCAATCACTCGGACTACGTACGCTGGAAGACATCAGCTCGATTATCCTGCATTCTCATGACCTGCAGGATACCCTGGACAATATTGTCACGCTGGTGGCCAAACGCATGGGGAGCGATGTCTGCTCGATCTATCTGCTGGAAAACGACGGTGAAACCCTGACTCTGAAGGCTACCAAAGGGCTTTCAAAAAATTCCGTCAACCGCATCTCCATGAAGGTACATGAAGGATTGTGCGGACTTACCCTAGAAACACGTGCCATGGTAATGACCGACAATGCTCCGTCACATCCGCGCTATAAATATTTCAAGGAAGCGAAGGAGGAACGTTTTCTTTCGTTCCTTGGCCTGCCGCTGTTCGAACATAAAGCACCGATCGGCGTCATCGTCGTGCAGACCCGTGATACCCGGACATTCAGCGTTGACGAAGTCAGCGTTCTGCGCACCATTACCTTCCAAATCGGCAGTATTATCCACTCGGCCCGGTTGCTTGATTCGATTCAGCACAAGGAGCAGGAGCGTGCCTGGTTCGAAATGGAGTTGGCCAAGCTGAAGGGTGGTTCAACGGTTGCCGCCGGTGTTACCCCTCCGGGGAGTAAAAAAAATAAAGCCATTTCCAGAATGTTGTCCGGGGTTGCCGTTTCTGCTGGTTTCAGCCATGGCAAGATTTACCTCCTCGACCGGTTCAACGATAAAGTCATCATGCTGGCGAAGGTCGGCACCCCTGCTGAAGAACGGCACAAATTCTCAGGTGCTCTGGAAAAAGCCAAAATTCAGACCATCTACATGGAAAAGCGGGTTAGTGAGACACTTTCCGCCGACGATGCCGCCATCTTCCACACCCACTTGATGATACTGGAAGACCGGAGTATTTCCGCCAAAATCACCGACCTGATCGATCAGGGGATGGGGGCTACCCGCGCCGTTCATGACGTCGTCCAGCATTATATTCAGGCTTTTTCCGCCATGGAGGACCCGTATCTGCGGGAACGTTCGGCGGATATGGAGGACATCGGGCGGCGCATTATCGACGCTATTGAGGGAAATGATTCCCACGAGGTTACGCTCAAGGAAAAACGGGTGCTGGTGGCGGACGATATTTTCCCCTCCACCCTTGCCATGCTCGATCCGGACAAGATACTCGGCATTGTTACTGAAAAAGGGAATTCCTATTCCCATGCCGCCATCATGGCAAAGTCGCTCGGCATCCCGGCTGTTCTGGGCGTCAAGGGGATCATGGCCGTAGCGAACGTCAAGGATGAAATTATCGTTGATGGTAATTCGGGACAGGTGTATCTCAACCCGGACACCGGAATCAAAAAAGAATACGTCCGTCTTGAACGGGAGTATGCCGGCCGGATGAAGGAACTGGAAGGAATCCGGGATCTGCCTGCCGTCTTGACCGACGGTGTTGCTATCACCCTGAGCGCCAATATCGGGCTGATCTCCGACGTCAAGGTTGCCAGGCTGCATGGTGCCGAAGGGGTCGGACTCTACCGTACCGAATTCCCCTACATGGCCCGTTCCTCTTTTCCGGGGCGTGAAGATCAGGCCGCAATCTACCGCAAAATTCTGGAGGGTTTTCCGGGGCAGACGGTCAATATCCGTACCCTTGATATCGGCGGCGACAAGGGACTGTCCTATTTCCCCTGTCAACATGAGGATAATCCGTTTCTGGGGTGGCGTTCGATCCGGGTTTCCCTGGACCGTCAGGATATTTTCAGGGAGCAGCTGGCCGGCATTCTGCTCGCTGCGGATGCGGGTAGTGCGACGATCATGTTTCCGCTTATCAGCAGCCTTGATGAAATCCGCCAGATCAGGGAAATTCTGACCTCAGTCAGAAATGAGCTGCTGCGAGAAGGTCATAACGTACCCGGTTATATCCCGCTGGGAATCATGATCGAAGTGCCGGCGGCGGTGCAGATCATCGACTATCTGATCCAGGAGGTGGATTACGTCAGCATTGGCACCAACGATCTGATTCAGTACACTCTGGCTGCCGACCGTAACAACGCCAATGTCAGACAGTATTATGATCCGTACCATCCGGCGATTCTGCATTCCATCAAGCGGGTAGCCGATGCCGCTAATAAAGCCGGTAAAAAAGCGTCGGTTTGTGGTGAAATGGCTGCTGATCCCTTGTGTGCGCTGCTGTTGACCGGCATGGGTATTCGTGAATTCAGCTTGTCGGCGCCGAGTATTCCGGTTGTGAAACAGGTGCTGCGGAACAATAGTTTCGAGGCGTGCCGGCGGTTGGCTCGCGCGGCACTGGCGTGCCGCAACAGTGCAGACATGGGGCGCTGTCTGGCCGATGCCAGGAAAAAACTGATTCTGTAAATGTTGCTTTTCAAGGAGAAACCATTTTGTTCGATGGCCGTCCCACATACGCCGAGATAGATCTCGCGGCACTAAAACATAACTATCAGCTGATCCGTTCGTCAATCCCGTCCCAAACCGAGATTCTTGCGGTTGTCAAGGCTGATGCCTACGGGCACGGTTTCATGGATATCAGCCGTGAACTCGAACTCTTCGGGGTGAATGCGTTTGGCGTCGCGTTCCTCGCCGAAGGCATTCAGCTGCGCAAAAGCGGCAGCGATAAACCGATCCTCCTGTTGGGGGGGATTTATCCCGGGCAGGAAAGGAAATGCATCGGCTTCAACCTGTCAACGACGGTTTTCACACTGGAGCAGGCGCAGGCGCTTAACCAGGCCGCCTCCGGCAAACTTTTCCGCAGGGCCCAGCTGCACCTCAAAATCGACACCGGTATGGGGCGTTTGGGAGTGCCGTTCCATGAAGTGCCGCAGTTTCTTGCCGAACTGAAAAAATTGCCGAACATAGAACTTGAAGGGGTGATCTCCCATTTTGCCAGTGCTGACGAGCTGGACGATTCGGGCCAGGATTTCACCCGGCTTCAAGGTGAGCGTTTTGCCTGGGCGCTGGCGGAGGTTCGTGCAGCCGGTTTCACGCCACGCTACATTCATATAGCCAACAGTGCGGCGGCGCTGCTGAACGATATTCCGGAGTGCAATCTGATCAGGCCGGGTATTGCCCTGTACGGTGCGCTGCCGTCCGGGGATTTCCAGGGAAAACTTGAACTCAGGCCGGTGATGCGCCTGAAAAGCCGGATCGCCATGCTCAAATGGGTCGATTCGGGCAGCACCGTCAGTTATGCCCGCCGTTTTACCGCTAACCAGCGTACACTGATCGCCAGCGTGCCGGTCGGCTATGCCGACGGCTATCCCCGCGCTCTTACCAACCGGGGTGAAGCGCTGATTCGCGGTCAGCGGGCCAGAGTAGCCGGTACCGTCTGCATGGACTGGATCATGCTGGATGTGACCGGGATAGAAGGCGTTGCCGTGGGAGATCCGGTCACCCTGATGGGCTCTGACGGCAGTGGCCGCTGTATCCATGCGGAAGAGTTGGCGACCTGGGCAGAGACCATCCCGTACGCAATTTTCTGCGGCATCAGCAAGCGGGTGCCGAGGGTGTATCTCAAGTAGTTCCCCGTGAAAAGTATTCTTCCGGTCGGTTGTTTCGGGCTGTCGCGCGGCCAGAATGGCTTAAAACGGTTGGAACTTTTGCGTAAAGCATGGTACAAACGTCCCGCTTTACCCCTGAGTGAAGCGTAGTGATGTTCCCCGCAGTATATCGATTGATCGGTTAAACCATCTACAGTAAGGAGTTTGGGCATGGCAAAAATTACCAGGGCGCTGATCAGTGTCTCTGACAAGAATGGTATTATTGAATTTTCGCAGCAACTGGCCGGTTACGGGGTAGAACTGCTTTCCACCGGCGGCACCGCCAAACTGCTGCGTGAAGCTGGTCTTGTTGTAAAGGATGTTTCGGAGTTTACCGGTTTTCCGGAAATGCTGGACGGACGGGTTAAAACCCTGCACCCCAAGGTGCATGGCGGTCTGCTCGGTATGCGTTCGAATCCGGAGCATGTGGCCAAAATGAAGGAACACGGCATTGAAAATATCGACATGGTGGTCGTAAATCTGTACCCCTTTGAGGCGACTACCGCCAAGGAAGGGTGCCACCTTGAAGACGCCATTGAAAACATCGACATCGGTGGGCCGACCATGCTTCGTTCCGCCGCCAAAAACTATCCCGATGTCACCGTGCTGGTTGACAGTTCCGATTATGCCCAGGTGCTGGCAGAGATGAAGGCGGCTGATGGTGCGGTTTCCGCAGCCACCAACTTTGCACTGGCGGTGAAGGTGTTCCAGCACACCGCCGCGTATGACGGGGCGATATCAAACTACCTGGGGGCACGACTGACCGATACGGTCGCGGAGTATCCCCCCACATTCACCCTGCAGGTCAAAAAGGCACAGGATCTCCGCTACGGCGAGAATCCTCATCAGACTGCGGCGTTCTACGTCGAAGGGCGCATTAGCGAGCCGTGTGTTTCCAATGCCCTGCAGCTTCAAGGGAAGGAACTTTCCTTTAACAACATCATCGATCTGGATGCCGCCATTGAAACCGTCAAGGAGTTCGAGCAGAGTGCAGCGGTTATTATCAAGCATACCAACCCCTGCGGTGTCGCTCTGGCCGATTCACCGCTGACCGCCTACCTCAAGGCGCGGGAATGCGACCCGGTTTCAGCTTTTGGCGGCATTGTCGGTTTTAATCGCACGGTTGATGCCGCAACGGCAAACGAGCTGACCTCCACCTTCCTGGAAGCGGTCATCGCCCCCGGTTACACCGAAGAGGCGTTGGCAATTTTTACTGCGAAAAAGAATGTGCGGGTTATGCAGGTGCCGCTCCTTGACAGTTATGCTGCCGGGGGTTCCGACCTGAAGCGCGTGACCGGCGGTCTGTTGCTGCAGGGGCGCGACCTGGGGATGGTCACTGCCCGCGACTGCCGTGTGGTTTCGGAACGGACGCCCACCGCCTCGGAATATGAGGCGCTGGATTTTGCCTGGCGGGTCTGCAAGCATGTTAAATCCAATGCCATTGTGTTCTGTAATCGCGATCAGACCGTCGGAATCGGTGCCGGTCAAATGTCCCGCGTCGATTCATCCAAAATTGCGGTGCAGAAAGCGCTGCTCCCGACCCGGGGCACCGTATTGGCATCCGATGCCTTCTTTCCCTTCCGCGACGGGGTTGACGCCGCAGCAGAGGCGGGGGTAACGGCCATTATCCAGACCGGCGGCAGTGTCCGCGATGAAGAAGTCATCAAGGCCGCCAATGAACATGGCATTGCCATGCTCTTTACCGGTATGCGGCATTTCCGGCATTAACGTACAGGGGCTATTATTATGAAAATACTGGTAATCGGCGGCGGTGGCCGCGAACATGCGCTGGTCTGGAAAATTGCCCAGTCGCCGCTCGTCACGAAAATTTATTGCGCTCCGGGGAATCCGGGTACCGCAGCACTTGCCGAAAATCTCCCAATTGCTGTCGATCAGCTGGATAAACTGCTGGTCTTTGCTTACGAAAATCAGATCGATTTGACGGTGGTCGGGCCGGAACAGCCGCTGTCACTTGGCATCGTTGATCTGTTCGAGGCACACGGGCTCAAAGTTTTCGGCCCGTCGCAAAATGCTGCGTTCATCGAGGGGAGCAAGGCTTTCTCGAAAGACCTGATGCAGAAGTACAATGTGCCGACCGCAGCGTACGGCGTATTTACCGATCTGGCCGAGGCTGAAGCGTTCATCACCCGCACCGGGGCACCGATTGTGGTCAAAGCCGATGGTCTGGCGGCGGGTAAAGGGGTTATCATCGCCCAGACCTGCGAGGAAGCGGTGTCAGCCGTGCGAGACATGCTCAGCGGCAATGCGTTTGGCAGCGCCGGTTCGCGCGTTGTCATCGAGGAATTCCTGACCGGCGAGGAAGCATCGTTTCTGGTTATCACCGATGGGAAGAATATCATTCCTCTGGCCAGCGCACAGGATCACAAGGCGATCTTCGATGGCGATCTGGGCCCGAACACCGGGGGGATGGGAGCGTATTCTCCCGCTCCTGTGGTTACTCCGGACATTCATGAAAAGGCCATGCGGCAGGTAATCCGTCCGACCGTTGAAGGAATGGCTGCCGAAGGGCGTCCGTACCGGGGCGTGCTGTATGCCGGGTTGATGGTGAAGGATGGCGAAGTTAAAACTCTGGAGTTTAACGCCCGTTTTGGTGACCCGGAATGCCAGCCGCTGCTGATGCGCATGAAGTCCGATATCGTGCCGGTGCTGTGTGCTGTTGCCGATGGCGACCTGTCTACTGCCGGCATTGAGTGGCACGACAAGGCGGCTGTCTGCGTTGTTATGGCGGCGGAAGGGTATCCGGGCGATTACCGGAAGGGCGATGTAATCTCCGGTTTGGAACGAGCGGGTGAGCTTGACAATCTGTACGTATTCCATGCCGGTACTACGGAAAAAGATGGTGCCTGTGTCACAAACGGCGGCCGGGTTCTGGGCGTCACGGCGCTCGGCGCAACGGTGAAAGAGGCCATAGATTCAGCCTATCAGGGGGTATCGCAAATCACCTGGCCGGGCGTTCAGTATCGCAGCGATATCGGGAATAAAGCACTTGAGCGTGCATGATGAAAAGAATGGTAAACCCGGAGGTGACACGATGAAAACTGCCCCGATTGTACTTCTGGTGATGGGAAGCAGCACCGATCTTCCCATAATGCAGGAAGCGGCTGATATTCTCCGTACGTTCAACGTGCCGTATGAAATGCGGATCTCGTCTGCTCACCGTTCGCCGATACGCACATTGGCGCTTGCTTCTGAAGCGGCGGGTCGGGGCATCAAAATCATCATTGCCGGTGCCGGAATGGCGGCACATCTGGCGGGGGTAGTGGCGTCGAAAACCACCCTGCCGGTAATTGGCGTACCGATGCCGGGCGGAGCGCTGAATGGTGTGGATGCGCTCTATGCAACAGTACAGATGCCGGGTGGCATTCCGGTGGCAACCATGGCGATCGGTAGAGCGGGGGCGAAAAATGCCGGGCTGTTTGCTGTACAAATTCTGGCGCTGTCGCAACCGCATCTTGCCGAGTCAATCGTTCGTTACCGGGTGGAGATGGATGCTGAACTGGAGCAGCAGGATGCCGCACTGCAGGGGCGGTAGGGGGCTGTTGTCAGTAGGGTGTGAAAAGTCGGCTGGATCCGCTCCCAATATAATTTGTGGTTGACTTTATTGCACCATGCATGATAAACAGCAGGACGCTTTTTATGGCCGCATCAGTCCTGATCCGATTCATTCCAGCGGTTTAACCTGCAAGTCCATTTACCACAAATCAACAACGTCTGTTTTGTGGTTATATTCCCCTTTAGCTCAGTTGGTAGAGCAGGTGACTGTTAATCACCTTGTCCGTGGTTCGAGTCCGCGAAGGGGAGCCAAACAGAGACAAAGCTGGGCACCATTTCAAAATGGTCCGGTTTTGTTGACATAGTGAGTGCGCCTACCAGTGCAGCATAGCTGCCGGTCAGGCGCACTTCTATTTTATCCACACAAATTTCTGTCACCAGCAATTTCAGATATTCCTTCCCGAAATTTGACCCCTTTTCCAGTAATTTTTCCTTCAATGCCGAACAGAACGACCTGATCCGCCTGATTCCCAGGCCGGCCAGAGGTAGTTCCTTCTGTCGCTGTAGCCCGGCCATCTCCGTAAGAACTTCCTGTCGTCTCTCTTTATGCTTGTTGACCCGCTCATGCAGTGTGCCGTCAAGGGGAAGCAATCCCTTTTCGACAGCTTCGTACAAGCGGTCGCTCTGGATCTTGATATCATCAAGCTCCTTTTTCAGCTTTTTCAACTGTTCGTCGTGTGCCGACCGGGATTGCTTCAGGTTGCGCTGAAGATCCTTCAGCATCCCCTCCACCCGTTCCGGGGTAAAAATCTGCTCAGCAACAGCCTGGAGGACAAGGGTATCGAGTTTTTCCATCGGCACGTTGCCGTTGGTGCAGCTGCTGCCACCTCTCAGGTCGTTGATCCTGTCGGTGCATTTGTAGTAGCGATAGCGACCACCCTTGCCGGTGGCGATAGTCATGGTTGCACCGCAGACCCCGCACTTGACCAGGCCGGTCAACAGAGTCGGCGAGCTAACCACACGAGGAGGGGTGACCGCCGGAGAGCGGATTTCCAACCGTTGCTGCACCTGGGTAAAAAGATCAGTATCGATTATCGGTTCCACCGTCACCGTAATCCATTCCGATTCCGGTTTGCATCGGCGGCTCTTCGCTTCCATTTTGTTAAAAGTGTATTCTCCGAGATAGAGACGGTTCGACAGCATCTCGTGCAGGCAGGTTTTGCGCCACCTCTTGCCCCGCATGAAAACGCCCTGGTCATTGAGATGGGCGCAGATACCCTTGACCCCGAGTGCCGTGCCCCGATGCCCGTCAAGATACAGCCGGAAAATCCGGTTGACGATGGCGGCCTCGTCAGTATCAACCTCCAGGCGTTTTTTCCTCCCCTTGTTCCCCTTGATATCAAGCTCAACCGCCCTGAAACCGTAAGGCGTCCGCGATCCGTTGAAATACCCCTGTCGGGCGTTTTCCTTCATAGCACGGAGAGTATGCTTGCCGTTTTCTTTGCTCTGGTATTCGTCAAAGAGACTGAAGATCCGGCGGGCCATTTCACCCGCCGGGTCATCACTGGTCTGCTGCGTCATGGAAAGAACTATAACGCCATGCTTTTTCAGGCGCCGTTCGTACAGACCAAATTCGATCATGTCGCGAAAAAACCGTGACAAGCTATGCACGATAACCGCCTGGAACGGTGGCGGCGTGGCACATGCTTCAGCAATCATCTGCTGAAATACCGGCCTGCGATCATCAGTGGCAGAAGCTCCCGGCTCGATGTACTCCATGGCCACACTGTACTGACGTGCCGAACACCAGTCCCGCATCTGTTTCAACTGGTCCGGAATGGACAAATCCTTCTCCGCCTGTTTCGTTGTCGATACCCGTGCATAAAGCGCCACGATCATATGCTTACTCCTCCTCGTCCTGCTGCAGCGTCTTTGCCAGCACCTCGTCGAGATACGACCAGATCAGCTGGATCTCGCCGGAGGATACCGGCAATTGTGAAAAGTCACTGCTGAATGTTACCGAAAGTGTATCAGGTTCCCATTGTCTGCCCACGCATCATACACCCCTTCTGTGCATCGTGTATTCCTGCCCGAGCCTTACCGTTCCTTGCTGCGCATTACCCGTTCCAGCTCTTTGACGAGCCCGCTCCTGCCAAATTCATCCAGGGTAAGTTTCCGGAAAATCTGAAACTTATCCTGTGGCAACGACAGTTCCGCAAAATCGAGGATCTTTTTCACCCGAGCATTGACAAGCTGCACCATCTGATCTTGCGTAACCATACGTTCCATGTGTCCCTAAAATACTTCCTCAAAGAGTGCGGCTTCTAGGAGTCTGTCGGACTTGAAATCTTGACTGAATTGACCCTCCCTTCAATTTTCCACCATCTGGAGAACTCGAACGGTCAATACCTTCCGTTTTGCCAATTAAAGTGTCTTTGTTCTGTTT
>CAINRC010000086.1 GCA_903852495.1 uncultured Geobacteraceae bacterium | reverse complement strand
GTCTCGCGGATAAGCTGTTTAATAAGCATGGGTTCCTCCTGCAGATAGATATGGTGGTTGGCACTCCCATAACTACCTGATGGAACTCATGCTTTTCAATTGTTAAAGAACAAAGTCACGCATTGATTACTGTGACGAACCTAATTTTTAAGAAATTTCCGTTTGAAAGTCCTATTGTAACTTTTTCCAAAACCTACATTCCATTTCCCTCGATCTAGCCTTAATTTGCTGAAAACACGGTCATTACCGTAGGATTTCTGGCTACTAATATATTCTAAAAAACCTAATTCTATTAGTTTTTGGTGCAACGGAATAGTTCTGTTTTTACCATTTTTGGTTCCTTGATGATATTCAGGGCTATTTTTAAAATTTATTACCCATATTTCTTCCATCTGCACTATATCACAACACCTGAGCATGCATATTTCGTTAGACCGTGCACCCGTAAACAGTAAAAGCAAGGGAATCCAAAACAATTCTGGTGTGTTGAATTTATTCACTGTAGAAAGTACGTAAATTAGCTGTTGTAATTCATTTGTTGTATATGGTGTATGTGCTTCAGAATTAACTGGTTTCTCACCAGCAGTTCCTTGTGCTGGATTACCTCTAACACCAAGGTCTTGCTCTTTCGCATATTTTATTAAAGTACTGAACGCCGTTTTTATGTAATGTTGAGTACGTTCAGACAATCTTTTTTTGTTTTTTAAAGCAAGTTCTTTCCAAGGTTTAGCCATGTCATTTTGGCTTATTTTCATTGGGTATTCTTTTAAGGATTCGGACAGGAAAAGTGCTGACTTCCTGTCAATATCGTTAACACTAGGATTACCCAATATATGAAGTATTTGGCGATGAGTTGACTTTATTCTGTCAGCGGATTTCCATTTTGCCCCTTTATCTCTCTCGTAAAGCTCGATAAGCTCTTGTAGTGTGCAGTAGTGTGGCTTGTTACGAAGCTCTACATCATACTCGTTATCATAGTTACCGCTGGAACGTTCGTTTATCGTCTTTAGTGCCCTTATATAAGATTTCAGGATCTCATCACAAAAACGATTATACTCTACTGTATTACTCTCACAGTCAAAATTACCATCAACTATTGTTGTTTTGGCTCAGCGTGAATAGGACTTTTGGTTCGTTTGTGATAAACCATCACGAACGGAGGAAAGTCCATGCGAAAGAAACGTCACAATTACACCCCAGAAGAGAAAGTTTCCATTTTACGGCGTCATCTGGTCGAACACGTACCTGTCTCGGATCTGTGTGACAAACATCAGCTTCAGCCAACAATTTTCTACATCTGGCAGAAGCAGTTTTTCGAGAACGGAGCGGCAGCCTTTACCCGTGAAGACAAGCCTCAAAAGCGTGTTGAGGAAGTCAAGATCCAGCAACTCGAAGCCAAGTTAATCAGGAAGCATGAAGTGCTCTCCGAATTGATGGAGGAGCACATCAAGCTAAAAAAAGAACTTGGGGAGCTTTAACAGGCGGCTGGGTTCCCCATGACATTCGCGATGCCGTTGTCGATTACACCAAGGAATGGAGCGACAAAGCGGAGATTCCGCTGAAACACTTCATATCCTGGCTGGTTGTCTCAAAGAGCAAGTTTTACAGCTGGATCGAGCGGTACGGCAAAGCTAACGAGCACAACGCCCCGATCCCTCGTGACTTCTGGCTTGCATTCTGGGAGCGAGAAGCCATCATCAAATTCGCCATAGACAACCCGCTTGAGGGGTACCGGCGGCTAACCTTCATGATGCTGGATCAGGACATTGTTGCCGTCAGCCCGTCCAGCACCTGGCGTGTTCTTTCAAAAGCAGGCATGCTTAACAAATGGAATCTGAAGCCGTCTCTCAAAGGTACCGGGTTCGTACAGCCGCTGTTGCCCCATGACCACTGGCACGTGGATGTTTCTTACCTCAACATCCGTGGCACTTTCTACTACCTGTGCAGTTTCCTGGATGGCTGCAGTCGCTCCATTATCCATTGGGAAATCAGAGAGCAGATGACCGAGCCAGACATTGAAATCATCCTTCAGCGCGCCAAAGAGAAATACCCTGCTGCCCGACCACGGATAATTTCTGATAACGGGCCGCAATTCATTGCTAAAGATTTCAAGGAATTCATCCGGATCTCCGGGATGACCCATGTGCGGACTTCGCCCTTCTACCCGCAGTCAAACGGCAAGTTGGAACGATTTCACAAGACCATCAAGACTGAATGCATCCGTCCGGGCATCCCTCTTTCCCTTGACGATGCTCGCCGGATAGTAGAAAAGTACATCGAACACTACAACACCGTCAGGCTGCACAGCGCAATTGGCTACGTTGCACCAGCCGACAAACTGAATGGCAGAGACCTGGAAATATTCAAAGAGCGTGACAGAAAACTTGAAGAAGCCAGAGAACTGAGAAAACAAAAACGACAGCAAGCTTATTCTGAAATCAGGCCTTCAGGGGAAGCTTACTTACCATTAGATCAAGCGGCCTGAAAGTCCAATTCCGACTGAGGCGTTACAATCCCTTTAACAGGCAACTTTCTTATGCGGCTTTTGCATTTATCCGTCGCTGATGCCGCAAAACCGGAGCGAGTGCCCTTAAGGCCTCAGAAACAGTTGCTGCATTCGGAAAAACGTCTCGGATATCTGGTGGTATCACAACTACATTTGTGCCTTCTGCATAGCGTTTTGCCGTAACACCACGAACTGCTTTTGAAAAATCATACTCCGATTGCAATGTGTCACGGTTGTTCAGTTTAGCGTTTTGAGTTTTATTCTTGTTCATATTGATTCCTTTCATGCCGAGTGGCAAGGCGGGCAGATATGATACGCGTACGTGGTGTACGCTCTGCAAACGCCACAACAAGAAGCCTTTGTTGAACTGAATGCCCAATAACCAAAAAGCGCCGCTCATCTGTGGAATGTTTTGGATCATCCATCAGAAGCGATAGCGGATCACCAAATGTAGTTGTCGCTTCATCGAACGATATACCATGTTTTTTCTGATTTGATGCCGCTTTTCGCGAATCCCATTCAAAAATATACCCCATTCCTTACCTCTTTGCCGCACTCAATATTCTGGAGTTCTGGGGACAGTATATTTAATTGCCATCACCCATCTGAATCTCACTCCGCAGTTTTTCAATCTCATCGACCGTCTATTCGCCTTCCAGGCTACAAAGTTCATCAATCAGATCACGAGAGATCCATAAGCCAGAATTGCTAAGTTGTGAGAATGCGTCCCGCAGTGACGGTAACAGCTTACGACGTCGCGCAAGCACCAGTATTCCAGCAGTCCCGATGCTTTTACATCCTAATGTCTCTGCACAGCGTCGTGCCTCACGGTCATCAAGTACTACACGAAAGGAGGGATTCAAAAGGGCGAAAGAAATCACTTCACTCTCGCCACGTCCCAGATCCCAAGACGCGACTCTAAGGTCGAGAGGTATGCCTATTGCTATTTTGAGCCATTGTTGCTGTGACAATTGTTCTGCGGGAAAATCGCTCTTTCCGGTGCCTGTTACTTCTTTCAGGACAGCCTCTGGCACATAAATATCCTGAAATAAGCCTGGTAATAAATCCTGGAGCCCGCTTTTAAAAAGACAAATAAGTGGGGAGGCATTTACTACAACACAATCAATTGGCATCTGATATCTCGGCTAATATTTCTTGAGTGCCACACTGAAATGGCGAAACTCTAAATCGCCCCAAGGCATCAATAAAGTCCACTCGCGACAGGCCTGCAATTTCAGCAGCCTTTTCCTGAGAGATAACAGTCATTTCATACCATTTTACAGCTGCAACAATTCGCATCTCTTTACCAAATTCGTCGGGACTTTTGTGCAATGCAGAAAACGCGCCTTCCGGCATTTCAATTTTCAAAGCAACTGACATAATAACCACCTTTCTTTTTAACTTTTGGTTCTGGGGACAGTATACTTAATTGCCACAGCCCACTTGCCGGGGTCGGACCAAGCTAACTATCTAAACTGTAAGAGTTAATGTCCAAAAGATAGCTATTATCTGAGCTTAAAAACCCCTTTTGGGGGTCAAAAACACTATTGTAAGCGACTGGTTCTTCTCTCAGTACATACTGATCTTTTCTCTGTTCCTTAACTCTTCTGCCTATTGCCTTGATTCCAAGCTTAACTTTGGTCTCTTCAACAAAACTTGAGCTACCAATGGCAATGCTCTCTGTCCAGCAATTTTCCCGATGATTACTACCATTTTCAATTGTGTCATGTACCCACTGTCTATGTTGCGCTACAAACTGTTCGGGGTCTGAAAATCCACAGAGACGCTGTAACACCAGTCGATCAATTACACCATACCGTTCGGGCGGGTTCTGGATCTCATTGTATCCACACAACTCCCATTCTGCGGGATGACTAACTACACCGGCACGAACCATATTCAAATCCATGTAAATAAGGCAGCGAATCAAATGTTCATTTTGCTCAACAGCAGTTGCATGGTAACGATCCTCCCAGAATGCACCTTTCCGTTCTTTTCGATGATTGAACTCTTGTGCAATCCTCCCCGCAACTAATTGAAGACTCTTAAGGATAAAGGGGCCAGGCTACTTTAAACCTTTTTTCAGCCACAGATGTTCACAGATGTACACAGATGGAATCTAACCCTGAACGCTTTTTGGGGTAAAACCTGAATCACAAAACCATTTTTTTTGCTCCATTAATTGATGCCCTCGCACAAAGGTCAAAGTTAACATAAGTATCTAATATTATTTAGTTATATGTGATTTTTTTCTTGATTCGCTGCTTGTTCTGTGGTACATTTCCCCTGTTAATTCAATCTGTTATGGGGAAATTCATGATTC
>CAINRC010000085.1 GCA_903852495.1 uncultured Geobacteraceae bacterium | reverse complement strand
GTCAAGCACTTCGTTTATTTCTTCCTCACCTATATCTGGAAGGGCAAAAGGTAAAAATTGGTTATGTGCGTCTGCCATCTATATATCCTCACTTACTATTCAGTCCCATCCGTTTTTGGGGGTTCTGCCGGATGTCAAGAGAAAGTAGCCTTCAATGAGCTATTAACCCATGCATCCAACTTTTCAGATCTTCCGGTGTTCTGATCTTTCCATCAACAATATTTAGAACCATCTGTCTTGTGTTTACCGTTTCAAACCGGTCTGGTACTACAACGCCGCTCTTCTGATCAGGCATTTTTACCAAGAACGGCACATGCTGTTTATCGATTATGCCGTCATATTTATTAGAGCGCAAGCCATGGTCTGCGGAAACCACGACAAGAGCCTTATCCCAAGTCCCTGCTTTTTCCATTGACAGGCGAATCTCTCCAAGCAACAGGTCAACTAGTGCCACATTCCCTAAAACGCGTTCTTTAATATCAGGCTCTGCTCCATATCTGAAAGTGTGGTGATTGTAAATGTTAGGAGCGTGAGGTACGGGATAGTGCAGAAAGGTAAAACCTCTCTGATTTGTTTCGAGGTAACGAATTACATCTTCATGCATTGATGAGGTAACAGAAACATGATTACTGACTTCAATGCTATTATCAAATAAGAAATTTGCATAATCAATTAATGTTTCCGATACAAGGCTTAGCAGTTGAAAAAACATCGTATTAGCAATTGGTTCAGATTGTGGATTACAGTAATCTTTAACGATATTTAGAGTGCTGAACATATGTGAATAGGGTAAAGCCCAACCAAAGAGCGCTGTCTTGCCACCACGTTTATGTATATCATAAAAAATGGTTGATTTGGTTTGTAGACTGCTAATTGTACCGTCAGCTCCTGTTAATTTTAATTCACTCGCGCTGACAGGTTTTATTTTTTTTAAAATTTTACCAGTAAGAAGTGATGATATGGATACTGATGTAGAATAATACGGCGAAAAGGCCTGGGTTACGCACAGACTGGACTGCTGCAACTTGTCAAATTGTGGCAGCAACAGCCCCTTTGATCTCCGTTCAAATGCTATACCATAGTCCAACTCATCAAAGATTATCCATACAACCGGCATGGCTAATGTCCCCTCTGAATACTGGATATTCTGTCTTGGAAGAGAACATGCTGACGATTGCTTCATCTGCTGCAATGATAGAATAGACTGCCCAAAGGTTATCAAAATAAATGGCGCAAACAGCAGAGGTACTCTGAAATATTGTCGAGCAACCATGTGGCGCTTGCCTACTAACCAGAACAACATGCCAGTCACCAAAAAGATGAGTCCAATACCGGTCAGTAGTGTACCTACTTTTATGGGTGCTATTAATAGAGTTTTAACTACAAACCCACATTGAATCCTGATGCCGTTAAGGGCGAAGCAAAAGGTGGCACCATATATAAACGGCCAAAAAAAATCTGCAGACTTCTGCCAACGCCTGGCTATGAGCGATACACACAAAAGCCCCATGCTGATCAAAATGGTACAAAACATGGCGGACAGATATCTGTTGACAAAGTATTGGTGATGTTCCATTCGATAATAATTATCGAAACCGTAAGGGAGCAGTTGCAGCCACACCTTCAGCATAATCAGGTTGGCAAACGAAAGGCAGACCGTTAAATCTCTGAAGATCGACTTAATGCACATTACGTTTCCGCGCCAGATACAGGAAACGACCGTTTTCAGGCACTTCGTTTCGGCGAATAATTTCAAAGCTCTTGCTAAGTATTTTTTCAAAAACGTCCCTTCCAAACCAACCGTACAGGGCGTCACGACCTCTCAACAACCGTTTAAATTGAGGATCATCAGATCCAACGTATTCAATTACCAGCCATTCAGAGGTCAGTCTTGAGGCTTGCTCTATAATCTCATCAAGCGGAATCTGATCGCTCACTAAAAGATGGTGCACAACCGCCAGCATCAGCACGGCGTCAAAATACCCCTCGGCACGCTCCAGGAAAGAGGATGTCTCGCAGTTGCGCCAACCCAGAGCCGGTGTTGGCCGTGCCAGATTAACCACCAACGGCAGGATGTTGGCCTGTTCTTCCTTTGCACTCAACCAAAGTCTGCCCACCACTTCTGGATCAAGATCTATTGCCACCACCTCGGCACCGTTTCTCGCTGCAAGAAATGAATAAATCCCGGTATTGCAGCCAACATCCAATACTCTTGTTGGGCGTGATTCGCTCAAAAATTGTTCCACAAAAGCCGCCTTATAGGTTGTATCGGCTGACGTGTAGCTGCATGTTTCGTTGTATGTACTCCAGGTATTCGACGGATGTCTGCGTGTAGAAGATGTTTGAATGGTACGAGTCAAACGGGAAAAAAGAGATTGCTGAATGAACGTCGCCTGGTCGGGGTCAGAAAGTTTTTTCAGGGCATACACCTTGCTGGATTGCCGTTCTGCCCTCGCAGCAAGCAGAACTGGCATAGTTACGTTCCCTAGAAACGGAGGCGTGAAACGTGCCAATGGACTCAACAAGCGGAAAACATCTTCCGGCTCGATGCCATCACGATTGATAAAGAAAGTGGAGTGACATGCCATGCCATAGTGGGCATCCAGCAATGCGGGTAACAGAAAACTTCTAATAAACTGACCGTGAGCAAGCCAGATGGGATTGTGCGTGTCGCGGGTTTCAAACGATAGTAGGTCAATAAAAACCGGATTTGGCCCCTTAAAAAGAATATTGAAGGGAGTGGCGTCCTTCAGGCCAACATCCTGTTGTAGCGCATGGAGGCAAAGCACCAAAGTGAGTTCGGCCGCTGCACAGAGCATTTCCAGCGGCCACTCGGAAGGATACGATGGTAAGCTGATCACCTCGTGCTCCAAACATAGGCAATTGGCTACTTCATGCCCCAAAATTCCTACAGCTTCATCCGTATGCAAAATACGATAAGTAGCGACAGATCCGGCTTGACTTAGCTCCTGTAGCCACGAGCTCGTAAGCAGCAAACGATATTCGTTGACAAATTCAGGCCTGATGACACGTATGAGGCGATTGCCGCATTTGACAAGGTACCCGGCGGGATCACGCAATGATGCCGAATGCCTAACGCTGGTCATTTTTGTGAAACAACCCTTTGATAAAGAGTATGATTCGCCTGATATAGAACAGCAGCCCAATGAAAAATGAACCGAGCAGTTGCCACAGAAGGAGGCCTGAACCCGGGTCGGAGTAGGCGTGGGCAAGGGAAGGCAGAAAGAGCAATAATACAAGTGATGTTTTAAGGGCAAAAGGTAAAAAATCAGACATGATTAGTTCCAGACGTTTGGTTGAGATAGCAAGACAGCAATCCATGGCACTTTCTTATAAAGTAATTTTTCTTAAACAATTTGGACTGTAACAAATCTAAAATATGTAATGCGCCTGAATTTAAGAATGGTCGAATTTTGCGATTGAAAACGATCCTCTGTTTGATAGACTCGAGATCATAACCCATTATGGATTTAAAATGATCAAGTGATTGTGTTATTTCGAGAGACCCCAATCCGTAACAAACGGGAAGAGCAGGCCCATCTGCTGAAAGATAATCTCTAGTGACTGTATATGCGAGTATATTGTTCGGACACAAATTAAGCAAATCACTATCAGAATTCTGAATGATTATCTCTGCAGCCGTGGGTGTCTCAAGCACTACCATATAGGCGGCCAGTTTGTTCATATGATAAGCTCCAAAAACTTTAATTCCTTCAATTGTAAAACATGCGGAAGAAAT
The DNA here is from genome assembly GCA_903852495.1 of uncultured Geobacteraceae bacterium. Classification (GTDB taxonomy): domain Bacteria; phylum Desulfobacterota; class Desulfuromonadia; order Geobacterales; family Pseudopelobacteraceae; genus JACRCG01. The sequence continues at coordinate 26,352 of CAINRC010000085.1, read as the reverse complement.
TTTATCCCATACATTTTTGTCTGATTTTGGGTCATTTCGCTGCTGCCGAGCAAGAGTTTTCCTGTTCAAATGCAATCCATCGATCAGAAGTTCTGAATGAGATACAGTCCTAATCTCAAAGTTTTTCATGCCTTTTCTAACTTGATTCCTCGCTTTGGATGACAAATCGGTCATACTGTAGTCAATTTTCCTGCACATTGCCAGAGAACTAGAGAAACCGTAACCGTCCTGGTCTGTCGGGAAGCGGATGCCCATAGCATTTGCATCAGCAAATAATTTTTCTATTTCACTTTTAGAAGGGGAAATAATTCTATGATATGGAACGGAAAGAAGCATTCCATGTTGAATTTCAACCCACTCAGAGCTGGCAGAAGAATATACGTTATGACCAACCGCTTTATAAAATTCAGAAAACAGATTCATGCGCCTCATCTTTTTCTTGCTATGTAATACAAAGAAGGTGTTATTCTTATTCCAAAAGAATTAGAAATAAATTCACTTGTTTTGCGGAAGAAAGCTGCAGAAAAAGTGCTACCTGCCCTCCAGCCTGCTCCCCAGTCAACCTCTTTACTTTGTATCTCGTAACCGGTTGTTGTAAGTAACGACTCAAACCCTTTCTCAGAAAATTCTATCACATGATCACATAAATAATGAACTGCCCGTTTTTTAGAAGTTTCATTATTGTATAGAATTGCAGAGAGACGGCATAAAGTTATGACAAGACGAGCCCAAACAGAAACTCGAACAACCAACCAACCACCGGGTTCCAATCTGGCGTACGCCTCCTGAAGTTCCCGGTAAGGATTGCTAAAGTAAAAAAGCACGTCCATGTAAAAGACTGCGTCTAAAAGCTGCTCTTCTTTCCAATCAGCGATGGAGGAGCCTTTTTTTACTACATATCCCTTTCCCGCTATATGTTTAATGACATCGTCATCAATCTCGATGCCAAAAGGAACCCAACCGAAGCTTCTCGCAACATCAAGACCATACCCATGCGCACAGCCGACATCTAACGACTTTCCAGGATTTGGGCATAGTTCCGAAAGTTTTTCAAATGCAGCCCTGTATCTCGGAGCTTTGTCGTCAGATATCACATCTTCCAAGTTGGGATCACGGTAATAAGCGATTGAAAAATGATCTGACAGTTCTTCAGTGCTAGGAGGAGGCTGCATTAACAGGCTGGCACAATTTGGACAACTGAAATAATTCACAAGATTAGATCTTTTATTTTTTAGGGGCCACTCCTTCGTGACTATAGCCCTAAGTGATGATTGTAATTGCATTCCGCAACAGGGGGCTACCATAGTGTATACCTTTCCGTGCAGTAAGTTATCTCGATTCGATCAATATTCAAAGCCCAGATAAAAGGGCATGTCGTTCTGGCGTACGGTTTACGAAAGATGCCACAATGTCTGCAAGGCGGTGAACTCCCAGTGTCTTTGAGTAGTGTGCTAGCCCAAACGCCTTCCCTTTTTTGCCGAGAATTGAGAGCTCTCCGATCGTCATGGAAGTGATCTCCCTCATCTTGCTGGCCAGCCAATCAAGGTCTTCTGGATTACCGATCCAGCCGCATTCTGATTCTCGTATAAGTCGGGCCGTATCGCTATCAGGATCAACCGTTGCGAGTACAGGTTTTGCAGAGAAAAGATACGCTGGAAGTTTAGACGGGATCGAACTCATTCCCGTCCCTCGTTTCATCGGCAACAGGCATACATGGGCCATACTCTGCAGCAGGGGCACGTTGGCAGCATCGGGATCTGATACGAAATGTATACGTTTCGCATTTAAACTTCCGACCAACTTGATACAATCTGCTTTAGCGGACCCATCACCCACAATCACCAATTGTGCTCCATCTATTGCTGCCTCGTGAAAGGCTCGAATCAAAAAGTCCACTCCGGCAACCGGCCCAATATTGCCTAAATAGAGAAACGTAAAGAGATTGTTGGGTACGCAGTAGCGATGGCAGGCATCGATCCGGTCGGGAGCGTTTTCGTATAACGATTCATCCTGCCATGTAGGTATTGTAGTGATGCGATCTGGTGAGACCCGTCGGTTTTCGATATAAGTACGCCGCATGTTGTCTGAAATAACTATTAAGAAACGTGACTGTTGGGCAATCCATGTGTCCAATCTAGTTAGAGGCTTAGAAACAATACTATGAAGGATGGTCGGCAACTTACCATTCAAAGAATCCGGATAGATGTCCATGATTTGTAGGATTACATGGATCATGTTAAGTTTTGCGTATCGCATTATTAGCGCTTGTCCAAACAGAGGCCAGGCATTGACGTACATCACGTCTGGTTTCTTAAGGTTCTTTGCAAGATAGCGACAGACATGTCTACCGAAACTCCAGCTTTCATAAAGACGTGGCAGTAGTCGGGATTCAGGAGCGGCAAAAGAGGGAAGCCTCACAATCTTAATTCCGTCTTCGTATATCACAACCGCAGAGTCAGAGTCTGAATAACGACGATAATCAGCGCTCTCAGGCCGTGATGGCTGCGGGCAGATTACCGTAACATCAAAAAAATGATGTACTAAATGTATTGCCAGATCACGTGCCATACTGGCGGAGATAAGCGGTTCAGGAGGGTATACCGCACAAATAATAACAATATTTATTGATGACTGAGATTGTTCTGCATAAGCATTCAATGTGTTAGTTTCGCTTTCTCAACAGTATCCAAAGCAAGTGCCTGAATCTGAGATTTGAACCTTTCAGGAGAAAGTTCGGCTCTGGCCCATTTCTGACCACGGCCTCCCATTTCAACAAGCTGCTCACCCGGAGTTTCAACAAATTCATTGACAACCCTAGTGGCGTTCTCAGGGCTATCATCTTCAAGAAGCCAGCCGCAGTTTAGATGCCGAATGTCTTTACTCAAATCGTTGCCTGGAGACAAAATAACCGGGATACCTGACAATAATGCTTCTGCAACTGTATACCCAAAATTTTCTCTGTGAGAAAGAGAAATAAAGGCATCGGCAGCCATATAGTAATCATACTTTTCTTGATTATAAACCGGTGAAATAAAACGGATGTTTTTATATCCGTTATTAATGCATAATTTATTGCATTCTGCTGAAGATAAAACGTCAGAGTCTGGGCCCATTACCATCAAATAAACTTTATCTGAACCACATGTTGCAACACACCTAATTGTTTCAACGGGACGTTTCATTGGATGAATCCTCCCTATAAACAAAAGCACTTTGGCATTGGGTGGTATATTATGTTCCTTGCGGACTCTTGATTTTGCTTCAACTCTATTTTGGGTGTTTATGTATTTAACAGGCCAGTGTATTACACGAGAAATCTCTAAAGGGACCCGAATATATGATTTATCTCTTTCCGATTCAGTCGCAAAAATGAAGGCCGCTGCATTTGAAAAGCTTTCATTCCCCAATAACCTAAACCATACTTTTTTAGAAATTGACCGGTAGGTAAACACGTACGGATCGAGTGAGCCGTGAGGAATTACCCAATATGGTATGTTATGTTGTTTTGCAATCCTAGCAGCCCAGTCAAAGTGGTAGCGATAAAACCCATGGCAGACTATCAGGTCTGCATCAATCAAAGTTTGCTCAGCCAGCTGTTTTAGAGGTGATCTTGTGTAGGAGTATCTGTTAACTGTACTTTCATGGTAGGGTATGTGCAGTTGCTTGACCTGTTCGGAACCTTTATATGGGCTAGCGTTATCGCGGGTAAATGAAACCACGAATGAGCCCAGTGCGTTCTGAAAATTGGCAATTGATTGGGCTGCTCCTCCGCTCTCATTGATCCAGTTCCATGCAACCTGTACAACTTTAATACCCTTCATCACATTTCCTTTATCGTGAATAGAATACATGCAACAGAGTTTGCGTCAACACGTTACAAAATCACCGCGCGTCATAAACCTCTCTATACAACCCGGCATATTGCTTGGCTATAATTTCTGGTGCATATCGCCCAACATTTTTCAAACCATTAATAACCAGTTGTTCCCGGTATTGACGGTCACCAATTATGCGTAGAATTCCTGTTCTGATATCTTCAATGTTGTAAGGATCAACTAAGCAAGCTGCATCTCCAGCAACTTCTGGCATCGACAGGATGTTACTGGTAATTACAGGGCGACCAATGGCGTTTGCCTCAAGAATCGGCATGCCGAACCCCTCGTATAGTGAAACAAAGGTCAACATATCGCATGATTGATATTTTTTAACCATTTCATCTTCAGTGATGCCCGTACAGTTAGTATAATCTATACTGTTTACAACTAATGATTGTTTTTGTTTTTCAGTCAAATTTCCTATTATTTCAAGTTTGCAGGGTATATCCCTCAATGCATCTGCTAAGCGTAGAATATTTTTATTTACTTTAGTACCTATTTGCAAAATTAGCGGTCTAGTTACATTGAACGCTTGAGGAGTATATTTAAAAACAGGAGATATACAGTTTGGAACAACATGGATTTTCCCCTCTGAATACCTGACGTACTTTAGTAATTCCTGCTTAGTAGATTCAGAGATCACGGTAACACAGGCTACTCTTTTAAATGGAATAACAAACCAGAAAAACCAGAGGAGACACTTTTTAAATCCTGTTGCGTTAAAAGTAAAATTGCAGTCATGTACTGTTAGTATGGTGTGTTTTCTACGCATAAAATAGCACAAGTAATTGACATCACCGGTTATGTGGTTAATGTCACCTTGCTTGAAAGCTGCTTCTGCGATATTATAAATCCTCTTAAATATACCTCGGCTTTCATATCTGGATATCTCAACCTTACAATTTATGTCTTTAGGCAAATAATTGCGTACGGTTTTGAATAATCCTTCAATGCTAAAAACAGAAATATCCGGTTTCCGGTGAAAGTGGACGACGCGCAAAGCAACTCCAGTGAAATGTTGATACCCCGTAGCGAGCTACGGAGTATCAACATAAGTATTTGTTTTCTCATTGGATCTTTGGGGGGCGGTAAAATTAAAAAATGTATATTAATTCGACGCCGTTGTGTTCTGCTACTGCATATTAAATTTGGTAACCAGCTTGCTGGGCATCATTGTGGAACATTTTAACCGTATCCAGGGAATATTCATCGAGATCATAACCAACAAGCGAGAGCTTCTTCAGAATATCGTTGGTAACAGTTATAACCTGACAACCGATAGCATCAGCCTGGAAAATATTCAGCAACTCACGTGGACTAGCCCAGATCAACTCTGCGGCAGGTGCGACCTTTAGCATTTCTACAGATGCGGCCATTAACGGAATCGGGTCATAACCGGTATCAGCAATACGGCCGGCAAAAACGGAGACATAACTCGGCACATTGGGCGCCAGCGCAGCAACAACGTCTCTTACTTGTGTAAGTGTCATAATAGCGGTTACATTGAGTTTGACTTTTTGAGCAGCCAGTTTTTTGACCAAAGCATAGCACGTCTCACGCTTCGTATTGGTCACTGGAATTTTGACATACACATTATCGCCCCAACTTGCAATCTCCAACGCTTGGCGCTCCATCTCAGAAAAATCATCGGAAAACACTTCAAATGAAATTGATTTATCCTTGATTGACGAAAGAATATCTACTGCAAAAGCCTTGTAATCAGAAATACCCACCTTGCTCATCAAGGTTGGGTTCGTTGTAAGCCCCTTGATATAAGGCTTCGCGTACATTTCCAACATACCGGCCTTGTCTGCACCATCAGCAAAAATCTTAACGTTCAACTCTTCGACTGTCTTCATTTTAATCTCCATTCAGAATTATTAATGCCGCTTCAAGTAGTGAAGAAACCTTCAGTGTACCTGAATCCGGTTGCATCTCATCATAACCATAATCAATAAATAAAGCTCTACAACCCGCTGCAATTCCTGCATCCACATCTCGCCATCGGTCACCTACCATGTAACTTGAGGCAAGATCAATATCGAACTCCTCTGCTCCAGCAAGCAACATCCCTGGCAAAGGTTTACGGCAATTACAGCCATCTCCACTGTCATGGTAGCACATGATAAATCTATCAACAGGCAGATTTGAGGCCAAAAAAGTATTGATTTCCTCTACTGTTTCTCTGGGTGTAGTGCCTCTGGCGACATCTGGCTGGTTGGAAACGACAATCAGCAAAAAACCTGCGTCTTTCAGTCGTTGAAGCGCCTCGGCAACTCCGGGAATAATCTGCACTTCAGAGACATTGGCTGGCGGATAAGGCTTCCCTTCACGCACCACTGCCCGGTTAATTACCCCATCCCGGTCAAGAAAAATAGCTCGACGTTTCATCGCGATCAACTCCTTACTTAACCGCAGATTCCCACTTGGTCTCATTCGCTTTCAGCTTCGGATGCGACACAAGTAGATGCCATACCACGGCCTGAAACGCTTCAGAGTGGGGCGTGATAGTTTCCGCATTAACCGTAGGTACAATCACACATGCATCAGCCACTTGGGCCGTATAACCACCATCCCTCCCGACAATACCGGTCACTTTGGCACCAACTGTCTTGGCATATTGCAGTGCCATCACCAGATTTGGACTGATATTTTTCTCAAGATTGCCACCACCAACGGAAAGGATAAACAGTGCATCCTTGGCCGATAGTTTACTTGTTTTCAACCACTCAACAAAAATAGTTGCCCATCCTTCATCGTTGGTGCGTGCCGTCAGTTCGGAAACATTGTCAGTCGGTGCGTATGATTCAATACCGACAATCTTGCGAAAATCATTTACGGCATGAGAACAGTTACCCGCACTGCCCCCCACACCGAGAAAAAAAATGCGCCCACCATCTTGCTTGATGCCGACAAGCAGGTCGGCCATTCGCTCAATTGCACCGACATCCAACTTATTGAGAATGTCAATTGCCTCGTTCACATGTTGTTGCGCGTAACTCATTTGTTACCTCCCTTTTTGAAATATTCAATTGTTTCATCCAGCCCCTTATGGGAGCCGATTTCATAAAATCGTTCAAATACCTCATGGCCTGCCAACATGCCCTGAACCGAAAGTTCGTGGTAGATGTCCGCCAAATCAAAAGGTTCGTTACTGGGTATATTCTTAAAAACCGAAGCTGTCAGAACGCCAAGCCCGTAGTCAATATGCGCCATTTCCGGTCGTGGCGCATGCTTGTTGTATTCGGTGATCTGGCCACCGTAGAACAACACATTGCTCTTATCCCATTGGTCACCATTTTTTAGCACCGTCATCAATGCCGGTTTGCCGCTTGCAAGGAAATCCTGCTCCACTGTCTGAAAATCAATTGGAAGATAAGAATCCCCATAATAGACAAAAAACTGCTCCCCCAATAACGGAAGGGCTTGCCTCAAGGCGCCTCCCGTGCCCAGCAATTGCGGGCCATCCCAAGAATAGCGTACATTCATACCAAAAGCCGAGCCATTGCCAACAATCGCCTCTACTTGTTCACCCAGATAACCCAGACAAAGTACTACCTGAGTAATACTTTGCTCCCGTAAATATTCCAGTTGGCGAATAATGAAGGGCTTGCCTGCAACTTCTACCAACGACTTCGGAATTTTTTCGGTTATCGGGCGCAAGCGAGTTGCCAGGCCTCCAGCCAAAATAGCCACCGGTAAACTCACGATAGGACCACCTTGGTTCCTTCAAAATCGAAACCAAATCGTACTTCCTCCAATCCTGCCTTGCTCATGGCATGACGAAGCTTGTTGCGGTCAGCCGCGTAGAACAGCAGGAACCCGCCACCACCTGCCCCGACCAGCTTACCGCCGACCGCTCCATTTTTCATGCCAAGGGTGTACCACTCATCAATGTCGGAGTTGCTCATACCACCCGAACGTCGTTTTTTATGTTCCCAGTGTTCATGCATCAACTCGCCAAATTTCACCACATCACCCGCTTCCAGAGCATCTTTACTGCGATATCCAAGCTCCTTGACAAAGTGCAAATTCTGTAGCATTTCGCCGTCGCTACTCATGGTGCGCGTGTTTTGATCCTTGAGAATACCACTGGCACTGCGGGAGTAACCGGTAAAGAACAGAAGGGTATTATCTTCCAGGTTAAACAAGGTATCCATTGACACGTTGAGTGGTACGGCAGTCACACTATCATCCTTATGGAAAGTAAAACAGGTCAGGCCGCCATAGGCCGCTATAAACTGGTCCTGCTTGCCTATCGGCTCGCCAAGCCGGTCTATTTCGATATGGCAGGCCAGCTCCGCTAATTCCTGCGGATGAATCAGTTGGCGGCGATGTGCGTACAACGCTTCAAGCAATGCTGTCGTAAAGCTTCCAGAAGAGCCAAGACCCGTACCGGCAGGAATATCGGCCAAAGTGGTAATTTCGATCTGCGGCGTGCGCAGGTTTTGCATCAGCAGCGCTTCGCGGATTATTCGGTGTTTTATGTCTCCCACCGCAGCAACATGCTCCAATTCGGAGTATTTTAGATAAACCCCTTCAGTGAATGGGCGCATCACAGTCACAAATACATACTTGTTAATTGCAGCAGCGATCAAAAAGCCTTCATGGTCACGGTAGTAAGAAGGAAGATCAGTTCCACCTCCTCCAAGGGTAATTCGTAAAGGACTACGCGCAATGATCATAACCGGACTCCTTGTATATTTTTTCAATCACTTTCAGTGCCTCATAGGCATCTTTCAAACCTGCTGACGGCTCCCGGTTAAGCCGAATATCCTCGTAGAACTCAGCCAACTCCAGAACCCAGGAATCATCCCCCATCGGGTACTCCCAGGTCGTAGTCTCTGGCGGCCCCATTTCTGGCAGCATCTTGTAATACGTCAGTCGCTCGACTCCATAACTCCCTCCCAAACCGGAAATTTCCAATTTCGCATCGCGCCCGTAGATTTCCATGGAAAAAAGATTCTTCCATTCAGTGCAACTCGCATGGAGGAATGCAACTTGTTGTTTTGCAGTTTTAAGCAACATAAAGCCGTTGTCGTCTACCGGCATATCCCAGTAATAGGTATGGGCAAAACCTTGCACCTCCTCAAACTCTCCCAGAAACCAGCGCGAAAGGTCGATTAGATGCGGCCCCTGGTCGATCAATTCGCCCCCACCGGAAAGCTCAGGGTTAGCCCGCCATTCTTTATCGTAGCCAATTCTCCCTCCGTGACCATAACGGGCGCGGATGAACATCAAATCGCCCAAAGCCCCAGCCTCAAAAAGCTCTCTGGCCTTGTGGAAAGCGCGGTGATAACGATGGTTAAAGCCCACATGAACTTTCACGCCAAACTTTTCAGCCGCCGCCATCACCGGTTCCAGTTCTGTAGAATTGCGCGCCGCAGGCTTCTCTACCAACACATGCTTTCCGGCTTCAATCGCAGCAAGCATAATCTCAGCCAGAGAATCGTGCAGCGTGGCGATAACAACGATATCCACCTCTGGAAGGGCCAGAAGCTCACGCCAGTCATTGAATGACTTAACACCATTATTACCCGCCAGTGAAATTGCCCGGGCTTCATTAATATCCGCGCAGGCGATCAAACGCCCTTCACCTAAAGCCTTGGCCCGCTTTTGACCTATTAGGCCGCAACCAATTATTCCGATTCCAAAACTCATTTATCTCCCCACAATAAGCCACGATCCCTGCCGGCAATGCGCCGTAGCGTATACGCGTCACTGGTACGCAATTCCTCGATATGTTCAGGCCAATCCTCCCAGTTATCCCACACAGCGCTGATCAGTTTACCGGTAATGCGATTGCTGGCCTCGGATGCCAGGAAAACGGCAAGGTCCGCGCCATGATCTAAGCCCGCTCCTCCTGATTCTTTCTGCTTGATGGCTCTGTCAAAAAACGTTTGCCCAACCTTTTCCGGGCCAGCTGTAATCACCTCATCGAGCATGCGGGTATTCAAAGCACCAGGAGCGATCGCGTTCACGTCGATGCCGAACTCACGTACTTCCTCGGCCAGGGTGTCGGCAAAGCGTACAATTGCGGCCTTGGAAACCGCGTAGGCGCTGACGTTTGGCATCGGATTCGTGGCGCCCCCGCCTGAAAGTTGTATGATTTTACCTTGCCGCTGAGCTTTCATAGTGGGCAACACAGCTCGGCACATCAATATCGAACCAAACAGGTTAATCTCAATTGCCCTGATCCACTCTGTCCAATCAACTTCTTCAATTGGTCCCATAGGACCGTAGATACCTGCATTATTGACTAGGATATCGATTCGACCAAATTGTTGTAAGGTGGTCTTTATTAACTGCTCAACACTCTCTGAATCTGACACATTTGTCGGCACTATCTCGATGGCCTGCCCAGACGGCAATCCACTCGCAAGATCCTTCTGTGCCACCGCCAGAAGATCGGCATTTCGTGCACACATAACAATCGAAGCGCCGGCTTTTACAAATTTACGCGAAATTTCCAGACCAAGACCCTGATTTGCTCCGGTGATAATTGCAACCTTCCCGTTCAGTTGAATCGACATTATGCTATCCTTTCAATAGTAGGAGTTCCAACAGCCAAATAACGAAGGTCCGATGCGGTTCCCAATGGTGCCAAAAAACGATTCGGATCAAGCACCACGAGACCTGGAGCTACACTGGAAACAAGTTCCCTAGAATTCTCCCTGTATTCAGGCCAATCCGTACCGATCAATAAAACTTGAGCGTCAGCCAGAGCACCCAAGGCCGTATCAAAACGTCTCACATTGCCATGCCAATCTGCGGGGAGCACTTTAACGACTGGATCATGAACCCTCACGTTGGCACCTTGTTGAATCAACCAGTTACATAATTCGACCGCCAATGATCGGCGTAGAGTATCCGTGCCCGGTTTGTACGCCAGCCCCCAGACGACAACAGTCACATCTTGCAAGTTGGGGAAGAATGTTTTCAGCTTACGGCGTGCCCAATCTTTATGCTGATCATTGCTTATCTTCACTGATTCCAACAGAGGAATTGATAGTGAATGCCCAGAGCTTGCCACCTTTAAAAACTCGATATCCCGGGCTAAAGTGCCCCCAGCAAAAGCGCCCCCTGGCGACAGATAAGCCTTCGGGCCGATCCGCTGTTCAGACTTCAGACCACGCTCCACTTCTTTGGCATCAGCCCCGACCATTTCGCAGATGGCAGCTATCTCGTTAGCAAAGACAACAGAAGTAGCCAAAAATGCATTTATAGCATGTTTGGTCATTTCCGCCGATTCCACACACATCCACACACATCCACTCGATTCGATCAGTAATCGGCTGTAATAGACGACCAATTCGCTCCTTATCCCGCTCAGACCTGACTCCAACTACAACACGATCAGGTTTGAGAAACACATCCATGGCCTTACCCAGTCGAAGATTTTCCGGCGAACAGGCAAAGCTCAACCGCTTCTCTGGGCAAAGCTTGTCGGCAATAGCCTCCAACCGTCTTATCGAACCTACCGGCATTTGTGAGGAGAGCAATACCGTAGTTTCGTTGGGCAGAAAAGGGAGTACCGCCTCTACCTGTGACACGACGAAATCGACATTAGCGACATCATCCTCATCGACCGGCGTGTCGTAGGCGACCCAGAGAACTTCAAAATCGTGAGGTAAATTGTCAACACTCGAGATAAATTTGAGCTTACCAGAAGCCAAACCAGATCCAATCATCTCCTCCAAACCTGGCTCGAAAATAGGGGGCTTACCAGCTTGAAATTCCCTGATTAAATCTCCATCGAAATCCAGGCCAACGACTTCATGACCCACCGATGCAAAACATCCCGAGGTTACAGAACCCAGATGCCATAGGCCTTGAACACAAACTTTCATCAACGAGCTCCCATGACCCACTCATTAGCTTTCAAAAACTCATTTATCTCCCCATAATAGGCCACGATCCCTACCAACAATGCGCCGGAGCGTATATGCGTCACTGTTTTGCAATTCATCAATATGCTCGGGCCAATGCTCCCAGTTGTCCCAGACAGCACTAATAAGCTTTCCGGTAATGTTGTTACTGGCATTGGTCGCTAAAAAATAGCAAAGTTCAGCTACACTCTGCATGGATGCTACGCCTTCACGCAATATGCGTACGGCAATTTCATATTCTTTGTTGCCTGCGGCCGCTTCGCCTTTGGTAACGACCTCCGCCAGCATAGCAGTGCCCATTGCACCAGGCGCAATACAGTTAACCCGGACATTATGCGGTTTCAACTCCACTGCCAGAGTTTCACTGAATCGTACCAAACCCGCCTTGGCTGTGGCGTAAGCACTAAAATTAGCACGAGGACCGGTTGCGCCCCCACCGGATAGACTAATGATGCTGCCTCCGCCAGTCTCAATCATCCAAGGTGCAATCAGACGACATAGGCCGGCCGGAGCAAGCAGATTTACTTGTATAGTATCCTGCCATTCATCCCAATCGTTTTCCCACAGGGGGCCGACCGGACCCTGAATACCAGCGTTATTGATCAGGGCATCAAGCCTGGGAAACAAAGATATAGCGGTTTTGGCAATTCGTTCAATTTTTGTCGGATCGGCAAGATCGGCGACAATTATATGTACACGTTGGTCTGCCCGCTGCTGCAAAGTCATAACAACATCGTTCAAAGCTTGTTGGCCCCTTGCCACCAAGATCAGACTCCAACCCAGGTCCCAAAAACACTTGGCAAACACTTGACCAAGTCCGCGAGAAGCTCCTGTAATCAGGCAATACCGCTTTTCTGCCATAACCTTCTATCCCCGGATGTCAAACACCCACTCATTAGCCTTCAAAAATTCCACAGTCCTAACAACACCCTCATTAATTGAATACTTCGGTTCCCAACCTAACGAACGGATTAGTTTGGTATCGAGGAAGATAAACGGATTATCGCCAATCCAGCCACGATCACCACCTGTGTATTCCATCTCGGGATTAACTCCCAATGCCTGGCAAATCCAACCAATTGAATCGTTAACCTCACAATAATCATCAACCCCGAGATTGATGATGTTGACCTTGTCAGTCGCCTTCTCAACTGCAACTTGAATAGCATCAAGGCAATCCTGAATATAGAGATATGATTTACGCTGTTTGCCGTTGCCCAGAACCCGCAACTGTGTCGGGTCAGCCTTCAACTGTTTGTAGAAATCGAATACATGCCCATGCGTGTAGCGTTCACCCAGAATCGAAACAAATCTGAAGATCCAGGACTGAAAGCCGAACCCTTCGCAATACGCCGCAATTAAGCCCTCGCCTGCAAGCTTTGAGGCACCATAAAGAGAGGTTTGAACCGGAAACGGTGCATTCTCCGGAGTGGGAATGACCTTGGCCTCGCCATAGACAGAACCGGTTGAAGAGAACGCAATCCGCCTGATGCCATTGGCACGCATAGCCTCTAACACATTGTAGGTAGCGATAGTGTTTTGTTCCAGATCCCTGCGAGGATGCTCAGTACCGAAACGTACATCAGCGTTGGCAGCAAAGTGAAAAACGAATTCACAGCCAGCCATAGCGGCCGTCAGCGCTGGCTGATTCAAAATATCGCCATTCACCAGTCTGAAATTAGGAGACTGTTTTGAATTTTGCAAAAACTGGTTAAAACCAGTAGAAAAATTATCAAGTACAACGACTTCATTGCCAGTTTGCAATAATCGATCTACCATATTACTGCCAATGAAGCCTGCACCACCTGTCACAAAATATCGCATCTCAATCCCTCATATAATTCAAATTTTATGCATAAGTGATTAACTATCCAATCAAATTTTGCGCAAGCTGATGATAATGACTATCACGCTTCACTAATAATAAATCATTAGTTGAACCAGCTTTTTCAATACCCTCTTGTCTAAGTTTTCCGGTGTTTTCAATCCGATAGATCACCCAGTTACATCCTAATAACTGCTGAAGATCTTGGAAAGTAGCATCAACCTCAGAAGAAAAGTCATCAAGCCATTCCATAAAAATTGCTGGTTCATGTTCATCGCGCAGGGTGTATCCTTGTAACACCTTGTATTCAAGACCTTCTACGTCCATTTTGACAACATTCGCAGGCCTAATCTGCCCCTGTTTAAGAAGAGTATCCAAAGTATTAAGTGGTACTTCGATAGAGTTACCCGAAGAACCGGACCGAAAGTTAGCCGTATCAGATCTGCACGCATCGTAATACAGGAAAGACAATTTTGTTTGATCAGATAGCCCAACGGGTATGATATACACATTCTCTCTAGAGAAGGTATTCAGCCTTAATTCGTTTGCCAGCGAAGGATTAGGTTCAAAAGCTACGACCTGAGCAAGATTATAAATTTTCTCGGAGAAAATGAGGGTGTAGTAGCCGTGATTGGCACCAATATCATAGAAAACATCATTCTGATTAAGAAAACTGGTCATAATCGCCTTAAGACCGTTCTCATGCGGAAGGCAACCATGTAAGAATATCCCTATAGCAGCATCGTCGCGTAGATCTAATCTCATCTCAGTTGTTGGTGAAATAGACGCGGGGAAAGACTGTAACTCGGAAAACCGTGAAGCCATGGCTCTAATAATTTTTGCTCTTCCTCGAAACGGCCATTTACGGCACAAACCGAGCATAAAACGCAAAAGAGGGCTTATAGTCGTATTAACCATTGTTATCTCCTTAGAAGCTATATAAGCATTTACTTAAAACATTCAGAAAAAAGGGACACCGGACGTACCCTGCCACTACTTACAGAAATGTTATTTTGGTTTTTGCAAAACAAACAGTAGTCTGTAACCCCAACTACGAGGGAACATCCAACCGAATAGATCGTCAAGAGCCGTTAATGACATTGGAAACAAAGAGCACCAAAAAGTTTTTTGCGCAAGCCATTTCGCACGCTTTCCCAGACGTCGCAATTGCGGTGGTGCAGATTGAGACGAGGCCAAGTACGCATAGGTTGCCAAATCAGAGATGGGAAAACGACTTTGCTGCCGCCACACCTGAATGTCAAATCCTGCAGCCATAACGGCTGTGCGCCACTGCTCCGCAGAAACCAAGCCGCGGTGACCAGGTGTATCAATCATTGCTTCCTGGTAGACCACCGGGTATCTGTCTCGCAACTTGCGTAAGAAAGGCCTGTCACAGTGCAGATCTACAAGCGCAATGAATTTCCCGCCCGGTCGCAAGACACGCCACATCTCTTTCATTGCCCTCTCTGCTATCAATGGTGGAAGGTGTTCGAGCACGAAACAAGAACATGCAAAGTCAAAACTTTCATCTGCGAATGATGTATCTGAAACATCTCCGCAACAACAATTGTCATAAACCTGTGAAGCAGCAGCAGCAGCAGATAACCCATACTCTAATCCGGTCATTATATAGTTGCTAGCAAGCCAACGATTCCCACCGCCACAACCAAACTCTAACCCTTGAGAACCTGCATAAACATGTTTCTCGATGAAATGAAAGTAATGACAACAAGTGAACAGTCTGGCTATCTTCCCACGCCACGAATTTTCAATCATTATCCTTCCGGAACTAGCAATGGAAGCATCGCCAAACTCGTGTTTTTCGCCTTTTGATGAAAGTGGGTTTTGTACGTTCATCGTCTGAACCTCCGTTATAGTCAAAGTCCGTGTTTAAGTAAGCTGCTTTGCCCATAACATGACTTGCCTCTGCTCCTTGTTTTGCGCCCACAACAGGTGTACCAACCGCCTAGGCTTCAGGCAATACGTTCCAACTGAGCCATCCCAATTTGCATTAACTACGGCAACCGGGCTGCCTCATTTGATTGCTTCTAAATACAGGGACACAGGTTTGTATTGAATGCCCCTTACATCTACGTCTAGCCCATATTCATTCCAATTTGGAATAAAGCTGGTATCATATTCTTGTATTTGCACTTCCTTGTAACCAAGTTGGTCGATCAGTATTGTTTTCAGGTTAATTCTGTCATACATCCATTGATGGGTTTCACCTCTTCGTCTAGCGTCACCCAAAACAACATTTTCAATAAAACGCCTAAATGCATTCTGTTGACTCGTACTGAAGGCTTCTCTTCGCACGGATTGCTCAATTAGTGCAGCAATAAATGCATCATGGGTTTTGGCTTCATCAGAATTTATTTCGCAGTTTTCAATATGTTGAATATAGGCTCTGCAGCCTTTCTCAAAGTCCGGGACAACAATGCGATGTATCCCCCCAGCCTTTAACACGCGCTTGACTTCTAACAGGAACTCAATTGCAATATTTTTGTCAAGATGTTCTAACATATGTGAATGAAAAACTGCATCCACTGAATTAGAATCGAATGGAATGCCCTTTGCCAAATTGTGAACCAGAACATTATCTGGTACCGAAATAAACTTTTCCAAACGCTGGCCACTTAGGACAATCGGCACAAGCTTAGCCAATATTTTATTTTTCTTCAGTCTCAAGTAGATCGACCAGTCAATATTTACGATGCCTTCTTTATCGCTTGTTTTTGTACCGCATCCCAAGTTAAGTATCTTCATAATTCTCCCTGCATTTGAAAAAAACTGAGACTCAGTCAGGCCATCCAAGAGGGACAAGTTGTGCGGAGTTGTTCAATTCGTTTTTTTGCCCACAACCGCACCTGTCCATAACCTAGTCTACGCAGCCAATCGCTCACTTGATGCCGTTCAGATGGAGCTGGTTTGCCACTTTGTGCACGTTGAGCAATCGCCTCCCAATCCTGGGCGAGCAACGCATAGTCGGCCTTTGGTTGGGCCCATTTTTTTGCATCACTACCCATACGCTGCCTCAACTTATCGTCACTCAGCAACTTTACAATAGCCTCACCAAGCATAACCGGGCTTGGCCGATCAATCAGGAGCCCCGTGACACCATCCTGGACAACTTCGGGTAATGATCCTCGTTTTGCACCCACTACAGGGGTACCAGCCGCCTGGGCTTCTACTGCGCTACGGCAATATGTTTCAACAGAACCATCCCAATTGGCATTCACCACGGCCACATTCGCTGCCTTCAGATCGCTATAAACAGAATCAAGAGAACGAGTGCCCATTAAATCGATTCCGTACTGATGACAAGTCGCTGGGGGATTCGAGAAAAAGTCCGGAAAAGCTGATTCGATTTCTGCGTCCAAAACGTCAGTCAGGCCAACCCGGGCATTCGGATCATGCATTTTGGCCGCACCGCAGACACGAAGGCGTGCACCAGGCAGTGCTGTATGTACATACTTCCAAGCCTCCAAGAGGTTGTGAAACCCTTTGGTACGGCGGGGAATTGAGACAGAGAGCACCGTATATTCAGGCAAGACCGAGGGTGTCGCTTGTTTAAGCAAATCCAGGTCGACGCCACTGTAAGAATACTCGATGTGCTCAAAACCCCGATAAATCCGATACAAGTCTCGATGAAACCTACTTACACACACGATGCGATGCAACGATCCTTCCTTTATCCGTTCAAGCCATTTGAAAGGGAATGGCACCCCTGCCCAATACAACCGTAAGAGGTTAGGAAGGTGGGCAACCTTCTGCCAGTTTTCGTCAGATGGAGCATCGTTCAACACCAAAATGGACGGTTCTGCTAGGTCACGACGCGCGTCTGATTTTAACCAATCAATTCCTGACGATGCGGTGACACCACGAAACTTCCCGGGTTCTACATTACCGATGAGCTGAACATCGTGTCCACGTTCAGCAATCCAGAATAGAAGGCGTAACCGCGCTACAGATCCGCCATAACCATGTAGCCCTGACCAGATTTCTGTCAGACTTACAGGACCGTGAACAGCATGGTGCCAGAAAATAAACTGCATACCCTTATCTCCTTTATATCTGTAACCTTTCTTATGGCAGGTCAAGTTTTCAACTAATCTTGCTGTGCATTTAGATCAAGCAGCCCTTTTGAACGTGACAGTTTACTTTTACTCTCATTCACAGTGGTCAAGTCGAAACTTTAAAAGCAATCTATTTCGGAACTCTGGCCCCAGCGTAACGAACAAAGCTGGGATACTCCAAATCGCGAGTGCCAATAAAAGAAATATGCAATATTGCCACCCGTGCATTAGCTTGGCTCCCGCCAAAGCAATTAGAACTAAAATGCATAGCAGGAACATCGCCAAAAACATGGGCCGGTAAACATCCCAGACATTGAACCTCATCGTATTAGCCACAAGCTTTGGATAAATGAGTAGGCCGCACAACATATCCCCGGAGAGGGTCGCAACCGCCACGCCCAATGCGCCGTGTTTCGGCGCCAGCAAAAAAGATAGAATAATCGTGACCGCTGCATTGGCAAGCGACCATCTGGCAAGTATTCGATGCTGATTTGCAGCGAGGAGACACCAACCGGAGGTAAGCCAACCCGCTGCCAGAGCACCCTGTACGAGAAAAATAGCAAACAGAACGGGTTGCAATTGCAATTGTTTTCCGGTCCAAACAGGGTATATGAAGGGCAATAAAACCCACATTAACAGTGCAGCGACCCCACTGAACAACATGACCAGCCTGATTGCCAGCAAGAGCACTTTGTGAAGTTCTTCCCGGCGATCTTGCGCCCACAGAAAACTCAACTCCGGCCACAAAGGCGCCTGCAACACGGTACCGACATACCCGATCAAGCCGGCTGCCGTTCGATGCGTTGCATAGAGCGCCACAATCGCCGGGGACGCAAAAAGAGCGAGTGTCAGCAACACGCCCTGTTGATTAAGCCCATTCGACAATGCCAGAAGCCAGAATTGTAATGCGCCTCGCAGGTATTTTCGTCCCCTTTTTGCCTCAGCGAGGCCGATACGAATGTGTCGACAAGCCATCATCACCCGGCGGCTATCCCATACAATAACAATTGTACCGACCACACCCGCAATGAAGAAAACTAACGCGTAAACAAAGGGGCTGATCGAAAAATACAAAAGACCTGTCGAAACAGCAAAGTGAAAAACGCGCAGCCCGTTCCCCAACATAGTCCCGCGAACAAATAAACCGCTCGCACGATACGCCGAAACATATACGCCAGCGGGGATAGAGCTCAGAAAATTCAATCCGAGAAATAGAATTATCCAGCGTTCCTTAGCCGAAAGGGCCTGCCCCAGGACCGGAACCCCCGAACTCATCAGCCCAAAAAGCAAAATGATCAGTATGATCAGCACTACTAACGCAATAGAAACGAACAGCGACACGCCTTCAGATAATTTCTCGCGAAAAGCGTCTTTGTTCCCTTGAGCATGATCGATCGCCAGCAGATTACCGATGTAATTTTGCCCTCCTAGGTCGAGCATGCTGAGGTATGATACCAGTGCCGTCAATACCAGCCAGCGCCCATACCCTTCAGCACCCCAAGCACGCAAGAACAGAGGCACCAGGAATATTGGCTGGGCGGCCGCAATGACTTGGCTCACCCCTGATGATCCAACCCCAAACAACAAGCGTCGCAAACTGGATGAAACGGGAGTTTTGGTGGAACATTCCTGCGCCACGGTGGTAGTCTTATCCATCAGTCCTCTTGTTTATTTTTTCTCATTTCAGGCGGCATCGCCCCATCGCGAAAACCAGGCCAGAAGGGCGCATTTTCATTACAAGCCAGCAAAGATCCAGGCTGCGTCAGCTTACGCTCGACAATAGGCCACTCCCGGCGCATGTGGTCAGCCCAGGAATGCCCAGGCACTTTAGAGAGTTTATGGCCTGCTGTGGCTATTTCCTGACGTGCTACCGGCTTGTCGAGATAGTAACGCGCTTTTCCCACAAGATCACCCGGGTTTGAAAAAAGCACGGCACCCTGGCCATCACCACCATAGATAAATTCGTGTTCGGCGGTATATTCCGCCAACAGCATTGTCCCAATGGCGGGAATTTCAAAGGAGCGGCCGGTGGATTCGTTGCGGTTCCAGCGCGAGAGAGAACAGAGCGCCATCTTGGCACGGGAAATTGTGGCTGCGTAATCGACAAAGGGCAATGGCTTGACTTTGTGTAACCAGTTATTGCTTGCCTTCCACCAGTTGTGCCCCCACACCTGCACGTCAATACCTGCATTGCGCAAGGCCATGATGTATTCCTCAGTATGAGGTTCCCAGTGTCCAATAAATACGACATCCAATGTTTTTTGATCAGAAACGTCAACGGGGCGACAAAAGGTGTGGTCAAACCCCATACCCGCTCGCGCGGTTTGGATACCGTAACGGTTGCGAATTTCGACCACATTATATCGATTTGTCGTCAAATAGAGATCGCAATTCTTTATTCCCATGCGATGGAGCCAAAAATGATCATATCGACCCAACAGATCATCGGTATTATAGTGAATCACCGCGTAGCCCCGCCGACGCGGACCGGATAGAGTCCAAGGATAGAGCCATTCCCCTTTTTCGATCCAGACCACATCATATCGTGTCTGACACAGCAAGTTGCGAAGTCGCATATTCATGCGGTAGACCGAGGGATGCAGGAATGCCCTTTGTACAATCGAACGTACCAGCCGTGGTCCGGATGGTAGCCAATCGGTCGTGTCGAG
The DNA here is from genome assembly GCA_903852495.1 of uncultured Geobacteraceae bacterium. Taxonomy (GTDB): domain Bacteria; phylum Desulfobacterota; class Desulfuromonadia; order Geobacterales; family Pseudopelobacteraceae; genus JACRCG01. The sequence continues at coordinate 6,018 of CAINRC010000085.1, read as the reverse complement.
ATGGTCAATCTCAAGTCCCAATGAACGCAAGCCGTCAAGCCGGCTGAGAGAAGTGCTTCCCTGCCAGAGCGGTCCGACGAAAAGGATTCGTGAAAATGAAGGGGGTGAAGTCATCTACGAGCACCAATCTCAACACGATTTGCACCGACCCGTTGGACAAACCCAATCCTTCGGAACCGGGTATAACACGAAGAAAACACACCTTGCAGTTTTCTCAATATAACGAAATAAATGTAGTATTTGGGTACATAAAACAGCGCAAAATAGAAGGCATAATTGAAAGTGAATGACCAAACTCCTGGAGCCTGGAGCACAAGAAAGAGCAACATCGCAAAACATTCCGGCACTCCGCGCCTAACCCAGAAAACAGCTAGAGCTGTGCCGAAGATGATCCCGGACAATGCATAAATTAGCGGTATTCCAAACCAACCAAAACGCCGGTAGCCTTCGCCTACTGCCGGGACATAGGAAAAAGTACTATTTGTACCCTTCCCAACACCATAAGTTGCCGCAATAATATTGCCATCGCCGATCTCAGGGCGATCAGGGGCAATCAGTAACGGCATATAGATGTAAAAGATTGCGTTCAACCCTTCAAACCCAGCGTGTGGAATGACCTCTGGTGTCATGGTCATGATGCGATCTACGGTCTCGGCTGTAATGGCAATTATGAGTGCACGGCCGGCAATTTCCGAACCTTCTTTCTCAATAGTTTTTAATTCCCGCATGGCTTGAGAAAAGGCCGACATGCGCTCTATAAATCCTTCCTCATATTGCGTCAAGCTGGTGTAGCTGCGATAATAATTAACAACTCCGGCAAGTGGCACGAAAAGCATTGCAGACAGACACAGGGCGACAACAGTTTTCCTTATTGAATAGCCAGCCCATACAACACCAGTAGACAACATCAACAAAGAATATACGAGAGGCCCTCGATTACCTTCCAAAGTCTCAAATCCGGCATAAGCCACATAAGCAAAGGCAGCCAATACAAGCCAACGACCGCGAAGCTTGATCGCCAAATATCCTAGAAAGAAAAAAACGATAATTTTGACAAACAAGAAGCTGGAGACAATGGTTTGCATGAGGGTAGTGTTTTCCATGGCGGCTAAACCACCAATCCTTCGGGACGCTCCACTCACATAGCCATAGAACAGTATCAACACGCTGATCGCCAGTAATATTGACGTGTATCCCCCCCATTTAGAGCCTTCCGGTGATAAAGCCAGCCTCTCATTCTTGCCATTGTACAAACGACGAGACACTGCCCGAAATACATTAATGTAGACGATTGCATAGGTCAGTAACCCGATAACAGCCCCCCACTGCGCTAGAATCATCCCATCCACGATAAAGTACTCAGAGTGAAGAATATACCGCTGCGCCAGAGGACCTATTGAGTACCCCAAGACATGAAGGATATAGATAAAGCTGGAGGGGCCAATTATAAAACCGGGAGTACACTTCCGGTCAAGGTATAAGTAAAGTGGGCCAAGGCCGAGTACCGCTATGGCGCCTCCTTCCAGTCGCATGTCCAAGCTTGACATGAGAATTCCGTAGCATACCCCAAGTATGACACTAATGAGGGTCATGGTAGGTAAAAATACTAGTTTCGGTCGATTCATAAATGTTTAATCTTTCTCAATACTGAGCGGATAGCTGATAACAGCAACGGCAACCAAGGTCGACCGGCACGCCGTGCCTCACTAGCAAGGTCAAGCCCCGGTTCCACCAAACGCCAGTATTCATACAGCCAGGCATATTGACGGTCAATCTGAGCGGGAGACATCTGGCGGATTGGGGCAACTTGTTCAGGTTTTTGTTGCACAGCGCCGAGCATCTCTATCACTCGCTGCTCTAGGTGATGATGTCTCTGAATCTCGGCCAATCCGGCCGTGGCAATCAGTTCTCGCTCCTCCGGATGTGCCAGATAGTAGGCGACCTTGTCAAAGAGTTCTTTTTCATCATCAAACGCGGCAAAATGCTTACCTTCCTCAAACAGCAATTCCTGCCCGTTATTTACTCGGCGAGTGAGCAACATGGCGCCACACGACATAGCCTCAAAGGTCCGGAAATTGAGGTCGTCGGCTAGTGGCATATTGAGCACAATTTTTGCGCGTGAATATATCGAAGGTATCTCTCTCTGAGAATAGAAACACTGTTCGTTCATTTTGTAGAGATCACAAAGGCGAGCGATCAGCGCAGCACGTTCTGTTTGCGGATGTAATTGGCCAATGAAAGCGACATCCAGATCACGTTCCTTACCCACAGGCCGAAAAATCTCAAGATCACAGGCATATGCTTGCCAATGCACATAACCATCAGGATGCTCGTTGAAGAAACGAAGATAGTTGCAATGGTACAGGAAAACATGATCAAAAAAGAGAGCTTGTTTCTGTCGTGCCTCTAACCAAGTATGGGTATCACACAGAATGCAAGCCGTTGGGAAAGGAGCTTTTCCAAGCCCCCTAGGGATTAATCCTTTCGGTTCAATGTATAAATATAAATCCGGTTCAAATCCAGCCAGACGTATGATGGTCTCCAAATTGATTCCGGGTGAAAAACCAGGCTCCGCGAGAAAGCCACGCAATGGGTCATCAAGAGAGGCCGGAACAGAAAAATTAAAGACCTTGTGTCCCAGTCGCCGCATTATCGATAGGTAATGCTGGCTTTGCGTCTGGTCGTGCCCAGATAAAGAAGAGAACAAGATGTTCATATTTTAGAGCTCAATTGCGCTAACTGCCAGTAGGAAACGTTGTACCAGTCTGGAGCATGTTTGGGGTTGCCCAACCAACTACCTAATGCTCTTAATATACTGTCATCTGAGTCGCTCCATATCGCAAGCCCCTCCTTGACCCGATCCCAGCGCCGATGTTTTATACATATAAGCATTCTTTGCATCATCAGCTTCCGCCTCCGGCTTGAGTAACTCTTAACTTGCTCATCGACAAATTCCGGAATAATTTCATGGTAACGCATCAAATTATCAGTGTGAATCCCCAAAATCCAGAACGTGACTTGCCAGTGGACAAATGCATAGAAGCGGGTCAGATCTTTTGGCATGAGATCCATCAGAGGCACACCGACATAAGCCACGTCATATGCTTGTGCAATACGTAACCACATATCAACGTCACTATAGTTAGCAAATTTGGGGTCAAACCAGCCCATCTCTCTGTAAACTTCGCGCCGAGCCATGACTGTTCCAAATACGCAAGAGCCCCAACGTGAGAGGAGGCGTTTCCCAATCACTTTACCTTCAATAAGCGGGGGATAATCTTCTTTACAAACAACTTCCTCACCATCACTTCCGCGCGTTCTGTAGGCATTGAAAACAAAACCTGCAGTCGGATAGGTATCCAGAGCTTCTTTCCATTTGGCAATCAGATCTCGCCGATACAAATCACCGTCATGGAGGTTGGCTATATACTTACCAGTTGCGGATTGGACTGCGACGTTCAGGTTTCCAGGCATACCCAAGTTAACCTTATTGCGGCAAAACCTGATGCGTGAATCATGCCGGGCGTACTCTTGGCAAATCTTTTCGGTATTGTCCGTCGAGCAGTCATCATAGATTAGAAGCTCAAAATCAGAAAAGGACTGCATTAAAATGCTTTCCAATGTTGCCGGCAACAATTGAGCACGATTGTATGTTAAAAGGCAAATGCTAACAGGAGGTGCCGTCATGATTCGGCGGCCCTCGCAAGATACAAACTCTGCAGACCAAACAGGCCGGGCCAATGACTGACTGCAAAACGGTTTAAAGCTTTCACTATCGAGTCAGGCAGAATATTGCGGATTTTCCACATAGGAAACGCACCGTCAGAAAATACCTTCTCCAGTCTGTACCCGCTTGCTTCCAACAACTTTGCGCCTGACGCAAATGTATAAAAACGGACATGCGTTTCGTCCATGATACCGCCATCGGTATAATCAAAGTTACCTAGAATAAAACGCAACCTATTGTGATAAAAAAGGACATTAGGTAGCGCAATTGCAATTAACCCATTTGGAGCAAGCACGGACTTTATATCTCCAAGTAACTTCTCTGGGTGTACTAGATGCTCGAGGATATGAGACAAAATTACGTAGTCAAATTTATCATCTATTGCTTTGGGAATCCCATGTTCCAGATCGGCTAAATAAACCTTATCACAATAAGCGGAAGCAGCCTGTAGTTCAGATGGGCTAATAGTTATGCCAGTGACTTGCCATCCTTGTGCATTGAGAATCCGCGCATTATCCCCAGCGCCACATCCGCAGTCTAACACACGTGCATTTTTTCTCGAGCCAAGCAATTCGATTAGAGCCGGATTGCCTGCATTTTTATATACTTTCTCAATACATCGAGCGGTTACCGAGTTTTGCAATCTTCCTCCAATGTAAGTACCATCTTAAGAATATCAGGCCCGGTTACCAATATGCGCACGAGTTCTGGGAGTTCTGGGGACAGTATATTTGGGAGTTCTGGGAGTTCTGGGGACAGAGTTCTGGGGACAGTATATTTAATTGCCATCATCCATCTGAATCTCACTCCGCAGTTTTTCAATCTCATCGACCGTCTATTCGCCTTCCAGGCTACTGAAACCCAGCGGGTAGAGTAGGGGACAGGTTTCACCCAGTCCCCCCTCATCAAACCGGACATGCAGTTTTCCCGCATCCGGCTTTCCGATGTTCTTCGCTGTAAAGCATGCGTAAAGTTCACTGTCGAGTTCTGGGGACAGTATATTTAATTGCCATCACCCATCTGAATCTCACTCCGCAGTTTTTTAATCTCATCGACCGTCTATTCGCCTTCCAGGCTAAGGACCCAGCGGGGTCTTTCGTTGTTGTCTTATTGTCATTACATCAGAATCAAGCACCTGGATTCTCACTAATCTTCTCCCCGAAGCTTTTCAATCTCATCATCCATCAACCCGGCTTAAAATCAATGTTGTATTATCAAGTATGCCCATCATTAAACCAGGCTCTTCTCGTTTTTTGTTTTACCGCATTTCTCTACCTGTATCTGTATTCATCTGCGGTCCCAAAAAGTTTTTCAATCTATTAACCGCCGATTGCACCAAGTAGCTCTCTTTAGAAGTAGTCAATTAGCAAGCCACTCTACACGTTTTCCAGTAACACGTTCATACAAACTTTCAGGTGCCAGATCAAAACCACAAGGCCAAGCTAAGGTAGGCCATTCATCCAGATAGAATTTTTTAAACTCATTTATGTCAAGCAGTGGTGTTGCTGCCTTATACTTATGCAGCAGGTCGGTAAGATCAATCACACCGCTTTCTCCGGTGTTGAAACTGAGCCAAAGTTTATAGCCTTCCTGGTATTTTGCTTCTCTTAACTCAATCATTGTTAACCTCCTAGCTCTAAAAAGCAGGATACGTTCGTAAACGAGTAGCTACCAGCTAAACAAGTGGATCGATTTTATGAAACTCATGCGATTCCCATATATCAAGTAACTCATCTTGATGAAGCTCTGCCCACTCTTCAACAAGACCTCTGACTCTAGCTGGTAGACGACCGTCCAGAAGATTCAATGTTTTTATAGCAACTGCAGCTTTATGCTCATTGTAAGACACATGAAAATGCGGTGGATTATGCTCATCAAAGTACATGCTGATAACTATACCGAGAAACCGACATATTTCAGGCATTACAATCCTCCATTTACTACTTACCGGCACACGCCATTAATTGTCTCGACCATAATCCCGGGTAATCCTGAGAAATCCTGAAGCTAAACTTTTTTTTGACTCTAAATCTGAGAACCTTTTTTAGCCTCTGGATTACTGGGATTACTCTGGATTTTAGAATCAATGACTTTGTTTAAACCATAATCCTGAGAAATCCTGAAGCTAAAATATATCCTTTGTTTCAGATTTCTGAACGTACTTCCTCTTAATTTCAACACTTTTCCCAAAGTTTATCAGCAAACCAACTTCTATTCCGGTTGCTACAAGATAATTTTTCATCTGTAGTTCACGAGTTCTGGGGACAGTATATTTAATTGCCATCACCCAT
>CAINRC010000084.1 GCA_903852495.1 uncultured Geobacteraceae bacterium | reverse complement strand
GGCAAAACGGAAGGTATTGACCGTTCGAGTTCTCCAGATGGTGGAAAATTGAAGGGAGGGTCAATTCAGTCAAGATTTCAAGTCCGACAGACTCCTAGATGACAAGCAAAACCGTGCTCACCAAGGAGGCCAAAGGGCCTGGCCACGGAATTTTCGCATAGAATTGTTATTCGGGTTGTCATGGATTATCTCCTCTAAACCATGTTGCGGTTATAAACACCACTCTTGCCACCTTCTTTGAAAAGCAGCCTGATCCCGCCGATTGTAATCGATTTATCACTCCCCTTGCACATATCATAAATAGTCAGAGCAGCCAGACTAGCCCCGACCATAGCCTCCATTTCCACTCCGGTGCGCTCAAACGACCGTACCGTGCAACATACCGTGAGCAATCCGGAGGGCTCGTTAATTTCAAAATCGACTGAGATGTAATGAAGGGCCAGCGGATGGGAAAGAGGAATAAGATCCGGCGTCTTCTTGGCAGCCATGATGCCGGCAAGCCTGGCAATACCAAGCACATCTCCCTTGGCGATGCCTCCTGCCTTGATTGCCGTCAACAGTTCTGACGAAAGATGCACGTCAGCAGCCGCTTTGGCGGTCCGCATAGTCGGTTGCTTGGCACTAACGTCTACCATGATCGCATTGCCGCTTTCATCAAAATGATTGAAATTCATGAGGGGTCTCCTGACATCTGGAAATAGTGAAGATATCTGCATGCATAGTTATTGCTGACGTTTTTTAGGGCACTATTATGTCTGATATATACTTCACATTTCTCTTAATGGCCATTTCCGCAAAATAACTGTTTTTGGGCAGTCTCACTATACATGCTTGGGAACCAGCACAGGTCAAGTGGATACCCAAAAAACATTTCGGTAGTGGCTAAGGCCTATTATCAGGCTGATAAGGATAATAATAGCTGAAGCTCTCATTAGAGAAACTATGTAGCCAACAGTTAGTTCCTCCTATATTGATGTCGGTTTCTTTGCGGTGAACCAGTTTTTATATTTTACCCAACTGCCACAGCGTCAGCTGCCGCACGCCCGAGCGCTTCGCACTGTTCAAGAACTTCCGGTTTTGGAGTAAAGATTGTCCGTACCGTATCACCCACCAGCTTGAATCCGAGGCTCTTGAGACGGTCTTCAGTCATTTTACACGCCTCGCCGCTCCAGCCGTAGCTGCCGAAGACCCCCGCCAAATTGGTCTTGAGTGTTACGGTGCTGAGATAGGCCAACACTTCCCACATCGGTTTTGCAATATCCCGGTTAAACGTCGGGACACCGAAGATAAAGGCATCAGCCTCTTCCATCAGATTACGAAGCTCACTGGCATTCAGGTTGTTGATATGATAGCTGGCAACATCTATCCCGTTCCGCGCGGCACCGTTAGCAACGGCATGCGCCATTTTTTCGGTGCTGCCGTGTGGTGAGAGATACAGGATAACGATCTTTTTACCCTGCGAGGTCGGCTTGCTCCAGGTTTCAAACTGCTGGATAACTTTCCACGGGTCACGTCTGATGATCGGCCCGTGGCTGGGACAGATCATATCGATCACATCGTGGCGGATTTTCTCAACGGCTGACAGTACCTTCCCCTTGAAAGGGCGGAAGATGCAGTCAAAATAAAAATGACGTGCCGAGGTAAAGTCCTCAACCTCGTCGTTGAAGATATGCCCGGTCTGCCAGTAGTGAGCAGCGAATGCGTCGCAGGAAAAGAGGATGTTATCCTCTTCCAGCCGGGTGAACATAGTGTCGGGCCAGTGAAGAAACGGAGCCAGGATGAAGCGGAGTGTCCGTCCGCCCAGATCAAGGATGTCCCCGTCTTTGACGGTTTGGCAGTTAATCGGCTTCTGCATGATATTGCCGAGAAAATTTTTGGCCGCTGTCGTGCAGTAGACAATTGCCTGCGGCGCCTGCTCCAGCAAATATGCCAGCGAGCCGGAGTGGTCGTGCTCGGTGTGATTGACGATTATATAGTCAATGGTTTTGGGGTCTACCAGTGATCTGACCTTATCCATGTATTCGTCAACAAACTTTTCTTCGACGGTGTCAATAAGAACTGTCTTGCCGGTCCCTTTAAGCAGATAGGCATTGTAACTGGTGCCATGTTCAGTCGGGAAAAGGTCGTCAAAGACCCGCAGGCCCGGATCCTCAGATCCGATCCAGTGCAGTCCCGGCTTAATTTCTATCGGTCCCATCATGTGTGGTTGTCTCCTTTTTTTACGTGCTTTTATTACATTATTAAAAGATGAATGTTGCGGAGTTAGTCATGCAAGACATGAAATCAACGCAAGCATTGAAAAACACCCATACACCACAGGCATGAACCGCATGGAACATTCCTGATGTGGCAGTCCTGCTCAAATTCATCATTTTGAACATAATCGCAAGGTGCCAGGCCGCACGCGGCACAGGACGGATAGTCATATGCAAGAACATCCTTGCGAAATAAAGAAAACTCCGGATTATTCCAAATTTGTAAAATATCCTGTTGGTACAAATTTCCAAATACCTTTGGCTTTACGATTTGGTTCCAGCCGCTTGCAAAACATTCGTAGCGATGCCACAGAAAATAACAAGGTGAGATGTCACCACTCCACGATACGAACGCACTCCCATCCTCCACAAAGCTGCATTGACGTTGCTCGCTTAGCGCCAACTCGGGTAAGCGCAACTCCAGACCGGTTCTGGCAGCAACTTCTTCAGCTGCTGAAAAAATGGCAGCTATTTCATCCATCCTCTTGTGTTCCAATTGCAGCAGTTTTTTAACATCAAGCATGATTCCCTGCTGCTCTGCTGCGGTTTTCATTGATTCAACAATATCAACGACTGCCTGCTCGTCCTCTGTGCGCGAATACTTCCAACGCACTACGGAGTAACGTTGTATATCGATACCTGAGTCAATTGCTTTTCGCCGCCAAAAATTATAGAGAGCAAGTGCTTGGTCTGTAATATTGCAGAACACCGCTTCATCGGCGTGTAGTTCGTCGTAGGGGAGAACATGAGTGACTATTGCAAAACTTACCCCGCGACTGGCTGCCCAGTCGAGAGTTGCCGGAAGTTCGCTGATATTACTTTTCATTGCTACGAACTCGATGCCGATGCTCACATCAGGCCGGTTACATATGCTCTTGGCATTGTTTAAGGCTGATAAAGCCATTTCAACGGCCGCTACATTCCCACCTTCACGCAGTTTTTTGAACTGTTCGGGAGCAATAGCATCCACGGAAATACAAACCTTGTCGAGGCCAGCATCAACCAGAGATACCGCGCGAAGATGCGTCATCAGGACACCATTTGACTGGAAACCAATCCACCCGGATGTTGGCATCAACTTTTTAGCCCTGCGTATGAACGGATCAAGATGAGGATTCAGCAGTGGCTCACCGATACCGTTTAGAATGAGTGCTTCAATGTGAGGAAATGCCGGTTCAAGCCGGGCAAATAATTCTGGTGAAAAATCGCCTTCATTAATTTCGCTGCCTCGATTTTGTTTAACGCACATAAAGCAGTTGAGGTTACAGCGGGTAGTTGTTTCGACAAATAACTTCGTGGGGAAATTACGTAATGCAGCATTAAGTGCACTTCCCGCAGGGGTGCTATTTCTGAAATCGGCTTTTTTCACTGCATGTCCACCTGAGTATAGTTGATATTGGGGCCTATCATATGCAAGGCCATTCTCATCACATCAGAATAGCGTGCTATACCCAGATCCATCATAATTTCGTTAATACGCTCTTTCTCTCGTTCAGAGATGCGTACTGTGATGATTGCAGACAGTACCACTTTGTCTGATTTTCCTCTCTGCTTTGTTGTCTTTTTTTTGTGCGGTTTTATGGCTGTAGCCATTTCAGAACTCCATCGGCATAGCCTTGATCTGCTTGGCGGTAAATACCGGGCCATCCTTGCAGACGTAGACATTACCAACATTGCAGCGGCCGCACTTGCCGAGGCCGCACTTCATCCGGTTTTCAAGCGTGGTATAGACCTGTTCATCACTGAACCCGAGTTTTTCCAGTACCGGCAGGGTGAACTTGATCATGATCGGAGGGCCGCAAACCAAGGCGATCGTGTTCTCCGCCGACGGTGCCGTTTCTTCAAGAATTGTCGGCACAAAGCCGATTTTGCCATCCCACCCGGGACCATTGCCGCCAGGGTCCACGGTTTTAACCAGGCGGACATCGGCCCGTTCCTGCCATTCCTGCAGTTCCCGTTTATACACCAGATCGGCTTCCGCCCTGGCGCCATATACGATTGTAATATCACCAAACTTGTCACGCAGATCAAGACAGTTCCAGATAAGTGTCCTCAGCGGCGGCAGAGCGATACCGCCGGCGACAAAAACCATATTCTTGCCGTAGAACTCTTCAATCGGATACGAATTCCCGTACGGCCCCCTGAACCCCATGCTGTCCCCGACTTCCAGGCGGCGCAACTCTTCAGTCACCCGTCCGACGGAGCGGAAACTGCACTCAATGTACCCGGTGCGGGTCGGTGAAGAGGCGATGCAGAAGGTAGCCTCGCCGGCGCCAAAGGCTGAATATTCGGCAAACTGGCCGGCACGGAAGGCAAAACTGTCCCGAACCTGTTCATCCTGAAAGACCAGGCGCAGCGTACGGACATCGGGGGTCTCGTCGATGACTTCAACAACGGTGGTCAGGTAGGGAAGGTAGATGTTCTTGTTAGTCTCACACATTATTTAAACCTTTTTGAATAACACGGAGAGACGGAGAACACGGAGAAAAGCAAAATCTTTACAAGGAAAAACCAAGGATCAGAATCTATTTGTGGATAAATCTTTAAGGCGGTTGCTTTTTGTCTTCCCCATGATTTTAGTTTTTGACTATCTCCGTGTACTCCGTGCCTCCGTGTTATTACTATTTTTTAGAGATTTCTTCAACGATCGCCGCGATGTCGATTCCGACCGGACAAACCCGGACACAGCGGCCGCAACCGGTGCAGAGTGTCTGGCCGAATTTATCGTCGTAGTATTTGAACTTGTGCATGATGCGGTTGCGGTACCGTTTGGGCTGCAGATCACGCGGGTTGTGTCCCGAGGCGTGGTGGGTAAACTTCCAGAATCCGCAGGCATCCCAGCTTTTGCGGCGTTTACCGGCTTTCTCGGTCCCCTCGTCAACGATGTCGAAACAGTGGCAGGCGGGGCAGACAAAAGCGCAGGCGCCGCAACCGACACAGCGTACGGCAATGCCATCCCAGAGCGGATCTTCAAAGTGACCGTCCAGCCAACTTTTGACCTTCTTTAAATCGATCTTATCGGCCTGAGGTGCGGCAAGCGGTAGTGGCGCGGCATTATTCGGTTCCGAGAAAAGGGCGCTGTTATTGGATATCAGCGCCTCACCTTTTTCACTGTAGCTCTGGCAGGCGAATCCCCCTCCGTTTAGCGGGGTCAGAAACAGGTCGCTTCCCCTGGTTTCGGCTGGAGAGAGGCCGACGGCAGTGCAGAAACAGGCGTCGTCCGCTGTTGTGCACGCCAGACCGATGACGGTTGTTTTTCTGCGCCGTTCCAGGAAGAATTCATCCTTATAGTCCCAGGAGAACACCGCATCCAGTACCGGGATTGCTGCGGCATCGCAGGGGCGCACCCCGACCAGTACCGTCTCGGGAAAGCGGGCCGGATCGATATCGGTCAGTTTGATCTGTTGCCCTTCTTTCTCGTAGGACATGATCTCTTCGCAAACAGGGAAGAAGGCTTCTTTGGCAGAACGGCGCGGCAGTTGGTCTGTCACCATTTCAACTGAGCTGTCAAGCGGTTCGTAGAGCGGGATCCCGGCGCTCATGCGCGGCGCAACGACGCGTGTACCCGAGGCAATAAGCGTGTCGATGAGGGTGTTCAGATTTTGTTGAGTGATGTATTTTTGCATTCTAAAACCTTTTTTAACGCAGAGGCACAGAGTACACAGAGAAAACATACTATTAGAAGACGGAGTAAAAACTAAATAAATTCATGGGAATCGCCGCAGGCTTTAAGTTTTTTTTGGGTTCACCCTTATAGCCTTTACAGCCGGTATTTTTTATTTTTCCTATCATGTTTGTTTTTGACGTTCTCTGTGTCCTCTGTGTCTCCGTGTTATTACGATTGTGATTATTTTATAAAACTCTGATCATCCTTCTCGGTAAACATCGTCAGCGGCCCCTTGTCGTTAATCTCAAAGCCGGCTTCGTAGTCGTAAAGCTCCTTCAGCTCTTTGGCCATTTTGCGGTTGAGGAGGTTTAAGGGGATGTCCATCGGACAGACCCGCTCGCATTCGGCGCAGCCGGCACACCTTCCGGCCAGGTGCATGGCGCGTACGATGTGCCAGGCGGTGTTGCCGGCCGGGCGGGGAGTCGTTTCAACCATCTGCGGTTTGTTGCGGTCACAGAGGCATTGTTCGCAGAAGCAAAACGGGCAGATCTGGCGGCAGGCGTAGCATTTGATGCATTTGGCAAACTGTTCTTTCCAGTAGGCCCAGCGCTCTGCCGGGGTCAGCGCTTCCAAGCGGGCGATCTCTTCCGAGTACCTGCTCTCCATCTGAGGCCCCGGCGGCAGCGTCACGCTCGGGACAAAATCGCAGCCGAGCGGCAGATGGACATCACACTCGCAGCATTTGGAGGCAATTGTCTCTGTTGTCAGGGTGGTGGCTGGTTGAACAGCGGAGGCCAGAACACCGGCGCAAGGAATACCGATCAGGTAAAGGTCTTCCCGTTTAAGCTGTGATTCCCCCATCAGTCCGACCAGGGCTTTCAGGTCGCACCCTTTGACGATGATACCGATCTTTCCTTTTTTGGGGATTTCCTTTTTGGCTTTGGTCAGATAGACGGCCAGGTTGTTGACGCAGGCTTCCGTAAATATCAGCGTTTCGGCGGCGGCGGCGTCAGTGATGATAACAGGCTGGGCTGACCCCACCCGACGGGCGGCGGCGTAGCCAATGATAGCGACCACTTCCGCTGCAGTGAACAGCCGAGAGGCCTCGGAGCGAATGGCAGCAGTAATGGTGGCATAAATTGAAGTATCGATTGGTTGAGACGTCAAAGGCAAATCCCCCTCAATCCCCCTTTCATCAAGGGGGAGGCAAAACGTTAGATGGCGTCGTACGCTTCTTGTAATTCCGGCGTATTGATGACGCCGGACCACTGTTCTTCAAGCGCCAGATCCTTGAACTCTACCATCGGTCCCATGGCGCGCACTTTTTCAGTCAGGTCAGTGACCACCTCAACCCATTTGCCGCCTTCGGCAGCCGAAACCCAGGAAAACGCCAGGCGACCCAGATCAACACCGATAAACTCAAGCAGTTTGCGGAAGGCGGCGAAACGGCGCCGAGCATGGAAGTTGCCGGCGATATAGTGACAGTCGCCCGGATGACAGCCGGAAACCAGTACCCCGTCGGCACCCTGTTGAAAGGCTTTCAGGATGAAGACCGGGTCGATGCGCCCGGTGCAGGGAAACTTGAGCACTCGTACATTAGACGGGTATTGCATGCGACTGGTGCCGGCCAGATCGGCCCCGGCGTAGGTGCACCAGGTACAGACGAAGGCGATGATCTTTGGTTCGAAGTCATGTTTTTGATTTTCTGAATGCATAAAAGATAAAACCTTTCAACACGGAGACACAGAGGACACGGAGAAGACCAAACTTTTTTTAGAGTAAAATCACCGGCAATGACTTTTTTGTTAATAATAAAAGCCTTACGCTTTCACCTTGTTTCCAGCCTTTGACGTTCTCTGTGTTCTCTGTGCCTCTGTGTTTAAATTGATGTTACAGTGCCTCTATCATCGCGATAATCTGTTCATCAGTATAGCCATCCAGCTCTACCGATTTTGAAGGGCAGGTGGCCTGACAGGTGCCGCAACCGGCACAGACACCCGGGTTTACGTAGGCGACTATCTTGATCAAATTTCCCTGGCGGTCGCGGATCTCTTTCTCCTCCACGGCACCGTAGGCGCAAACTTTTTTACAGGCAAAGCAGCCGACACAGCCGGCTTCCCGTACCCGTGCCACGATCGGTTCCCGCTCCATCTGATCCCTGGAGAAAAGGGTCATGACCTTGGCAGCAGCGGCGCTGGCCTGGGATACGGTTTCGGGAATGTCTTTGGGACCCTGGCAGGCTCCGGCAAGATAGATACCGGCGGTGGCGCATTCTACCGGGCGCAATTTGGCGTGAGCCTCGGAGTAGAAGTGATATTTATCGTATGATATCCCTAGTTTCTGGGCCAGAGCATCGGCTCCCTTCTGCGGTTGTATGGCCGTGGCAAGTACGACCATATCGGCTTCGATCTCGACCTGGACACCGACGGAGATATCATTTCCCATGACGACGATCTTGTCCCCTTTCTGGTAAAGACGGGAGACCATGCCGCGAATGTAGACCGCTTCCTCTTCTTCAATTGAACGGCGCCAGAATTCGTCGTAGCTTTTTCCCGGGGTGCGGGCGTCCATGAAGAAAACGTAGGCCTGGCCGTCGTGTACTTTGTGGTGATAAAGCATCGTGTGTTTGGCTGTGTACATGCAACAGACCTTGGAGCAGTAGGAAATCCCTTTTTCTCTTGCTCTTGATCCGACGCACTGGATGAAGACTATCTGTTTCGGTTCCTTGCCGTCAGAGGGGCGCAGGATCTTGCCGCCGGTGGGACCGGAGGCGCTTGCCAGCCGTTCGAAGGTCATGCCGTCGATGACATCAGGGATTTTGCCATGACCGAACTCGCCGTACCCTTTGATGGGAGAGCCCTTCGGCTTTTCAGCGATGGTGTAGAGATCGAAACCGGTGGAGACGACTATCGCACCGACCGCTTCGACGATCAGAGTGTCCTGCTGTTCGAAATCAATAGCGCCGGGACCGCATACTTTCTGACAGACGCCGCATTTGCCGGTTTTGAACCAGGTGCAGTTGTCGCGATCGATGACCGGGGTGTTGGGCACGGCTTGCGGAAAGGGGACGTAGATGGCGGTGCGCATACCGATGTTCTGGTCGAATTTGTTGGGGATCTTTTTCTGCGGGCATTTGGTCATGCAGACGCCGCAACCGGTGCATTTGTCTTCATCAACCGAGCGGGCTTTTTTCTTGATGGTGACCTGGAAATTACCGATATACCCTTCGACCAGCTCTATTTCACTGTAGGTGTAGAGCTTGATTTTGGGGTGGTTGGCAACGTCAACCATCTTGGGGGTCATGATGCACTGGGAGCAGTCCAGAGTCGGAAAGGTCTCGGAGAGCTGGGCCATATGGCCGCCGATGGAGGGCTCCCGTTCGACGAGAATCACCTCGTGGCCGCAATCGGCGATGTCCAGCGCTGCCTGGATGCCGGCGATGCCGCCGCCGATAACGAGGGCTCTTTTTGTTACCGGTACGGTGATGGTGGGGAGGATACGGTTCTTTTTGACCCGCTCGACCATCATGCCGACGATATCGATCGCCTTGACGGTGGCTTCTTCCCTGTTTTCGTGAACCCAGGAACAATGCTCGCGAATGTTGGCCATCTCGCAGAGAAAGGGATTCAGGCCGGCCGCTTCGACAGCCTTTCGGAAGGTCTTTTCATGCATGCGGGGTGAACAGGCGGCAACGACGACATGGGATAGTTTCTGTTCCTGAATGGCTTTTTTAACGAGAGTCTGGCCGGGGTCTGAGCACATGTATTTGTAGTCAGTGGAGAAGGCTACGCCGGGGAGTCGGCCAACCTCCTCTGCTACCCGCTCGACATCGACAGTTCTGGATATGTTTTCGCCGCAATGGCAGATGAATACGCCTATTCTTGACATCTAGAGCAAACCTTTCTCTTTGAGAAGCGGCATCGGGTTGACCATCATTGCGTCAAGTCCGAGTTTGTCGGCACCCAAGCCTACGGATATGCCGATCAGTTGGGTAAGATAAAAGACCGGCAGTCCGTAACTTGTGTTGTAGACCCCTTCGATTTCTTTTTGGCGGATATCAAGGTTGCCGTGGCAGAGGGGGCAACCGACCATGATGCAGTCGGCCCCGGCAGCTTTGGCGGATTCGAGGACGGCGTTGGTGAGCTGAATGACGACACCGGGGCGTGAGAGAGTGAAGTTGGCGCCGCAGCATTCGAGGCGGTGGGTCCACGCGACGGTTTCAGCACCGACCGCTTCGATAACCTTTTCCATGATGGTGGGCGCTTCAGCGCAGTCAAGGTTGGGAACATCTGCGGGACGGGTCAGCAGGCAGCCGTAGTAGCATGCTACCTTGAGGCCCGACAGTGGCTTGTTCACGGCTGCGGCCAGGCGTTCGAGGCCGAGGTCTTTAGCCAGAATCTCCAGCAGGTGCTTGACGTTGCTGTCCAGCTTGACCGGTGCGTCGATGGCTTTTTCAACCTGCTTGCGTTTGACTTCGCTTACGCCGAGTACGTGCTGAGCCGTTTTGAGACGGGAAAAGCAGGAAGCGCAGGCTACGGCCATGTCTCCTTCGACTTTATCGGCCAGTTCCAGATTTTTGGCACAGAGCGATAATGATAATAGTTCATCCACGTTGTGGGCCGGGGTAGCGCCGCAGCAGAACCAGTCAGGTACTTCGGTCAGACCTATACCCAGAGCCTTGAACAGCTCCCGGGTGGAGAGGTCGTATTCACTTGCCGAGGCGTGCAGCGAGCAGCCTGGATAGTATGAATAATCGAGTAGTTTTTTCATTACAGTGCTACACCTTTTTTGCGCATCTCTTCGATGCGGGTAAAAATCTTTTCAATTTCTGACATGTTCTTGTTTTTGCTGTGGAACACCTTCAGCTTACCTTTGGCGATCAGCTTGGGACCGAGCATCAGGTCTTTGAGGAACTGGCCGGATTTGACGTTAAAGACAGCCGCGAGGCGCATTTCGTACTGACGGCCGTAGGTGCGGATATTTTGCAGGAATAGTTTGTTGGCCAGTTGGACATAACTTTCCTTGGAGGCGCCGTCCGAATCCCACGACAATTTGCGCAGAGCGTCCATGATGGAGGCCAGGTCTACCGTATTGGGGCAGCGGGTGGTGCAGGTTTCACAGGAGACACAGTACCAGATGGAGCGACCGGCGAGAACGCGCTGCCACTGACCAAGCTGCAGTAAACGCATTATGCGGTTGGGTGGGTGTTCCATAAATGTCGCCATCGGACAGCCGGCCGAGCATTTACCGCACTGGAAACAACTACGCACAGAGGTGCCGGCAAGCGCCTCGACTTTACGCACAAAGTCAACGTCCATCGTTTCCTGCGAGATGATCATTTTTTTCTTTGTCATACTGACAATTCCTGTTCCTTTAGTACGGAGCGGATTTTAGCTTGGGTATTAGCAAAAGCCGCGCCACTTTGGTAATAAGCTTGTTTATGGTGTATTCCTTATGGATGAACGGTGAGCAATCGTGGTTCCAATTGATATTTGTGGGGTAAATTTACCCGTTACAGGTGTAGGGTGTGGAGTTTGTCCTCATTCATGCGTGCCACCAACGATTGCTTCATTCGATAGCCTGACTGAACTGTTACTCATTTCGCTGAGAAATTTTGCCCTTCAGTTCAATCAAGGTATTCGGCCATGTACCAGTGACCAATGCCGGAGGGCTCCGGGCATATGGCTGCCGATAACCCCGACTGTCAACGCAGTTGCGAACAGTGGTGCCATTAATTCCGGTTTGACATGAACGGCCCAAAACAAAGCGATATGCAGTTCCGCCATTAGGCCGCTCCCCTGATAAAGCCAGTGCCGGCACTTATAGATGTTGAAGATGATTAAGGCGCATCCCGTTGCGATCGTCGGATAATGCCAGATTAAAAGGCGTTCAAATGGAACCATCAAGACAACTCCGCCTAACAGCACGCTTGCTGTTCCGATGTGACAGCTTCGCAAAAATATGTCAAACGCCTTAGACCAACCGGAGCGTTTTTTATGATCAGTCTCGTTATTACCCATACTCTCCTCAAGACGTGCCACCTGAAAATCACAGTTCAGTGTGCTGTTAAAATAATTAGACCCAGATAAATAATACATACCCGTAGTTATGCTGATCAGTGACGTTGTAGAATCTGGTTATTCCTTGAGCTGGATAGCCTTAACTTCGAGAAATTCTTCCAACCCGTACCGACCCATTTCTCGACCGTAACCGGACTGTTTACAGCCTCCGAAAGGAGCCAAAGGGTTGAAGACTCCACCATTGACGTCTACTTGACCGGTTTTGAGCCGCCGGGCTACCCGCAATGCCCGTTTCGAATCACCGGACCAGACTGCGGCGGCCAAACCATATGAGGTGTCATTTGCAATCCGAACGGCATCGTCTTCGCTCTTGTATGTCATGACAGACAGGACCGGGCCAAAAATTTCCTCCTTGGCGATGGTCATATTTGGGGTGACTCTTCCGAATATGGTCGGTCTAACAAAGAAGCCGGTTGACAGCCCATCCGGCGGCTCCGCACCACCTGTCAGTAGATCAGCATGCTCTGCAATTCCTTGCTGAATATAGCTCCGCACCCGCTCCCGTTGAGCCGCCGAGATCAGTGGCCCGAGGCGGGTTTGTTCATCCAGAGGGTCTCCAGGAGTATATGCCGAAGCTGCGGCTACAGCCAAAGCTGCCGCCTGGTCGTAAAATTTCTCCTGCACCAGCAGGCGTGTGTGTGCTGTGCAGGTCTGACCTGAGTTAAGGAAGCAGGCCCCCACAGTGGCCTTGATCGCTGTCGGCAGGTCGGCATCGTCGAGGACGATAGCGGCGGACTTGCCTCCCAATTCCAGCGTTACCCGCTTCACGGTTCCTGCAGCAACTTCAGCCACCCTGCGGCCACTGCGTAGCGACCCGGTAAAGGAGACCATGTCTACATCGGGATGACGCACCAAGTGTTCGCCGACCTCTTCACCACTGCCGGTTACCAGATTGAAAACGCCTGGTGGCAGTCCGGCATCGTGGATTATCTCCGCCAGTATAAAGGCAGAGAGCGGCGCCACTTCACTTGGTTTTAGCACAACTGTGCAGCCGGCTGCCAAGGCCGGTGCCAACTTTGCGATCACCTGATGCAGTGGATAGTTCCACGGAGTAATACATGCAACCACCCCTGCAGGTTCGCGCAAAATCAGTGAATTACCAATTCTCTCTTCAAAAGCGTATTCGCCAAGCAGTGTTATATAACTTTCAAGAACGGTGGCCGGTAACCCCGTTTGAATGCGCCGAGAGAGTTTGAGTGGCATTCCCACCTCGGCAGTAATCAACCGGGCGATCTCTTCGGCCCGTGATGTGAGCCCGTTATGAATTTTAGCCAGATAATCGGCTCGCTCTGCAAGCGGAGTGGATCCCCAGGTATTTGTTGCCGCTCGGGCAGCAGCAACAGCCAATCCGGTTTCTCTCTGTGTTGCAGACGGAACTCGGCCGAACACCACTTCGGTGGCAGGATTAGTGACTTCGAAAAAATGCGTACCAGCTGGTAACATCCATTGGCCGTTGATATAGAGCCTGTCGTGCTCAAGCATACGAATCTCCTCGTTTAGCGTTGAAAGACATCCTGAAACATATACACGAATCATGCCGCACTATTGGTTTGTTTGCAATCATATCCCCGTTTAACGAACAAAAAAAGCCGTCCCGGATTGGGGCGGCTTATAACTTTCAAAGCAAACGGACGTTTATCGTTTATGTTATGCGGCTAATTTTTCTTCGGTGGTAACTTCACAGAAAGTGTCTTTGTCGTTGTTCAGGCAGTTAGGACATTCAAGTGCGGCAAAATCAGCACTGACCGTTATTGGAGTGAAATCCTTTGCCTGACTTTGGTAATAGCACATACCACATTCAAACACAGCATTAGTTTCCATGGTGATCTCCTTTTAGTATTGGTGGGTGTTTATGTATAAACTTTTTCGCCCGTTCCATCCCTGCAATGAAAAATATTTCAATGGCAGTTCCTGAGTTAATCAAACGTCCGTTTAAATAAATTGCAACAAAAAACATTCATAGATATTATTTAAGGACCCCCCGTGTGAAGATATCCATAATATGACGGATCAGCACCTCGTCGCGATCCGGTGAGTGGTCGACCACGTCGGCTGTTACCGGTTCAAGGAGAAAATAGAAGTTGATCATCCCGGCCAAGGCCAATACCGTATCCGCTGGGTCAAGGTCATCCCTGAATTTTTCATGAGAAAGACCTTCGGTAAAGGCCTTCAGAAGCGTCTGTACAACTTTTTTTATCGCTGGCTTTGTAATGGTCTCGAAGCAAGCGGTGGGGTTGGTCAGTTCGCTTGTATAGAAACGGAGCAGGTAGGGGCTTTTGCGGTAGCGAGAAACTGTGGCGCGAACATAGAGTTCAAATTTCTGTAACGTATCAATATCCGTCCGTTCTATCTCTTCAATCTTATCCAGAACGGCAAACTGTTCGGTAAGTACGGCGGCATACAGCCCCTCTTTGCCACCAAAATAGTACGAAATCATTGAAAGATTTTCACCCGCTGCCCTGGCCAACTCACGTACACTCACCCCGTTCAGGCCCTTAGCGGCAAACAACGGAATAGCTGCTGCAATAATATTAGCGCGACAATCGTTGTTAGCCATGCGTGACCTCCTTAATATAGTCAATCAGTCGGATGCTGTTCAAACGTTTGATTTAAGATAAGTATACTCGCAATTTCAAAATATGCGGAAACTTTTTTAACTGGCTATTTATTTCTTTGCGGAAAAGCTACTTTGCACTTTTAGTACGAATGTTGGGTTTTCCCCTATTGGTTTGCGTGCAATAATACCCCGCTAACGCACAAAAAAAAGCCGCCCCGGATTGAGGCGGCCTATAACTTTCAAAACAAACGGACGATTATTGCGTATGAAGAGTGAACTCCTCAGGAGCGACCGCTATGACACCATCTCCCAGAAGGAGAGGTCAACCGGCTCGGCCAATAATTCTGATGATTTCCCTAGAAAGGCTTGGAGATACGGCGTAGCGAGATGCTCATCCAGGACTTCGCGGCTCTGCCAGTTTTCATAGAGACAGAAAAGCGTGGGGTCATCCTGGGAGCGGTGGAGGTCATAGTTGATGCAACCCTCTTCAGAACGGGTTGGTGCGATCAGAATTAATATCTCGCGAAGCACTTCTTCTTCCCTGCCGGCTTTCGCCTTGATACGTGCCAATACAGTCAGTTTTTTATTTTCCATAATATCTCCTTTTTTATTTTTTATTGCGTAAAAGTCATCTACAGACCTTTCAGGATTTCCAGCCGCTTGCTGCGATATTCTTCTTCGGTGATAAGTCTCTTGTCCTTCAGTTCAATGAGAGTGTTCAAGCGTTCCGCAGGCCTGCGCGTGTCATTGGTCAGCTCCCCGGAGTGAACAGGTTCGTTTTGCGACGAAGTGGCACTCTGTCTCATAACCGGCATCTGCGCCTCTGGTTCCCGCCACTCGTCGCCGAAAGCAACCCAATCCTTTCTTGCCAGGGTGAAGCCGCTTGTTTCGGGCTGCGACAACAGCGTCCACTCTCCCTTCAGGGCGTGTTGCCTGTTTCCGGGTGTAAATGGCGCTAGCCGGCGGTCCTCGCGTTCGTTAACATCTTTCTGGGCAAGACCGAAGATTATATTGAGACGGCCCCCCTTGTAAAATGCCCGTCCCGTCGTCACCTTGGGATTTCTACCAAAACCGAGCATCGATTTGTGCAGCCCGACAATCGCAAAGATAACGTCCTCACCTGAGGCTGCTTTATGGAATCCCTGCACTATTTCGGGCACAAGAATCTCAATCGATTGATTTGTTAAAAGTTGTAACGGTTTGTCGCTGTCACCTGTTTGAAATACGATTGATGTGAGCATCGCCGTAAGTCTGGCGGGAGATAGTTCTGCCGGGTGGTCGTTTGAAATTGCAGTTTCGCTTGCAGTAGAATTATGATGCTCAAGAGCTACGAACTGGTCGCCACTTTGCCAGATTTCTTGTACATCAGATGCGTACGATGCAGAGGTTAGTAAGAGGGAACATATCAGAGCAGAAACTACAGAACAGAGTCGGGCGGCATTTCTACAACGAAATATTTTCATACTTCCTCCGCGTCCCGCATGGGATTGTTTAGCAGACAATCTACAGTCGTAATAAGCAAAACTTGATCCAATATCAATTTTATTTTATACAAAAACAGGGGCGCTGCATGTTAGCACCCCTGTTTTTGTGTCTCGTATCACGATTTTCGGTAGCTTTACCGCTACGGTTGCCATGCCATCAATGGTCTTGGCTGTCATTGTGAAAACACGTTTTGAGAACAGATATGTCTTAATCCAATGGACTAAAAAGGGAGCTTGCCGTAACCCATAAGCCCGAACGCCGGTACCAGCAGGCAGGTGAAGCTCAGAACAATAAACATGGTGGCAGCAACTTTGGGATTTATCTTGCCGTAGGTCACACCGGTTACGGTAAAACAGATAACAACAAACGTCAGATTCATAAATGCCAGATACGGAACAATCCCGATAATGGTCTTGCCATCCGGTTTCACCCCGCCGCCGGTGGCAAAAAAGAATGCATATATCGCACAGACGATGCCGACGAGCAGAGCGCCGTTCCCGACGGTACGCAGATCCTCCACGCCGGTCATAAGGGCGTGGCCTGTCTGCAGATACAAGACACCAAAGACAAACAGCAAGCCGGCGGTAAAGGGATCGGTAAATACTGCGGCCTGTAGAGTCGCACCTATAACAACCAGGATGCCGACAACGGCACTGACAAAGCCGGTACTTTTGGCTTCGCCGTAACCAAGGAAAAACATACCAACCGGAATCCACATAATACTGATCAAAACAAGTAGAGCTAACGTCATGTCATTCTCCTTAAATTAAATGAGTGTCCCGCTCCCGGTAAAAACCGGGAGGGGAGCAAAGGGAAACTTATTCGGCTGTGGTCGGATCAATCATCATCTTAACTTCTGCAACGCTGTTGGCGGGAAATCCGCCCTGTTTGGCGTGCTCAAGGACCATCTCTTTGTTGGGTGCGATGTAGATGCAGTAGATCTTGTCGTCTGTCACGTAACTTTGTACCCACTGAATCTGTGGGCCGAGACCGGTCAGGACACTGCATGATTTTTGCGAAATGGCCTGTAGTGTTTCAGCAGGCAACTGTCCTGCGCCTGGCAGTTCTCGTTCGATTACATATTTAGGCATGTTTATCTCCTCTCAGTAAAGTGTGTCCTGACTGCTACCAGTAGAACATGGTGCCAAGAGCAAACTGGTTGGAGTGCTGTTTAGCTCCGTCTGCCCAGGTGTTCTGGGCATAGATGTACTCGCCAACGAACTGGGTAAACTTGTTGAGGTTATACGCAACCATGAAAACAGCTGATTCCTGATTTGTTACAATGGCGGGGCCCGCTGGTTCGTTTTTGTTTTGATCCTGGCGGGTCTGACCATAGTTAACGCCCAGCTTGTATGATGGAGTCAGCTGATAGGTCGCCTGAAGGAGGTAGCCATAGGCAAGTCTCTCTTTGCCGTTTGCATCTACTGCGGATGAATTCGCACCCAGAACGTCGCCATCTTGTACGCTGAGTATGCCCAGGCCTCTACCGAGGTAACCGGAAGCCATCATGTTGACACTGCTGAAGCTGGCACTGGCACCGGCGGCGCTACCGATGGATTCATTATCCTTACCGGGGCGGGCTGTGGCCGTATTTGAACGTACTGCCGTCTGATACAGGCCGGAGAGCCATGCCTGTACAGCGGTGTCACCGTATTTAGCGGCGTACGAAATCTCTGACTCAATTCGCGGTGAATTGGTCTTGGCGGTATCGCCGCTGATCTTGTACGGTTCGGCAATTTCCAGAGCGACCTTTACGCCGCCCATGTCGGGCGTTGTGTAACGAATCTGCGGTCCAAAATTGGTGTAGAGGTAGCCGTAGCCTATGTGCCCCAGAGTTGTGCCGCCGCGAAAAGCTGCGCCCGGAACAGTGCCGGATGTCAGCAGGGTCATGTCGTTGAGGATATTCTTGCCCTGATACAGGTTGAGGGCACGGCCGGCCAGCAATTCACCGTAGGCCCCTTTGGCTGTATAAAAGAATTCACGAAAATCGATGTTTGGTGAGGTGTCGAAACGCTGACTTGTTTTGTTCTGGATATTTGGGTAGATACCAATCCGCACATTGGAATCTACGCCATTGGTGGTGGGTGCTTTGACGTTGAAGGCAATAACAGACGGTAACAGGCCGACGCCGACGCCAAAATGCTGATCGTATCCCGATTCAGTGCCGCCAGCGCTGAGCAGGCTCAGCTGACGAGGACCGGCAGGTAGCGGTGTCGTAGAAGCGTAGGTGGCAAAAACATCCACAATACCATCAGTGCTCAGCTGCCAGCCGTTTTCGCCGCCAATTACAAAAGCCGCATTACAAGGCTTGCTGGTTGTCAACAACAGTGCCACAAATAGTCCAAGCGTTAGTACGATGTTCTTTTTCATAAATGAATCCTCCTTTTTAGTGACATTGCACAATCTAAATAAAAATCCCGTTACATGGTGAAATATCCTGATTTTGCTCCACCACTATTTCTGCTCCGATATTGTGACTGAACACCTGCAAACTCTCCTTTCGCTAGATTGTGTACTTTGTCTGGAGTCCCCACTCCCATTGTGCGCCGATGCTGGTTTTGTCCGACTACTGGTAACCTGGTTGCAACCACAATGCCAAAAATATAACAATGGTTTTATTGTTATATTTTAGTATGTTAGGTGTGCATTGGGTGCAGCTGGTCGGCGCAGAGGAAGTGTAGACAATTGGGACATATTTTCTAACACCCTGTAATTATTCTATGATATATTAATGAGGCAAAGTTCTACACCGTGGAGAATAGTCGCAGGACCACGGCCTCAATCAAAAACGGTACGTTTGGCAGGGAAAATTATGAAATTATTTTGGTAAACGCAAATACTAATCAAATATATAGAACTTGGTTCTGTATTGGGCACGAGCATTGCTAGTGATAATGCCGTCACACATTTATGCCCCCACGTCAGTATGGATTGTGAAACGTTGATCCGACATGAAAGGCCTCTATTAATGGAAAAACATCAGGACAACACATTGCATAACTATAAATTCGAAGTACCTGAAATAATTTTCGGGAGAGGGATGCTGAGTCAGGTAGGCGCATGCGCTCGCAGACTCGGAGGTAAAAAAATATTTCTTGTCAGCGACAAGGGGCTTTTTCATGCCGGCTGGGTCGATTTGGTCATGCGGAGTCTTTTAGATGCCGGTCTTGAATTCATTTACTTTGATGGAATCACACCAAATCCAAAAGATCACGAGGTCGAAGACGGAGTAAGGACTTATCTGCGCCACGGTGCTGATGTGATTGTTGGGCTTGGCGGTGGCAGTTCCATGGATGCTGCCAAAGCGATCGCCATTATTGTTTCCAACGGGGGTAAGATCAGCGACTATGAGGGGCCGGACCGGATTATCCGCCCGCTCCCTCCGCTGGTTCTCTGTCCTACAACCTGCGGCACCGGTTCCGACGTCTCTCAGTTTGCAATAATCAGTGACACCGAACACCTTCGTAAAATTTGCATCATGAGTCGCTGCGTTGCTCCGGACATCAGCCTGACTGACCCGGATACCCTTGCGACCCTGCCGGATGAATTTGTCGGCACCACCGCCACTGATGCCCTTAGCCATGCCATGGAAGCCTTCTTCTCTATTGCCTCCACAACCCTCACCGATGTCCATGCCATCAAGGCGCTGCGCCTCCTGACCAGCAGCCTGGCAGATGCAGTCCACGAACGCCGACCGGAAGACCTGGAGAACCTTGCACGGGCCAGCCTGCACGCCGGCATGGCCTTTTCCAATTCAATGCTCGGTATTGTCCATGCTCTGGCTCATTCGATAGGCGGCCTCTATGATGCAAACCACGGCAGCATCAATGCGATTCTTCTGCCGGAAGTGATCCGCTACGATATCCCGGTCGTTACCGAAAAAATTCAGGAACTTGCCTGGGGACTGGGACACAGTGCCAACGGAGATATCAGCGCAGCCAGTGAAAAAGTCCAGGAAACACTCGACTCGCTTTTGGAAGCGAGCGGGGCACCGCGCAGTCTGCGCAGTATCGGAGTCCTTCGCAAAGATCTGCCGGAGCTGGCGCGCCAGGCGCTCAAGGATGTCTGTATTGTCACTTCCCCGCGTGAAGCAGATGAAGAGGATCTTCTGCGTATCCTGGAAAGGGCGTACTGATGGACAAAGTTGCAGTTAGAACAAAGATGGATGAATCATCGCTTGAGCGGCTGCTCGGTCTTGATAATTCAAAGATTGGCTTCTATGCCGAGGTTAAACAGAAAATTCACGAACTGGAGGCGGCTAATCTGGGGTTGCGCAGGAAAAGCAGTGAATTTCAGGCTATGTTTGACTCCATTAGCGATGGGGTTATTGTTTATGACTGCAACGGCATGGTGCAGCATCGTAACCATGTCTGCCAAAAATATTTCCCTCAAGAAACCATTCATGGCTGTTCATGCCGGGAACTCTTTCACCCGGAGCACGCGGCAGATTGCCCTGATTGTCCAGTAGAACGGGCCTTAGCTGGTGAACGGGTTGAAGTTTCTATTATTTCCCCTTCGTCAGAGGGGAAAGCCCGTTACTTTGATGTAACAGCGACGCCGATTGAGGATAATAGAGGTGAACAAAACCGTGTGCTCCTTTTTCTCCGCGATGTAACCGAAAAACGTCTGCAGGAGCTGCAACTGATGCAGGCTGAAAAACTTTCCAGTATCGGAGTTCTGGCAGCCGGTGTTGCCCACGAGATAAATAATCCGCTCTCATCGGTCGCCGGCTATGCAGAGGCTCTGCTCAGGCGCTTCAGTGAAGAACATTCGCTGGCTAAAGATCAACGGTTTGAGGATTTTCCCAAATATTTGCAGGTAATTGTTCGTGAGTCGTATCGTTGCAAAGGCATCATTGACAGCCTCCTTTCCTTCAGCCGCAAATCTGACGGTTCTGTCAGCAATATTAAAATTAACGATGTTGTAATCGAAGTTCTTAAGCTTGTTCGCTACAAATCCCGTTATGAAAAGGTAGAAATCAAGACCCATCTTCAGAGCGACCTCCCTGATGTTGTTGGTGACCCGAACGGCCTTCGCCAGGTGTGCATGAATCTTCTTTTGAATGCTCATCAAGCAATTAATGAGACCGGAATTGTTGAAATTTCTACGAGTATGAGCGAACAGTCAATGGTATTGCTGGAGATCAAGGATACCGGCTGTGGTATCTCAAAGAGTGCAATTGACCAGATCTGGGATCCGTTTTTTACCACAAAGGACGTCGGGAAGGGCCTTGGCCTCGGGTTGGCGGTCACATACAACATCGTTAAACGCCTTGGTGGTGATATCCGCGTAGAAAGCCAGCTTGGCAAAGGATCGAAATTCAGTGTGAGGATGCCATCATGTCAGAAATAGTTCGTCGCGATACAAAAGTTCTGGTTGTCGAGGACGACACATCACTCCGTGAGCTGCTACAGATGGAGTTGTCCCGCTCCGGGTATAAGGTAACCGCCACATCGACCGGAGAAGAGGGGCTTGATGCCTACCGTGAAGAAATATTTAACGTGGTACTTCAGGATATACGTATGCCCGGTATGGACGGGATTGAAGCCCTTAAGCTGATGCGCGCGGAATCAACGATACCGGAAATAATAATGTTTACCGGCCATGGCACAATTGAAACTGCGGTGGAATGCATAAAACACGGTGCCTACGACTACCTTACCAAACCGGTAAAGCTTGATGAGCTGGAACTTTTGATCGATAAGGCGTGTGAAAAAAATCAACTGCGGCTTGAAAATATAAACCTGAAAAAAGAAATGAAGCGTTTTGAAAACCACCGCATCATCGGCAAGAGCCAGGTAATGGAGAAAGTTATGAGGACGGTGCAGCGCTGGGGAGCGACGGATGAACATGTGCTCATCACCGGAGAAAGCGGCACCGGCAAGGAACTGATTGCCAGGGCCGTACACGATGCAAGTCGTCGTGCGAGCAAACCGTTTGTGACGGTCAACTGCGGGAGGTTTGACGCCAACACGGCGGAAAGCGAACTCTTTGGGCATATGCAGGGAGCTTTTACCGGTGCTAACAAGATGCGTGCAGGTCTGTTCGAACTGGCTGATACCGGCACCCTGTTCATGGACGAAATATCAGAGATGCCGCTTGACGTCCAGGTAAAGCTTCTTCGTATCATCGAAACCAGCACTTTCCGCCGTATGGGTGGCAACCACGATATTCGGGTAAACGTCCGCTTCGTTTTTGCTTCCAACAAGGTGCTGGCTGACTGCGTCAACCGTGGCGAATTCCGCGAAGACCTTTATCACCGGATAAATCTGTTGCCGATCCTCCTTCCGCCACTGCGGTTGCGCTCAGACGACATCGTTCCGCTGGCGTGGTTTTTTATCCAGCAGTGCAATGAAAACGATTCGCAAAGCTGGGAAATTACCGATAATGCACTGGCTTCACTCTGCGCGTACCAGTGGCCGGGGAACGTCCGAGAATTACGCAACACTATCCGCAGGGCATGCATTCTCGCCAACGAGCCGATTATCACCGCAGATCTGTTTCCTTTTGCACCGCAAAAAGCGGTGTTTACACCGGCAGCAAGCGTAACGGATAGTGAGAACACAACCTTTACCGCCTCGCCTCTCTGGGTTGTTGAACGTGACCATGTCCGAAAAGTTCTTGAACAGGTGGACCAGAATAAGAGTCAGGCTGCAAAACTGCTGGAAATAGACCGCAAAACACTTTACAACAAGCTGGAACGCTACGGCTTGGAAGTATGAGGCTACTGTTATGATGCCGCTCCTCGACTCAATTGGAAGACATATCAACTATCTGCGGCTCTCCGTTACGGATCGTTGCAATCTGCGCTGCACATACTGCATGCCTGAAGCCGGGATTGGTAAAATCGCTCATAGTGATATTCTCAGTTACGAAGAGCTTTACCGGATTGCACAAG
>CAINRC010000083.1 GCA_903852495.1 uncultured Geobacteraceae bacterium | reverse complement strand
TCAGTTGCTATGCTTTGCTGTGGCCTGCCAAAGGCTTTATTCCTACGTGCGTCAGAGTTTTCCCTCCTTGCAGTAATTTATTTGCTATTTGTAACTAATTACCTATGGAGAAAGGGGTTGCGGCACAGCAATTCCCGTTGAAGCTATAACCTCCCGAAAGGGCGTTGATATTAAAAACGAGTTTCGTAAAGATTCTCTCAGCTTAAGCCGTGTTTTTTGTAAGGTTCGCTTTTTGCTTGAACCAGCTAACCATTCAAGGCAAAATGTCGACTCACGAATTCAACGCGCTGATTTTACAAACAAAATAGCACCTTTGCAGGACGTTTTCTCTTGACAATCGGCCGGGAATGCGGCGGCGGTTTTCTTCATTAGCTCATTTCAATATGTGAGGTAGCGAAGATGCCCAAGGCGAGAATAATCCCTGCCAGAGTTAAGGCCCCAACCAAGCACATTTATCGGACGACTCTATCTATGGATGCCCAAATTGCCACAGCGCGGAGTGGATTTGATCAGATACCGGACCATCGACGCCGCAGCGGGAAGTACACTCTTTCCGATGGCCTTATGTCCGTGTTGGCAATGTTCCTTCTGAAAGACCCTTCTCTTTTGGCATTCGACGAGCGCCGACAGACCGATGTCGGTAACTTGGAACGGATCTTCGGCATTAGGCAGCCTCCCTGTGATACGCACACGCGGGAGTTGCTCGACCCCGTCAATCCCGAACTATTTCGACCTATGTTTCGTTCGGTCTTCTCCCAACTTCAGCGGGGTAAGGCCTTGGAGCCTTTTGCCTTCTACCAAGGGCATTACCTGCTCAGTATGGATGGCACTGGTTCCTTTAGTTCCAAAAAACTGAAGTCGGATTCGTGCTCAATCAAGAGACACGCTGATGGAACGGAGACGTATTATCAGCAGGTACTGGCTGCATCGATCGTCCACCCTGATTTCCAGGAGGTGATTCCACTTTGTCCGGAAATGGTTCAAAAACAGGACGGCGCAGCTAAGAACGACTGCGAGCAAAACGCGGCTCGCCGGATGCTACCCAAGATCCGGGAGGACCATCCCCGGCTCAAGCTGATTGTTATAGAGGATGGCTTGAGTTCCAACGGCCCCCACATAATGGATCTTAAAAAAAGCGACATGCGTTTCATTCTTGGCGCAAAACCGGGAGATCATCCTCTGTTGTTTCACCATGTTGAAATGGCGATTGAGCAGGGAACCGCTTCAAAATTCTTTGCGACTGATTCTAAAAAGCCGTGGATTACTCATACTTTCCGATTCCTTAACGACGTTCCACTCAATCAGGCAAATATCGGGCTGACTGTCAATTTCCTTGGGTATGATGAGCATAACGCCAAGACCGACAAGACGACACGTTTTTCGTGGGTGACCGATATTCCCATTACCAGAGAAAATGCCTATGTGCTGATGGTCGGTGCTCGCACTCGCTGGAAAATTGAGAACGAGACCTTCAATACTTTGAAGAATCAAGGATATAACTTGGAACACAACTACGGCCTTGGTAATGACCACCTCAGTGAGGTTTTTGTCGTGCTCATGATGTTGGCATTTTTGATAGATCAGACACAGCAGCTTACTTCGACTCTATTTCAGTCTGCATGGCAGAAGGTGGGAACCAAACGTGCGCTCTGGGAGCAACAGCGCAACATTTTCCACTGCTTTGAACTAGACTCGATGGCGTTGTTGTATACCGTAATTGTCAATGGATTCAGGGCAAGGAGCCCAGATATTATATACGATTAGTTACTGGTGACAATTTTATATCAGACAAACAGTTTGGCGCAATGTTCATGTAGCATTATATGGAGATGTGCGTCCAGTGATCCCCAGAGCAGGTTTTAGGAAGTCCAGCAGGCGCGAGTCATGTAGTGTGACCTCCTTGTTTAGATCGTATTTACTCCGCAGATGTACAGCCATGGCCTTCGACGCCGTCATTAGAAACGTTTTGATAGGTTAAGGCAGATTCACCGGGAGTCGCTGGACGAATGTCGATTTGATTAAAGAAAAATAATGCATATCTGGAATTATGATATTGAAATTCAGATCGGAAGAGCGTCGTGTAGGGAAAGAGTG
>CAINRC010000082.1 GCA_903852495.1 uncultured Geobacteraceae bacterium | reverse complement strand
GATTTTTTCTCCTGGCAAGGAAATCAAGGGATTACACGGAGGCGTACATCGGTACGCCGCACACGTAAGGCCGCAGATTGACGCCGCCAGGGGGAAAAAGCACCCTTTCCGGACGAAAACTACCTAAGGGGAGATTTCAAGGCTCCCCCTGAGGGGGGTTAGATTCAGCTGTTATGAGCACTAGTGGTGATATACTGACCAGTCAGCTGTCGCTGTCGACTTACGGAAAGAGGTCAGCACTTTTGAAAGGACGCCCTTCGCGGTCTTTGGCGGAGACGAGCGGTTCTGATGCCAGCGGCCAGCCTACCGCCAGATCCGGATCATTCCAGACTATACAGCGTTCATATTCCGGCGCGTAATAATCGGTCGTGAGATACAGAAATTCAGCCACTGCGGACGTTACGCAAAAACCATGGGCGAAGCCGGGCGGCACCCACATCTGGCGCTTGTTCTCCGCAGAAATTGTTGTTCCAAACCACCGGCCAAAACTTGGCGAACTCCTGCGAATATCTACGGCAACATCGAAAACCTCTCCTGCAATAACGCGAACCAGTTTCCCCTGCGGCTGCTGAATCTGGTAATGAAGACCGCGCAATACGCCGGCTGATGAGCGGGAGTGATTGTGTTGAACGAAACGCAAATCCTGGCCGGTTAATTCTTTCCATGCCCGCTCATTGAAGCTTTCGTAAAAAAAACCACGATCATCGCCGAAAACTTTCGGCTCCATAATCAGAACATCGGGAATTGTTGTCGGTATAATCTGCATAAAAATCTCCGGCTATAATTACAGCTGCTTTTGAGCAACATACGCGCTGCTGCGTTTTTCGGCAAAATTCAGGTGCTCAGCCATGGTGTCACGAGCGGTCTGGGGGTTCTTATCCTTGATCGCCTGAACGATTGCGCTGTGATGCTGGAACAGAATCTGGTGATCCTCATGGGTCACATAGACCGCCCGCCAGACGCCCTGCTGAAACTCCTTCATGGCGTCAAAAATACTCTGCATCAGGTGGAGCCAGACTATGTTGTGGGTGGCACGGGCAATCACAATATGCAGGTTGGCATCCAGATCTTCCGAAGACAGGCGCAGATCAAGATTCAACTTCATTCCGGCGATAATATCGTCCATTTTGCGAATATCTTCAGGCAGAGCGCGCTGAGCGGCATACCAGGTAGTCCAGGATTCCATACTTTTACGCACTTCGATGACATCCAAAGCCCGATCCTGCTGATTGCGGATCAGTTCGCTGAGCGGGTTGCTGGAGGAAATCTCCATCAGCGAGCGGACAACAGTTCCCCCCCCCTGATACGACATGACCATTCCGGACGAAGCCAGAACATTGAGCGCTTCCCGAACTGATGGGCGTGACACCCCGAACATTTCAGCAAGTTCCCGCTCCGGGGGGAGTTTGTCGCCCGGTGCAAACTCACCGGCCAGGATTGATGAGCGAATCTGCTCCGCAATCTGGATTGATACTTTTTTCGGCTTTATCGGTTGAAAATTCATAATAAGTTCCATTCAAAATATCAGAGAATTAACGTCATATCTTTCTAGCGTATTTTTCACCGGACTGCAACCGGTTCGGCAGTAACCACCTGCAAATACTTACTTGAGCCGATTATTTACCATCAGAAAAGTCGATCAATGAGGTCAAAATCAATATATGTTTCTGCAAGGCTGCGCACTAGTTTGAGCTTTTCAGTGTCAGCAGCGGTGATTTTTGACACGTCCTCGGTGATGACCCGGTACAGTTGGGCAGTTGTATGTTTTTGTGCCCGCATATAGGGGATATTACTCCGATCAAGGATCATTTGCGTAATTGTGCTAACCGGTGCAACTCCTGGAATGACCAAGCCCACAATCTTGGAACGATACTCGGGAATCTTGTACAGATTAGCCAATGTTACCAACAGCTCATCACGGCTGCTGGTAACAATAAGCAGGGAAGCATCACTGATAAGTTCCGTGACCCGCTGGGTCGATGCTGCACAAATCTGGACGTGGTGGATAATTCTGCTCATTTCGCGCTTGTTGCCGAACAGCGGCAGATTAAGCAGCTTTGACACCCGCCTGAGAGTCGGATCGGCCAGTACCGGATAGTAGTCCACTCCGCCAATAACCGTCATATCTTCATCTGAAAGGGCCCGACTGAGATAGTCAAGGGTACGATCACGTTTATCCGGCATGATTTTGTTGGCAAGAACCGCACGAACCTCGACCCCTTCCTTTTCAAACAGGGCCAGTCCCATGTAAATCTTATCAACAACATTTCCCAGACCGCCCCCGGTAACCATCAATACCGGTGCATTCAGAATCTGCGCGACCCGGGCGTTGGATGTCTTCATTACTGAGCCGACACCGGCGTGGCCTGATCCCTCAATGATTATAAAGTCGCAGCGCTTTTCCAGCTCCGCATACGCCCGTAATATGCGCTCATGGAAATCTAGAGGTGAAATTTCACCGTCCACCACCCTGCGGGTTGTATCGGGATGAACCACAACCGGTGACATCCAGCGCAGCTCTTTTTCCAGATCAAAGACCTGGGCAATCAGGGCGGCGTCCTTGTCCACCGTACAGCGATGATACATTGTCGGCTTCGGTCCGAGCGGTTTGATAAACCCGACCCTGCCATACTTCTTCAACGCCAGATGCATCAAGCCTATGCTGGTGGTGGTTTTTCCGCAGTTCTGACCGGTTGCGGCTATATAAAGTGCCTTTGCCATACTTCAATCCCTCACATCATGTACTGACGGACAGCTGAACAGCCGCCGCTACGCTCCTTCTGCGGTGAATAGTCTGAGTCAAGGCTGAAAAAACAGCAGGCCGGAGGATATAAAATCCCCCGGCCAAGTCAGGAGCGTATATGCACTATGCGCTCATTCAACAAAATTTTCCACATTTCTATCAGTCTGTCTCACGCTTCAGGTGCGGTTCATACAGCTTAATTGCTTCACGCATCAAACTGGATACGCTCTTGCTGCTGCTTCGCGTCAATTCATCAAGGGCCGTTTTTTCATCATCGTTAACCCTCATGGAGACAACATTATACTTCGGAACTTTCTTCCTGTTTTCCATAGTTCCATCTCCGATTCACCGGTGTGGCAACTCTATCCACTCGTCAACCTGCAATGCTGCGTGCCAGAATCTCCGTCAGATGCATGATTTTTACATGCGGAAGGTGATCCGCCAGCCCCTTCTTGAGCTGCAGAAGGCAGCCCGGGTTGCTGGTAACAAGGATCTGGGCGCCGCTGTCCCGCACCGTATCCAGTTTTCGTTTCAGTATGCGGTCGGACATCTCCGGCCGGTTGATATTATAGGTTCCGGCACTGCCGCAGCAGGCATCGGCTGACTCCAGTTCCTGATATTCCAGCCCCGGCACCAGCTTGAGCAGATCACGCGGCTCCTTGCGAATTCCCTGACAGTGGGCGATATGACAGGGGTCGTGATAGGTTACTTTCATGGGCAGCGGTTTCAGCTGCGCTGTCAGCTCTTCGGTGTGCAGCGCGAGGAGTTGCGAAATATCACGCACTTTTGCGCTGAATGATGCCGCTTTGTCTCCCTCGATATGATGCCCGTACTTTTTAAGTTCTGCACCGCATCCGCCGCAATCGGTAACGATATAGTCCAGTTCGTATCCGTCAAATATGGACACATTGGTGTAAGCAGCTTCTTTTAAGCCGTCCAGATCGCCCCCCAGCATATTGGGAGCACCGCAGCAGACCTGATTGCGCGGTGTTATGACCCGGTAGCCGAGCGATGACAGCAACTGGATGGTAGCGCGGCTGGCATCGGAAAAAATCAGGCTCATGACGCAGCCAAGAAAGAATCCGACCGTCCCCCGCTCTGTTCCGACGGCAGGTGTTACCTCACTGATTTCCTGGCGAAGCGGACGAGAGGGGAGGGTGGGTAACAGCCCTTCCATCCTCTCAAGCGGTTTCGGGAACATCTTGAGCACGCCAAGCGTTCTGACGAGTTTCTGCAGGCCGGTTTTCTGGTACATCCGCATCGGTACCATGGATGTTTCGAGCCGGTCCGGGTGCGGTACCAGTTTGCGCAGGACCAGATCTTCCATGAAGTTAAGGCCGGTGTCACTTTTTCGTTCACAGGTGAATTCAGCTACAAGTTCACCGGCATTGACTCCGCAGGGACAGGCCGAGGCACAGGCCTGACAGTCCAGGCAGAGTGACAAATATTCCAACAGGCGCTCCGACTGCTCCAGTTCCCCTTCCTGAAGCTTGCGTACCAGTGCAACACGTCCCCGGGGCGATGCCGTCTCAAGGAACGTTTCTTTGTACGTAGGGCAGTTAGGAAGGCACATCCCGCAGCGCATACAGTTTATAAGTTTGACGTAGTCCATTAGAAGATCTTTCCAGGATTCAGTATCCCTTTGGGGTCGAAAGCCTGCTTGATCCCTCGCATGACACGTATGCCGGATTCACCGACCAGTTTTGGCAGATACTTCTTTTTGGCCAGACCTACGCCATGTTCACCGGTGATGGTTCCACCCATGGCTATGGCAGCGTCGAAAATTTCAGCAAAAGCTGCGTGGGCCCGCTTTATTTCATCTTTATCCCGTTCATCAGTCAGGCAGGTGGGGTGCAGGTTGCCGTCCCCCGCGTGTCCGAAAGTGCCGATTGTCACATTATGTTTCCGGGCAGAATCCTGAATGACTTTCAGCATGGCGGCGATACAGCTGCGCGGTACGGTGGCGTCTTCCAGTATGGTGGTCGGTTTCATCCGGGCCAGAGCGGAGAGGGCGGTTCGGCGCGCCTCGGTAAGTTTGAGTGCCTCGGCGGCGTTCTGTGCTGTCTGGAAGAATGAGCAGCGGTGCTTTTTACAGATATCCGCCACCGCAGCAGCCTCCTCTGCAATCACCACCGGATGACCATCCACCTCGATCAGCAGCACGGCGTCAACGTCCAGCGGCAAACCCACATGTGCATAATCCTCAACGCATTTGATGGTCACCTTGTCCAAAAACTCAAGCGTGGCAGGAATAACTTTGGCGGCAATGATGGCCGAGACCGCAAGTGCGGCATCGCTCATAGCCGGGAAATGGGCCAGCATGGTGATCTTGGCCTGAGGCTTCGGGATCAGTTTGACGGTGATGGAGGTAAAAAAACCAAGAGTGCCTTCCGATGATACCAGCAGCGGATTGAGGCTGTATCCGGCCACGTCCTTGACAACCTTGCCGCCTGTATGGAGGGTTTCACCGTCAGCCAGAATGGTTTCAAGCCCCATGACGTAATTGGCTGTAACTCCATACTTGAGACCGCGAAGACCGCCGGAATTTTCGGCTACGTTGCCCCCCATGGTGGAGATGTTCATGCTGCCCGGATCTGGCGGATAGAACAGGCCGCGA
Organism: uncultured Geobacteraceae bacterium; assembly: GCA_903852495.1. Taxonomy (GTDB): domain Bacteria; phylum Desulfobacterota; class Desulfuromonadia; order Geobacterales; family Pseudopelobacteraceae; genus JACRCG01. The sequence goes on along the minus strand of CAINRC010000082.1, from coordinate 5,450 downwards.
GACTCGACTTCGCGGTGCAGGGCGCTGGTGATGACCCCTGTCTCAACCGTGGCGGTCAGGTTCTCTTCGTCTACCTCTAAGATCCGGTTCAATCTGCTGGTCTGAACCACAACACCCCCGACTGACAGGGAGCCTCCGGACAGATTCGTGCCGGAACCGCGCGGGGTGACAGTTACCCCGGCTCCGTAGCAGAGGCGCATGATGCGGGCAACCTCTTCGGAACTGCCAGGCAGCAGCACAACTCCTGGCAAGCTCTCCAGTTCCGGGGTGGAGTCGTAACCGTAGACCGCCAGTGACTCACGATCAGACAGTGTATATTCTTTACCAACAATTGTTTGAAGCTCGTTTATGAATGCCTGGTTCATAGAGTTATCGCCTTTCCAATGTTTGCAGTGTTCAAGTTGACATCTCACCACCCCTGGCCCCTCCTGAAACAGGAGGGGCCAGGGGCTTTTAGAAGTGATATCTTACTTGCACATCACTTGAGGACTGCCGTTACCACAACCGGAATCATCCATGGAAATACATAGGCCTGTAAGAAAACAACCACACCGACCAGAGAGGCCAATGCAATACTGTGCCAGAAAACACCACGCAGGATTTCTCCCTCATTTCCCTGCTGCCCGGTAGCAACACCTGCAACGACAATACTTTGCGCGTCGATCATCTTGCCCATAACCCCGCCGCTGCTGTTAGCGGCGCAGGACAAGATTGGATTGATACCGAGGGATTCGGCACTGATTTTCTGCAAACCTCCGAAGAGAACGTTCGATGACGTATCACTGCCTGTGAGCGCCACACCGAGCCAGCCGAGGAGAGGCGAGAAGAACGGGAACAGGAACCCGGTTGATGCGAAGGCAAGTCCCATGGTTGCATCAAGACCTGAATAACGCGTCATGAAGCCGAGAGCAAGCATCGCTGCGATCGTCACGAGCGACATCCTGATCCTTTTCAACGTATTCAAGAAGGTTTTAATCAGTTCACTGAATGAGAGCCCCAGGAGGAGTCCACTCACGATGCCGACTAAAATGAGGCTTGTTCCGGTTGCGGACAGCCAGTTTAATGTGTAGACAGCACCTTCGGCTGTTGCTTTTATCGCTACCGGAGGAACTTTTATGATTGCCTTGTCAAGCATAGGAACGGGGAAACTGACGAGAGAGATACCCTTAAGGAAGTTTTCACTCCCTTTGGCGCCCCCATTCAGGACGTTCTTGAATGCCGGGTAACCCCATGCAAACACGAAGACGCACAGCAATGCCCACGGCATCCAGGCCTTGGCGACCTGTCCGAAAGAAAGATTTGGTCGTGCATCGGCATCGGCCTGACGAGCTTCTTTGGATTCATGATCGAAGTGCCAGGTTGTCTTGGGTTTCCAGAATTTCATCAGTAGAAGTGTTGCCCCCATCGAAACTGCGGAACCGATGATGTCAACAAGGGAAGGCCCCATGTAGTTACTTACGAAGAACTGCGTCAAGGCAAAGCTGAGTCCGCATGTCAGGCAGGCGGGCCAGACTTCCATCATCTTTTTCCGGCCGGCCATGGCCCAGATAAGCCAGAAAGGAACTATAAGCGAAAATATCGGCAATTGCCTTCCCACCATCTGACTGAGGGCCATTTCATCAAGCCCGGTCACTTTCGCCAGAGTGATGATCGGGATACCCAGCGCGCCATATGCAACTGGTGCCGTGTTACCAATAAGGGCCAGGATAGCAGCTTTTAAAGGACGGAACCCCAAGCCTATGAGCATCGCACCGGAAATGGCCACCGGCGTACCAAAGCCAGCCGCGCCCTCGATGAAAGCACCAAAGCTGAAACCGATAAGAAGAAGCTGGATACGGCGGTCATCCGAGATCCCGGAGATCGAATGTTTGACCACTTCGAAATCACCCGTTTTGACGGTGATGTCGTAAACGAAGATCGCGCCCAGAATGATCCACCCGATCGGCAGGAGCCCAAAGGCCGCGCCGTATCCAGCAGAGGCCAGAGCTAGATTCGCGGGCATTCCGTAGACGAAGATCGCAATGGCAAGCGAAGTCGTAAGCCCGGCAATCGCAGCCCAGTGCGCCTTCACATGACCGAATCCAAGCACTCCCAAAAGAACAACTACGGGTATTGCCGCTACCAAAGCTGATAGAAGCACGCTTCCAAAGACAGGCGTATAGACTTGTGTCCAAGTTAACATTTAAACCTCCCAGGATTGTTTGAATTTGCGTTTAAATTAGCACACGGAATAGGTCCATTATTCCTGCCGAAATACATTGCCATTGTCCACTTCATGCTGCCTCCTTTTCCATAAATGGTTTTTTGTAAATTTGTATTACCAATTGTCATATGCCTTATAAAATTTAATTTTCGACTTGTCAATACTATATTTTCAATTCATAATGATTTATCGAATATTTATTTCAGAGCCCTATAAGTGATTGTTTTTTAGCCACCGTTTACCAGTTTAACAGTGTATGTTTAATGGGATTTAGACAGAATACGGTAATATGCAAATTGGTTATACAAATACTTTTTACCATATGCTTGGTAATGGATTCTTGTTGAAATAAGTTGATAGTGCCGAAACGGAAGTAAAACCTTATTTCATCTGTTGGAGTATTTTAGAGCAGTCGCATGAGACAGAGGAGACTTTATATGAGCTATGAACAATTTAAAACCAGGGCCGAGGGTGTAAGTGCAGAGGTACATAGATTTGTTACAAAGGAAGCGGCGCTCGATTTCCTGATCCGGTTCCTGCAAAAAGAAGGGGTGGCTGATGCCCCGCAAGCCTACGCACTCTGGGCGGACTCTCCATTTATTGAAGGAATCGACCGGGAATCTCTCGAAAATATTGCCGGGTTGAAGTTTGAGATCACCCGCGAACTGGCTACCAATGCCAGATTCGGAATAAACCAGATGGAGTGGGCTCTGGCGGATACAGGCACGCTGGTGCAGGATTCCTCCGCTATCGAACAGCGTCTGGTCTCCTCTCTCCCGTCCATACATATTGCTATCGTTCCTACGAGCGGGATACTGCCGGATATGCCGACGCTGTTAGGGAGGCTGCACCCGAAGGAGAGCGCCTATATTGCCATGATCACCGGACCGAGTCGGACTGCTGATATCGAACGTGTGCTTACGATAGGAGTGCATGGGCCGGACAGGCTGGTTATAGTTTTTGTAGATGAGCTTGGAGGGGGAAAATAATGGATAACGCGTTCAAGGAATCCATCCAGAAGGCCGTCAATAATGCCAACCTGACCGGTGCACTCGGCAAATTTTCGGAGGCTTACAAGGTTAATCGCGCCAAAGCGTATGAAGGGATTGATTTTGAAGAGTTGCGGGAAAAAATTGCATTACTGAAGGGGTATGCCGCATCACACCTGGATGAGCTGTCCGATCAGTTCGCGCAGAATGCTGAAGCTTGCGGTGCCAAGGTTTTCCGAACCAATGATCCGGCAAAAGTCCGCGAATACATCCTTGCGGTTGCCCGGGACAATAATGTCAAAACAGTGGTGAAATCAAAGTCCATGGCAACGGAAGAGATTCACCTGAATCCGTATCTGGAAAAAGCAGGTATTGAAGTAAGGGAGACCGATCTGGGCGAGTGGATCATTCAACTGGCCGGTCAGACGCCGTCGCACATGGTTATGCCGGCCATTCACATGACCAAGGAAGAGGTGTCTGACCTGTTCAGCAAGGAGGTCAACGAACGGTTGTCATCGGATATTCCCCGATTGGTCAAGGTTGCCCGCGAGCAGTTGCGCCCCGCCTTTCTGGCTGCCGATATGGGTATTTCCGGTGCGAATATCGCCGTAGCTGAAACCGGCAGTATCGTGCTCATGACCAACGAGGGGAATGCCCGTCTGGTCACATCACTTCCTAAAATTCACATCGCGCTGATCGGCATCGAAAAGCTGATCGCACAGTACGCAGATGTCGCCACTATTTTAAAAGCGCTCCCCCGTAGTGCCACGGCCCAGCTGCTGACAAGCTATGTATCAATTATTACCGGGCCCACGCCCAACAGTGACGGATCAATGAAAGATCTGCACATTATCCTCATGGACAACCGCCGGTCGGAAATGGCCAGTGACCCCAAATTCAAGCAGGCTCTGCAATGTATCCGCTGTGCATCCTGCCTTAACGTCTGTCCCATCTTCCGCCTGGTGGGGGGGCACGTATTCGGCAAGGTCTACACCGGCGGCATCGGGACTATTCTTACCGCCTGGTTCGATGAACTGAAAAAATCGGAAGATATTCAGGGGCTTTGTATCCAATGCGGCGCCTGCACCGAAGTCTGTCCCGGCAAAATAGATATCCCGGACCTGATCATGGAAATCCGGCGGCGATTGGTGCAGGAGCAGGGAGTACCGCTGCTGCAAAAAACGATTTACTCTGTGGTGAACAATCGCAAGCTGTTTCACGGTATGCTGCGCGCCGCTTCAATCGCCGGCAAGCCATTTACTTCCGGCAAATTTATCCGTCATTTACCGCTGTTTCTGGCCGATCTGACCGATGGGCGCAGTCTTCCGGCCATTGCCGCAGAACCGTTTCGTGATCGTTTTAAAAAGATCCGGCAGCCTGAGTGCGAGGAAAAAGCCGCTTTCTACGCAGGCTGCCTGATTGATTTTGCCTATCCGGAGATGGGGGAGGCGCTGATAAAAATACTGAACAAAGCCGGTATTCAGGTGCTATTCCCCGAAGATCAAACCTGCTGCGGTGCACCGGCCCGCTATAACGGGGCGTATGAAGTTGCCGCCAGTAACGCCGTTGATAATATCAATGCCCTGCTCCGTGAGGAGGTCACCTATGTGATTTCGGCCTGTCCGACCTGCACCGTTGCCCTTGATCACGAATTTATCAGCACGTTTGAAAGTCTTGGTCAGACGGAATGGCTCCCCCGGGCCAGGAAGCTTGCCGGGAAGGTCATTGATTTTTCAACACTGGTTACGAAACTTGTGGATGAGGGGCGTTTGTCGTTAAAAGAGGGGAGGGTGCTGGGGAAAATAACCTACCATGACTCCTGCCACCTGAAGCGGACGCTGAAAGTGTCCGAGCAGCCGAGGAACCTGCTGAAAAAGGCCGGTTTTGAAATTGAGGAGATGTTCGAGTGCGATACCTGTTGCGGCATGGGGGGCTCGTACTCAATGAAACTGCCGGAAATATCAGCGCCGATCCTGCAGCGTAAACTCAGGAATATAATGGAGACCGGAGCCCCGGTTGTTGCCATGGACTGTCCGGGCTGTGTCATGCAGATCAGGGGCGGGCTTGATCAAACCGGTGCGGCTGTCACGGCCCGGCACACGGTTGAATTGCTGGCAGATCAGTTGGATTTATAATTCACAAAAAATAGAGCAGTATAAAAAAGGCGACCTTTCGGTCGCCTTTTTTGATGAATAAATATTTCTTTTGTAGATCCTTGTGATCGCCCGTTATTAATTTTGTGGGCGAATACGGCCTGG
>CAINRC010000081.1 GCA_903852495.1 uncultured Geobacteraceae bacterium | reverse complement strand
TATGAACGCACTGCTGCTCCTGGAGTCAGTAAGGAGGCAGCACTTGAACAGAAGCGTAACATTCTGGCAAGTCTTGTTCGCAGTGAGTTGCTTGCACAGCAGGCGGTAAAGCTACATCTGGATAAGACACCTGAGTTTCCCATTTTACTGCATGAGGCACGTCGTCAGGTTCTTGCCGGAATGGCTCAACAATCTCTTGCCGCAGCTACCAAGCCTTTGGAGATAGAGGCTGTTCGCGATATTGTTGCTCAAAATCCCCGTCTTTTTGCAGAAAGAAAACTTCTGGTTTACGAAGAGGTAGTGATGCCTGTGGTGGATGTGCCATTTTTACAGTCGCTTAATGTGCAGGCAGGGAAAGGTGCATCGCTCGACCAGCTTGTAGATGAGATTAAGGCGAAAAAAATGCAGTTTCGTCGGGTTACGCAGACACAGTCTACCGATCAGTTAGAGCCCGCCATTGTTAACGTATTAACGAGCTCCAAACCTGGAGTTCCGGTTGTTGCCCGTGTTCAGGACAAGTTTGCCATGGTTTTGATGCTCCACAACGCGGTTCCAATTCCTATAACAGGGGAACAGTCCGAGCAAGCTGCGCGCACAATGATAAGCTCACAGATGCGCAACATGGCAATTCAGAAAAAAGTGAAGGATGCGCTCGACAAGGCTAAAATAACTTATTTAGGTGAGTATGCCCAGGATGCTTCAGGCAAGAAGATTGGTGCATTACCTCTTCCAGATACAGAGCGTGCAGAGAGGATGAACTTTCATAGCATGATTTTAGCATTATCGATTACTGGTGCTTTTGCATTTGCCATGCTGCAATTATCGGCATCAGTGAGTGTTCTGCTTGGCAGTATTTGGGCGCCAAGGTTCTGGCCTGCACCGAAGGTTCCGGCTGTAGAGAAAAACGTTGATGCATGGCTATCTGAGTATTGGGTGCCTGCTTATATCAAGTTTTTTATTTTATGCTGTGCCGTCGTAAGCTTGTTTATACTGGGAAGTCAGATTATGCTGGTCTGGCCAATACTTGAGGTATGGATAGTTTTGGCGAGTGCTGTGACAGGAGTGCTGCTTGGAACCGGGTTGAGCCATCTCTATGCTCGTTCCCCTTTCCCCAGGTGGTGGGTACCTGTTGTTTTATTTACCTTACTATCGTTGGCGGCTGCGCTGGTAGTTACGCTACGATTTGCAGGAGTATGAGTTTGAGACCTCATGCTACCTGGTTTCCCTGGCTGCTTTTTGCTGCTGTTATTCTCCATTCGGCAGAAAGGTACATTCTTAAGCTTACTCTCGAAAACGACTTGTTGCTGTTATTCCCGACTCTTTTAGCAGTATTATGGATGGAACGCAGGAGCATTGCCGGAACGTTCCACAGCAGTGCATTGGGCCATCCTTTGTTGGGAAGTGTGTTTTTCGTTTCTGGATGTTTTTTCTTGTTAACGGGTGGGTTGACACCTTCATTAGTTGTTGAAGTGTTAGGGTTGTTTTTTATTGCGGCAGGTTTGGTAGCTGCTTTTGCTCCGAATGCCTATCTTCGTTCATCGTACTTCATCGCTGTTGCTGGAATCGTTATTGTAACCTTTGGTTCGATTGCTCCTTCTCTCTTATCGTCTGAATTAGCTGTCGCTTTAGCCGCACTTTCAGCAAAATTGCTAAGCGCGACAATTCTGCCTGTTGTCGCAAACGGCGTTACCCTCTATTATGGTCAATATAGTGCAACAGTGACCAAAGAGTGTTCGGGTATGAATTCTATATTTTCATTGACAGCACTCTCTGTTTTATACCTTCGAAAGGGCGTTAATAGAAAGCCTTTGCATATTTTTTTGATGGTTGCCTGTGTCATTCCAGTTGCGGTACTTACCAATTTAATGCGGGTGATGCTGTTAGTTCTTGCAACGTGGTACGTTGGGGATTGGTTTGCCGAGAGCATTTTCCATGAGACAGTTGGCGTTGTGGCTTTTATTCTGGCACTTCTGCTCCTTACACTCATCGATAGATTATTGCTTTTTGCAAACTCTTTTGTAAAGCCTAAGGCGGGGAGCTCACATGCGGCCGACTAAATACACTTTTCTCGCTATAGTGTTTGGCCTCATGCTTATTTGCTTTGAGATACTGGTTCAAATCAGGCAGAGCCCTTTTAAGGGAGCGAAACCTGATCTGCAAAGCATCATAAAGCAACATCCCGAAGGCTGGCAGGCAGTTCCCGGCTCAACGGTGGATCCAAGTACCCAGAACGCTCCATACGACCTGGTTGCTACTCAAATCTATAAGCGTGCCGATGGAAAGGCAGCCTCTATCG
>CAINRC010000080.1 GCA_903852495.1 uncultured Geobacteraceae bacterium | reverse complement strand
TCCCCACCCCTGCCCTCCCCTTGAAGGGGAGGGAGATATGATGTGGAGGGAGTTCAGTACTAATCAGATTAAAGATTCTGATTAGCACTGAACTTCCGCTGTTCAAGTTCCTCCCCCTTCAAGGGGGAGGACAGGAGGGGGATGGGGATCTTTTAGCGCCTGAATCACCCCATCCCCACCCCTGCCCTCCCCTTGAAGGGGAGGGAGATATTATGTGGCGGACGATCAGTACTAATCAGATTAAAAGTTGTATATGGTATAACAGCACGAACAGGCAGACCATACCGCCAGCGTAATGGATTGTAGTAAAATCAACGGCTTGTTAGAACGGATACCAGACATGAAAAAATACATGATAATCTTGGCCGCGTTGTTTGTTTTGACTGGCAGTCCGGCGTATGCAGCAATGGAAGACCTTTCGGTCACGCTTGGAGCGATGACGTGGTACAACCGCTTTGTCCCCATATCAAGATTTAATGGCATGGATGTCCCCAAAAGTTCGTACGCCTTTATGTACGGTCCGACGCTGAAGGCCCAATATAAGGACCTGTATTTCGGTGCCTCGTATCTTCTTACCGCAGACAACTACAGTCTTATGAACCTGTCCGTCCGGCGTGCCTCTGTTGATTCATCGGCATCGCGTGGTGATGTAGATTTTGTAGCGGGCTACATGCTGACACCTATGTTGAGTCTGGAGGCCGGATACAAGGGGATATTCGTTGATGATTCGGTTTCCCTTGTGTCTACTACCGGAACAGAAAAAGCCACGCGCACCCAGAAGTACCATATGGGCTTGCTGGGCGCAGGTGCAACCATCCCTGTGGGCAGTGACATTACATTTTTTGTTACTGCCAATGGGCTCCTGGGGGCATTCAACAATAACGTCGCATATCCGGCCGGCTACCGACGTCTGAATGTGCCGAGCGATGTTACCACCGCCTGGGGTGGGAGCACAGAGGCGAAGGTTACCTATTCAGTTATCAAGGATTTTTCCGCTACTATCGGTGTGAAAGCCCAATATATAAAAGTCGGCAGCGACAACTCCAATTTTTTTGGGCCGACAGCAGGGCTTGAGTACCGGTTTTAGGTCACCGGTTAATGGCCTTGACTGGTCAGACCTTTTCTGGAATAATCCCGTCATCTTTACCAAATTATTGTTTGAGGAGATGAAAACCATGAAAAAAATGCTGGTGCTGCTGTCGTGCCTCGTTCTGTCGCTGCTTGCCGTTAGCGCCTTTGCCGGCGATGGCTCGTGGGACAAAGTCAAAAAGGATGGCAAACTTGTTATCGGTCTCGACGACTCGTTCCCTCCCATGGGGTATCGTCTGGCCGACGGTAAACTGGTCGGCTTTGATATCGATGCCGCCGAGGAAGTGGGCAAACGCCTCGGCATCAAGATCGAGTGGCAGCCGACCGCCTGGGATGGCGTGATTCACTCTCTGGATGCCAGGAAATTTGACTGCATCTGGAATGGTATGACCATTACCGATGAACGTGCCCAGCAGGTAGCATTCAGCAAGCCCTACATCATGGACGGCCAGATTGCCATCGTGAATTTCACGGACAAGCGCTTTAAAAGCCTCAAGGACCTGAAAAACTTCAAAGCCGGTACCCAGAAAGGTTCATCAGGTATACAGGCCGTGAAGAAACTGGCCAATGCCCCGACCGAACTGAAGGAATACGAAGATTATCCCAAGGCGCTGCTTGATCTGGAAGCCGGCCGCATTGACGTGGTTGTGGTGGATAACGTTACCGGTCGCGACATGATTGCCAAACGCCCCGGCAAATTCAAGCTCATCCCCGGCATGATCAGCAAAGAGCCGTTCGGCGTCGCCTTCCGCAAGGGGGACAGCGACCTGCGCGGTAAAGTACAGCAGACTCTGGACAAGATGGTGAAGGATGGCGCCATGGGTAAAATTTCCCGCAAATGGTTTGCAGAAGACCTGACCAATCCCAAAAAATTCTAGTCCGTGGAAGTTCGTATGAAATATCGTATCAGCAGGGCTGTTATGGCCCTGCTTTTTTTATGGGCTCTCTCCGGGCCATGTCTGGCGGCGATTGATTACGATGGGCTCTTCCGGCAGTCCAGCGATTTAATGGCCCAGGGTGATCTTGGCGGCGCACTGGATCTGCTCGGGAAGGTACCACCCCCCGCCGCAGGCGAAGAGGCTGGCGCCTTTGTCTCAAGCCGTATGCAGGCTGCCCGTATCCTGGCCGCCCAGAAAGAACCGGATAAGGCCGTTGCCGCCTGCCGGGAAGTTCTGAAGCTCTTTCCTGACAACAGCGAAGCCCGCAACTTTGTTGCAGCACTGGAACAGCAACTCAAGCCGGGCTGGCACACGGTGTTATCTGATACCCTGCGTTTTCTGCCGTCTTTGGCCAAGGGTGCGCTCATGACGCTGCTGCTGGTGCTCTGCACCATGCTGGTGTCGCCGCTGGGGGGACTGCTGATCGCGCTGGGACGCATCAGCACCGTGCGTCCGGTTTCAGGATTCTGCTGGTTCATCATCTGGTTTTTCCGTGGTACCCCGCTGCTGCTGCAGCTGTTTTTCATCTACTACGGCCTGCCGTCGCTCGGCATAACCCTGGCGCCGTTTACCGCCGCAGTAATCGGCCTCGGCCTGAACTACTCCGCCTATCTGGGCGAGATCATCCGTGGTGCGATCCAGAGTATCGACCACGGCCAGATGGAAGCGGCCAAGGCAATCGGCATGACCTATGGTCAGGCGATGCGGCGGGTCATTGTCCCTCAGACCTACAAACGCCTCATGCCGCCGGTGGGCAATGAATTTATCGCCCTGATCAAAGACACGGCACTGGTTTCTACTATTGCCATGGTCGAACTGATGCGTGCGGCTGACCAGCTTTTCAATACCTATTTCAACATCACGGCACTGGCCCTGGCAGCGGTGATTTATCTGGTGCTGACGACAATATTCACCTTCATCTTTGAAAAGATCGAATACCGGGCAGGAATCTATGAACAGCGCTGACCAGCCGCTCCTGAAACTGAAGAATATTACCAAACGCTTTAAAAGCCTGACGGCGGTCAATGGCATTAATCTTGAGGTTTCAGCCGGTGAAAAACTGGTGATCATCGGGCCCTCCGGTTCCGGTAAATCGACGCTGCTTCGTGCCATTAATCTTCTGGAAGAGATTGAGGAGGGTGCCATTATTTTTGAAGGGCGCGAGGTCGGCTACGTAATGAGCAAGGGGAAACGTCATCTGGGCCATCCCCGGGCGATCAGTGCATTGCGTGCCGAGATCGGCATGGTCTTTCAACACTTTCACCTTTTTCCGCACATGACCGTGTTGGGCAATGTAATGGAAGGACCGCTAACCGTTCAGGGCAAATCGGCTGATGAAGCGCGTTCCATTGCGACGGATATGCTGGTTAAGGTGGGGCTGTCTGATAAGCGGGATGTATTCCCGGCGACCCTGTCCGGCGGTCAGAAACAGCGGGTGGCGATCGCCCGGGCCCTGGCGATGCGTCCCAAACTGATGTTGTTTGATGAGCCGACCTCGGCTCTTGATCCTGAACTGGTCGGTGAAGTGTTCGACACCATCCACACGCTGGCGGACGAGGGGATGACCATGATCATTGTCACCCATCACATGGGATTCGCCCGGGAGCTGGCTGACCGGGTCATCTTCATGGAGTCGGGAAATTTCCTGGCCCAGGGGACGCCGGAAGAGCTGTTCAGCGCCGGGCAGGACAACGAGCGGATCAGGGGTTTTCTCAACCGTCTGTTGTAGATTTTAAGGAGTAAAAACAGTGTGTGTCCCTCGTGACCTCTTGAAGAACCCACTACATTCTATGAAACAATCGGTTGACTAACTACCCTGAAAGGGTTATTTATTGTCATGGAAAAACGGCGCCCGCATTACGACCTTAGAGCAATCCTTGCACAGATGGTTTGTGTTGAAAATATGAATCTGACTCTGTCTGCTCAGCAAGGGATCCGATCCGCTGGAATGGTGCTGAATGAGGCACTAGAGGTGATAAATCAGCTCTCGGTATCCAATTTTTATAAGAGTATGACAACACACCAGAGTCATCACGTTTGGCAGGATGTTTATCGTGCAAAATGGCGTGAGAAATTGCTCTATGTGAAGTTTCAACAAGCTGGCGAGTATTTCGTAGTATCTTTCAAGGAGTTATAATCATGGAATCAAAATGGAACAATAAACGATGCCCGCTATGCTTAGACGGCACATTACACGAAGGAAGCCAGACAAAATCCCTGGAATACAGGGGCCGTGTATATGAATCCATAATTCATGGAGCTTTCTGCGATCAATGTCATGACGGTTTCCCCTGTTATGATGAACGCGAAGAGGTAGCGTGGAAAACGTTCCGCGATACGGTAGACGCAGAAGAAGTATCAGAACTTGCTAGAATCAGAAAAAAGCTGAAACTTACCCAGAAGGAAGCAGCACGGATTACCGGCGGCGGGCACAACGCTTTTTCACGCTATGAGCGGGGAGAGGCTAAACCCATCCAGGCGGTACTTAATTTATTCAGGCTACTTGACCATCATCCAGATCTATTAAATGAACTGAAAAATATACGGACAGCCTAAACGCTGAAGGAGTACACACCACCTTGTCCCGCTATGTATCCCCGCTGCAAAAAAAAATAGCTTCACTCTGCGCATCCGCTCTGGTCATGCTCCTGCTTCTGGCCGGGTCAGCCGACGCGCTGGATCCTATCGCCACCTACCCCATCCTGCCGACCGGCTACACTTCTCTCAAGGTCTTTGATAATCAGGGGCGGTTTGTCGGGAGAATTCTGCCGGAAAAACGCTACTGGGTTGCCATCGACCGTATTCCGGTCTTTTTGCAGAATGCCGTGGTGGCGGTTGAGGACGCCCGTTTCTACGAGCATGGCGGCATCGACGTGCGCGGCATCGCCCGGGCCCTGGTGAAGGATGTGGTCAAGCGCAAGCTTGCGGAAGGGGGATCGACCATCACCCAGCAACTCATCAAAAACAGATATCTTTCGGGGGAAAAGACCATCGAGCGGAAGTTCGAGGAAGCGCGCCTGGCCCTGGAATTTGAGAAGAAGTACACCAAAAAACAGATTCTGGAGATGTACTTCAACGAAATATATTATGGTAATGGTGCCTGGGGTATTGCCCAGGCGTCCCGGCTCTATTTTGATAAAAGCCCGGAAGAGTTGAGTGATGCGGAGTGCGCCATGCTGGCCGGCGTGCAGAAAAATCCGTCCCGCTACAATCCGCTTGGCAAGCCGGCCAGCGTGACCGGGCGCCGGGACACGGTCCTCAAGCGGATGGTTGATCTGAACATGATAACTCCCCGCCAAAAAAATACCCTGCGGGCCAATCCTCCAACCGTAATGAAAGCCGGGCAGGCTCCCCAATATCTGGCGCATATCCGGAACAAGCTGATCGAGCGGTATGGCGCGGAGATCACCGAACAGGGGGGGCTGGAGGTAACAGCTTCCCTGGATCTGAACCTGCAGAAACAGGCTGAGCTGGCGTTGAGTGAAGGGGTCAAGCGGCTTTCCCCGCAACTGCAGGGTGCGCTGGTTTGTCTGGATGCCGCCACGGGTGATGTGCTGGCAGCCGTGGGGGGTGTGGAAATCACCCAGAGCGCCTATAACCGTGCTTTTTATGCCAAACGTCAGCCCGGATCAGCCATCAAGCCGCTGATTTACGCGGCGGCGCTGGAACAAGGGATTTCCGCCGCCAGTACGTGGGATGATACGCCGGTATCCTATAACCGGGGCAACAATGAGGTCTGGAAACCGTTGAACTATGGCCGGGAACTCTACGGGGAGCTGAGCCTTCGGCAGGCACTGGCCTACTCCAATAATGTCATCGCGGTAAAGCTGCTGGATACCATCGGGGTCCCCTATTTCACCGATTTCGCCGCTAAAATGGGGCTGCCGCAGCGGGTTGAGAATGGCCTTTCCCTGGCACTCGGCACGGATGAAGTCACCCTGAGCGACCTGGTCCTGGCATACGCCCCCTTTGCCACCGGCGGGACGCGCCCCGAGCCACGGGTCATTATCCGGATTTATGACACCGCCCGTCGGAGTTGGTCAGAGATGCCTTCTGCAAGCGCTCCGGTACTTTCACCGGCAACATCTTTCATCACTACCCAGATGCTGAAGGACGTACTGAATTACGGTACCGCCAAAGGGCTGAAAAAATTCAGCCAGGCATACCCGTCCGCCGGGAAAACCGGCACGACCGATGATTATCGGGATGCCTGGTTTGTCGGGTATACCCCGCAGATCGTGACCGGCGTCTGGGTCGGACATGATAAGCCGAAGCCGGGTGGTAAAGGGTTTACCGGAGGGGCTGTCGCTGCGCCGATCTGGGAGCGTTTCATGCGCACGGCGGCTGCATCACGGCCGGTCGCTGATTTCCAGCAACCGGATTCGGTCGTCTCCGTCACCATAGACCCTGCCACCGGCTCCCGTGCGATGCCGGACTGTCCGGTGAAGCGGGATGAGTTCTACAGCATCGGGACCGAGCCGGCCGGGTACTGTGTCAAACATGGCGGAGCACCCCCGACCGCCCCGCTTGACGTTGCCGCTCCGGCGGGTGTATGAACATATTAATTTTTCTGGCCACCGGAGGATCGCATGGTTAACCTCGTATGTTCCTGTTTTGCTATGGTGCTGTTTTTGTCCGGCTGCGGCTGGAATGATACCCCGACACGGCAAAACGATTTTATCCCGCTGACCTCAATCGTGATTACTGCGGTTTCACCAACCATTGCGGCCGGAACGTCCACCAAACTCACCGCCACCGGCAATTATTCCGGGCAGTTTACCCGTGATATTACCGATCAGGTGGTCTGGTCGAGTGCTTCTCCCGCCGTGGCCGATTTCAAGTACAGCACTGCTCCCAACAGGGCGCGAGTGAGCGGTGTCACCGTCGGTTCTGCAATTCTTACCGCAACTCTGGGGAGCATATCCTCCCCCGGTCTCACCCTGACAGTAAGCGGTGCCACCATCACGGGGCTGACGGTAACCCCCGCCAGTTTAACCCTTGCCAAGGGGTTGACTAACCCGTTTACCGCAGCCGGCACATTCTCAGATTCGACGACCCAGGATATAACCTTTGATGTGGCCTGGAGCTCGAGTGATGTCACGGTGGCAACGGTCAGCGACGATATTGCCAGCAAGGGATCTGCCAAAGCTATTGCAGTGGGTACGGCCACCTTCACGGCCGCATTCGGTTCCAAGTCCGGTACTGCCGCAGTGACCGTCACGGAACCGGTTTTGCAGTCCATTGCCGTTTCGCCGCAGGCTCCTTCGGTACTGAGCATCTCCACGGCCAGTTTCACGGCCATCGGCACCTATTCAGACGGCACAACGCCAGATATCACCGCTTTGGTCAGTTGGGGCTCATCCGACACTTCCAGTGCCACGATTTCCGCCGGAGTGGCTAAAGCACTCGCCCAAGGGACAACCTCCATCAGTGCCACATTGGGCAGGGTCAGCGGGTCATCAAACCTCAGGGTGACCGGAGGAAACCTGACCGGGATAAGCGTCTACCCCCCCTCTCCAAAACCAGTCAAGGGTACGGTCAGTCGTATTACCGCCACAGGAATTTTCAGTAACGGTACGTCACGGGATCTCACCGGGGCGGTAGAGTGGTCGTCATCTGACAGCGCCAGGGCAACGGTAACCTCCTCGGGAGGTACTCTGGCGTGGCTCAATGCTCTTGAGACAACATCGTCAGCCACAATTACGGCCAAATCCGGGTTGATTACCGGCACATCCACTCTGGCGGTGACCGCTCCAACCGTTACATCCGTGGCTATTTCTCCCACCAGTATGGCCTTGAATGTCGGCACCAAGAGCCGCTACATTCTGATCGCGACCTTCAGTGACAGCACAACCCAGGACGTTACGGCTAACAGCACGTGGGCAACCGACAGCATTTCGAGAGCATCGGTTGAAGATAACGATATGGCTACCAAGGGACGGGTTTCCGGCGTCTCATCCGGCAGCGCCACGATCACAGCAACATACGGCGGAAAATCCGTTACAGCTCCGGTGACCGTTACTGCGCGGAACATACAGACCTTGAACGTCTCCACGCTGCCGACCGGCTTTATCGCCGGGACCAGAGTCGCGTTCACTGCAACGGCAAATTACTTTGACGGCACCAGCATGGATGTGACCGAAAACACGACCTGGACGCTCGATAAGCAGCCGTACGTTGCCATGTTCACTGACAGCCTGAACCAGCCGGGGCAGGTCGTGGCGGTTGACAGCGGCTCGGCAACCCTGACGGCCACGTTTGGCTCATTGACTAAAACAACTACCATCACAGTGCCATAATTTCCGATGTCTGAAAGGTGTGACATGAAACGAACAGGATTGACCATACTAGCCAGCTGCCTGTCGCTATTCTTCTGCGGACCGGCCAGTGCACAGCACTCCGGCCCCTATGTGGGGGCGTTCGTCGGGGGAAGCTCCCTGCTTACGACCAAAGCGTCCAATTCTTTAGGGAATTTCAGCATTTCGTTTGACCCGAATCTCACCGGGAGCGCGGTGGCCGGATGGGATTTTGAACCGGGGAATCCTCTGGGAGAGGGGCGGATTGAGCTGGAATATACCCGGCGCAGTAACACAGTCGACCAGATGAAGTTCGTCGAAGGGAGCTTTAAGGGGGGCGGGAAGGTGACCTCTGACAGTCTGCTGGTCAATTTTTTTGGTGTTTTTCATGATGCCGGCCGATGGGCACCCTATGCCGGCGTCGGCGCCGGTGTTGCCCGGATGGAAGCATCCTCCCTGCAGGTGGGCGGCAACCCCATGGGGAGCGGCTCATCGGTTGTTCTCGCCTACCAACTGGGGGCCGGTCTCGATGTTGCACTGACGAACTATCTGAATCTGGATCTCGGCTACCGTTTTTTCGGCAGCAGCAAGCCATCGTTCACCGAGGTCAGCGGGCGTAAATTTGATATGAATTACTTCAGCCACAATGCCGTGCTCGGTCTGCGGGTCGGATTTTAGGCCACAGTGTCAGTCCAGAAGAGAGAGTTCCATGCCCCACACAGCATTTTCAGCGCTTCACATAAAACCGTCCATGCTCAAGAACCTGGCTTCACTCGGCTATGCCGCCATGACGCCTATTCAACTCCACACCCTGCCGTATATCCTTTCCGGCAAAGATGTGATTGCCAAGGCCAAAACCGGCAGCGGCAAGACCGCCGCCTTCGGCATCGGCCTGCTGACACATCTGGACCTGAGCGACCTGCGTGTGCAGGCACTGGTGCTCTGCCCCACCCGTGAACTTGCCGATCAGGTCGGCAAAGAGCTGCGCCGCCTGGCACGTTTTACCGAAAACATCAAGATCCTGACCCTGTGCGGCGGCGTCCCCTTCGGGCCACAGCTGAGCTCCCTGGAACATGGTGCACACGTCGTGGTCGGCACGCCGGGACGCCTGCTGGACCATCTGCGCCGGGGGAGGCTCGATCTGTCCGGTTTGCGGACGCTGGTGCTTGATGAAGCGGACCGCATGCTGGACATGGGATTTTACGACGATATCAGCGCAGTGATCGCCGCAACCCCGAAAAAGAAGCAGACCCTCCTGTTTTCCGCCACCTATCCGGAGTCAATCGGCGCCATGAGTGCTGCCTTTCAGCACGAAGCGGTCGAAATCAGTGTCGATGAAACTCATGAGGAGGGAACGATCGAGCAACTGCTGTTCGAGGTGGATAGAGATGAGCGGACAGCATCCGTGGCACGGATTCTCAACCACTATCGTCCGGACTCGACACTGGTGTTCTGCAATACCAGGAAAGAATGTCAGGAGGTGGCTGAAGCTCTGGTAAAGGCCGGTTTCTCGGCATTGGCGATCCATGGTGATATGGAACAGCGTGAGCGCGACGAGGTGCTGGTGCGGTTTGCCAACAGAAGTGTTGCCGTACTGGTTGGTACTGACGTGGCCGCCCGGGGGCTGGATATCAAGGATCTTTCGGCGGTGATCAATTATGAACTGCCCCGCGATCCTGAAATCCATGTCCACCGCATAGGACGCACCGGGCGGGCCGGGGAGCGGGGACTGGCCCTGAGTCTGATGACGGCGCAGGAAACACGGCGGGTGCAGGCGATTGAGAACTCTCTCGGCAGCAGTATTCCCCGGGGAGATCTCGATTCGCTGGCTGCTGCCGCCGGTAAACCCCCGGCACCGCCAATGGTATCGCTCTGCATCGACGGCGGCCGGAAAAACAAACTGCGCCCCGGCGATATTCTGGGCGCCCTGACCGGTGAGGAGGGGATTACGGGGAGTGAGGTCGGCAAGATCGACGTTCTCGAATTCCATACCTATGTGGCGATTGAGCGATCAAGCGTTGGCCGGGCCCTGGCCTGTCTGGGGAGAAATAAGATCAAGGGGCGCTTTTATAAGGTGCGGCAGATTTGGTGATGGGATATCAGAGAGACTGCGGCAACCGCCACAGGGCAACCGCCACAGTTGACATTTCCCGGCGCCTTACATAGACTGACTGCCATGATTTTACCGGGTGATCAATGAACATTACACGCGCATACGGCCATATTATTGCGGCAACCCTGCTCGCCATATATCTGGTCCTGCCGGCAACGCTGTTTGCCCGCTCCGTCACCCCGGAATCCATCACTCCCTCTGTGCAGGCTGTTGTCTGCAGCACGGCGCCCGATGAACCATGCGGCGGCTGCCCCTGTTCCGATCAACAGGGTGATCTGCCCGGCTGCTGTGACACCGTTTTTTGCAGCTGCCCGTGCCATGCGGCGCCTCCTGGCCAGGGATTACATTCCGCCTATGCGCCGATAGTGGTGAACCTTCACGTTTCGGAACCATTCTGGTTGTTACCGCAGGTATACCGCACTATTTTTGTCCCTCCGCAAAACCATTCCTGACCGGCTTTCCAGCTTGATATCCGGTTGATTCCCTAGCTGCCATACCTCAACGTACACTACTTACCCACCCCGAAGATTCATCCGGGAGTGGTGGTACACATTTCAAGGAGAGCGTACACGTGACAAACCCGAAAAAAGATATTCTTCAGTCCCTCTGGGATTTTTTCTGTTCGCTAAAGCTGACCATGGCCCTGCTGATCTCTCTGGCACTCATTTCGATCATCGGCACGATTATCCCCCAGGGTATCCCCCCACAGGAATATCTGGCCAAGATCAGCCAGGCAAAACTGACGTTTTACAAAGCAGCCGGTTTTTTCGATATGTACCATTCGTGGTGGTTCATTCTGCTGCTGTACCTGTTGACCGTCAACCTGATCGCCTGTTCCGTCAAACGGCTGCCGTATATCTGGAAGATCGTCACCCAACCGGTAACGGTTCTGGATGCCGCTCTGGAGCGTTCCCTGAGCAACCTGACCACGATCAAAAGCCCGGGTGTGCCGGAAGCGGTCGGGGAGCGGGTTGCTGCCTTCCTGAAAACCGAGTTCGCCCAGCCGGTGGTGACTCAAAGCGACGGTGCGCTGCACCTCTTCGCCCAGAAAACCCCCTGGTGCCGCCTGTCGGTCTATTGCGTTCATCTCAGCGTCATTATCATCTTCATCGGCTCCATAATCGGCTCGCTTTTCGGCTATAAAGGTTTTGTGAATATCACCGAGGGGGGGAGTGTTTCCAAAGTAGTGTCCCGGTCGGAAAAGGAGCTCCCGCTGGGTTTTTCCCTCCGTCTGGAGCAGTTCAGCATCGCCAAATACGCCAATGGAACACCAAAGGAATTCAAGAGTATCCTGACGGTACTGGAGAACGGCAGGCCGGTGCCTGATTATACGAACGTCCGGGTGATCGTTAACGATCCGCTGACCTATAAGGGAATTACCTTTTACCAGTCCAGTTACGGCAATGCGGGGAATTACTTTTTCACCGCCAGTGATCTTGACGGCAAAAATGCCGTATCTCTGACCGTTGCCGGCCAGGGGTCGGTCAGCCTGCCGGACGGCAGCAGCATGCATGTGACAGAGGCGACAAATGACGTGTCGCAATTTATTCCGGAACTGTCGGGCCCGGCGGCACAGGTGGAGATGCACACAGCGGACGGCAAGGCTGAAAGTTTCGTCGTGTATGCCAAACATCCGGAGCTGAACATCAAACACGCACAGGAACACGGCAAGGGGCCGGTTCTCCATTATAAAGGCGCCGAGGAGAAGATGTACACCGGCCTTCAGGTAGCCAAGGATCCGGGCGTGGAGATCGTCTGGCTCGGTTGCCTCCTGATGGTGGTCGGTATTTACTCCGCATTCTTCTTGTCTCATCGTCGCGTCTGGGTGCGCATTCAGGATGGGGCGGTCACGATCGGCGGGAATGCCAGCAAAAACCAGGGAGGCTTCCAGTTGGCGTTTGAGGTGCTTGTGGATCGGCTCAAAGCAGAGCTTACCAAGGAGAAACTAACATGACAAGTTCACTGTTTTTCAATATAACGACCTTTGCCTATCTGGCCTCCATGCTGATTTTTTTCACTTTTCTGGCTGTACGGGCAAAGGCTCTTGGTACAGCAGCAATCGCGGTGGCATATGGTGGTTTGTTTGCACAGACTGTGGCCATCGGCCTGCGCTGGAAGGAATCCTACGACATGGGGATGGGGCATGCCCCGCTCTCAAACCTGTACGAGTCGGTGGTGTTCTTCTCCTGGACAATTGTGCTGATCTATGTGCTGCTTGACCTCAAGTTCACCTATCGGGTGATTGGCGCATTTGTCATGCCATTTGCACTGCTCGGCATGGCCTGGGCACAACTTGGCATGAACACAGGTATTGAACCGCTCGTGCCGGCGCTGCAGAGTAACTGGCTCCTGTACCATGTAATAACCTGCTTTCTCGGCTATGCCGCATTTGCTGTGGCCTGCGGTATCTCAATCATGTACCTGATAAAGGCCGGCAGCGAAGAATCTGCTGAAAAGCCGGCAGGAAATGCCCTGTTGGCGATGTTTCCTCCCATAAAGGTGCTGGATGATCTTAACTATCGGGCAATCATGGTCGGCTTTCCGTTGTTGACACTCGGAATAATTACCGGCGCTGCCTGGGCTAACTACGCCTGGGGCACCTATTGGAGTTGGGACCCAAAGGAAACCTGGTCGTTGATCGTCTGGTTCGTGTACGCCGCTTTTCTTCACGCACGAATTACCAAGGGGTGGGTAGGCAAGCGGGCTGCGTGGCTTTCAATAGTCGGCTTCGCCGCAACTATTTTCTGCTATCTGGGCGTAAATCTGTTCCTGTCAGGCTTGCACAGTTACGGCGGGAAATAGAATGATGCCTATCGCTCGCGAATAGGATTCCTCTTAACGAAGGAGAGCAGCGTCAGCAGGGAAAACAGCTGACCCCGTGCCGGCCAACATGGTTGTAGGGTTCGTGCCGTGAACGAAGGCCATCGCAAGCAAAGGGCTGCTCAAAGGATATAGACGGGAAGAAGTGCCGTAGCCGCTGTGTCTATCTTCCGGGTAGATTTGTGCTATAATCACGAGGATCAAAATTTATAAGTATATTTTCTGGCACGTCGGTCACACAGCATCGGCCCTGTCATGTTTTTTCGGTAATGACTCGTTACAAATCAGGTACAAAGGCGGCTCCATTATGAAAAACAGGTTCATAGTTATTCTGATACTCCTTGCCGTTATTTTGCCGTTCATGTCATCTCTGGTCGGTTTCTACACCGACTGGCTCTTTTTCGTTGAGACCGGTTTTTCAACGGTATTCACCACGGTACTGTATGCCAAAACAGGGGTGGGGCTCTGCGTCGGTGCCCTCCTGTTCGCTGGTATTTCGATAAATCTTTTTTATGCGAACAGAGCGCAGTTTCCCTACAGAGGAGTATTTGTTGTGGGGGGGAACAACTTCCGGATTAACAGTGATGAGGTGGTGCGCTTTGTCAAGCCGGTAAGTATCCTCGCCAGCGTGCTCCTTGCGCTTCTTGCCGGCAACTGGGGGAGTATGCAGTGGGAGGAGGTGCTGCTTTTCACCAACGGGGCGAATGTCGGTACCGTTGACCCGATTATCGGTAAGGATGTCGGTTTTTATCTGTTCAGCCTGCCGTTCTGGGCGCTGTTGAGAGGTTTCACCAGCTTTGTTCTTCTGGCCTCAGCGGCGATTGTCGGGGCGGTGTACTTTGTGCGCGGCGGCATTGTTCTGAATGAGCGCGGGGTGACGATTGACGAAAAAGTGCGTCGCCATCTGGCGGTTCTGGTGGGACTTTTTTCCGGCGTGGTCGCCGCCGGTTTCTATCTGGACAGCTTCAGTCTGCTCTACTCCCACAACGGTTCTTTTTATGGCGCAGGGTATGCTGATGTCAATTCCCGGCTGCTGACCTACAGAACCCTGACCTTTCTGACGCCGCTGGCGGGGGTGATGCTGGCGGTCGGGATCTGGAAAGGGGCCTGGCGTACGGCGCTGCTGCCGCCGGCCATCGTTGTCGCCCTCTACGTAGTCGGTATCCGGGTCTATCCCGGCTTATTGCAGAAATTCAAGGTCGCGCCGAACGAGCTGGCTCTGGAAATGCCCTATATCGAGAACAACCTCAAGTTTACCCGCTTCGGCTTTGATCTGGAAAAAATTGAAACGATACCCTTCGATGTGGACACCAAGCTTTCCGCCGCAGATATCGCCAACAACGGCGCCACCATCAAGAACATCCGCCTCTGGGACCATGCCCCGCTGCTCAAAACCTACAGCCAGCTCCAGCAGATCCGAACCTATTACAAGTTTTTCGATGTGGATAACGACCGCTATACGGTCAACGGTCAGTACACCCAGGTGATGCTGTCGCCTCGTGAACTTTCCTATGCCGATCTCCCGAGCAAAAACTGGATCAACGAGCGCCTCATCTTCACCCACGGCAACGGCATAACCTTCGGCCCGGTCAGCCGGATCAGCAAGGAGGGGCTGCCGGAGTTTTTCGTCAAGGATATCCCCCCGGTCAGTCTGGCGGATATCAAGGTTACCCGTCCGGAAATCTATTTCGGCGAACTGTCCAACGATTACGTCGTAGTCAAGACGAAAGTCCCGGAATTCAGCTACCCAACCGCTTCGGGCAATATCAACACAACCTATGCCGGTAAAGGGGGGGTGCCGATCAATTCACTCCTCAAAAAGTCCCTCTTTGCCGCCAAATTCAAAACAGAGAAAATCCTGCTTTCCACGGACATCACTCCGGAGAGCCGCACCATCTACAACCGCAATATCAACGAGCGGGTCAGGGCCATAGCCCCCTTCCTCCGTTTTGATGGCGACCCCTACATGGTGGTGGACGAAAAGGGGGGGCTCAAGTGGATCATCGACGCCTATACCTACTCCAACCGTCTTCCCTATTCAAAGCCGCTCCAGGGGGGTATCAATTATATGCGTAACTCCGTCAAGGCGGTTATTGACGCTTATGACGGTTCGCTCAGTTTTTATGTCAGCGACCCGAAGGATATTCTGGTGACGGTGTATGCCCGGATGTTCCCCGGACTCTTCAAGCCGCTGACCGCCATGCCGGACGACCTGCGTCGGCACCTGCGCTACCCGCACCAGTTCCTCCAGATTCAGGCCGCCATGTTTAACGCCTACCACATGACCGACCCGAAGGTTTTTTACAACAAGGAGAACCTCTGGCAGGTTCCGGCAGTGGGCGAGAAACCGATGGAGCCGTACTACACCATCATGAAACTGCCGGGTGAAAAGGTGGAGGAATACATCCTGCTGCTGCCGTTTACCCCTTCCAAACGTGACAATCTGGCGGCATGGCTGACGGCGCGCTGTGACGGGGCGAACTACGGGAAAATCCGGGCCTACACCTTCCCGAGGGACCGGCTGATCTACGGCCCGAAGCAGATCGACGCCCGTATAAACCAGGATTCCTTCATTTCCCAGCAGCTGACACTCTGGAACCAGCGCGGGTCGGAGGTTATCCGGGGCAGTCTGCTCGTGATTCCGATTGAAAAATCATTACTCTACGTCCAGCCGCTGTTTCTTGCGGCTGATAAGGACGGGCTGCCGGAATTGAAGAGGGTGATTGTTGCCTTTGGCGATGAGGTGGTCATGGAGGAGAATCTGGAGCTTGCCCTGCAGCGGCTTTTCGGCGGTAAAAAAACGGTCGCCGCACCCGTCGCCGCTTCCCCCGGAACGGCGGCGGATGCGAAAGCGTCACCGGCGGCACTGGCCAAGGAAGCCATGGCCATCTACGAAAAGGCGACTACCCTGCAGCGCCAGGGGAACTGGGCCGGGTATGGAGATGAGTTGCGCAGGCTGGAGCAAACTTTGAAGCGAATGGCGAAGTAGACATACTGTCTAAGTAGGGGACAGGATGTGCCATCATCCCCCGGGGCTGGATACTGCCATTTGCAGAGTTAATCGTGGAATAAATGTAACTTCACAATACGCCCTTTGAATTACTTGTAAGTTTACTGAAATAGGTTGAAGATGGGAAATATGGCATAAATTAAAGAGAGCTGTATTCCCAGTCAAGTCAGTCAACCCGAGACAGGAGGCATTATGAGCAAGCTTTGGACTAGCCTAATCCCCATTCTGGCAGCGCTATCGATTTCCATGATTCCAACTCCTACCGGCCTGGAGCCGTATGCCTGGTACTACTTTTCAATTTTTGTAGGCGTTGTTCTGGCACTGATACTGGAACCTATTCCCGCTGCTGCGGTTGGTCTGCTCGGCGTGGTGCTCTGCGCCTCGCTCATGCTGGTTCCGGCTCCGCCGGAGCCAGCAAAAGCACCTCCCCCTAAAGCTGCAGCCACTTCACCATCTAAAACTGACCCAACCAAACCCGAGCTTGCAAAATCACCGGCATCTCAACCTGAAAAAATTAAACTGGAAACTCCCAAAACTGGAACTAACGCTGCCAACCCCTCTGTTCCCACTCCCCCCGCTGTTGTCTCTTCAGAAAAGAAAGATGCCGACAAAATAGCTGGCGCAGCACCGCCTGCCGTGAAACCTGCCGTTAAACCGATTCCAAAGAAACCCACTCCGGCCGATGAAATAAGATGGGCTCTGGCCGGTTTTTCCAACAGCACGGTATGGCTGATCTTTACCGCTTTCATGTTTGCCCTTGGGTATGAAAAAACCGGACTGGGGAAGCGTATCGCTTTGGTTCTCATCAAATTACTGGGGAAGAGGACACTCGGACTGGGATATGCCATTGCACTGGCAGACCTTGCACTGGCACCGTTCATGCCTTCCAACACCGCACGTAGTGGCGGGACAATTTTCCCGATCATCAAAAACATTCCAGGCCTTTACAACTCCTCCCCCGACAATGAGCCACGTAAAATTGGCGGCTATCTCATGTGGACGGCCCTTGCCACAACATCAGTCACCAGTTCAATGTTCCTGACCGGGTTGGCGCCGAACCTTCTTGCGGTATCGCTGACAGAAAAAACAATCGGCTTAAAGATCGGCTGGATGGAGTGGTTCACCGCTTTTGCTCCGATCGGTATAGTCCTCTTCATTGCGGTGCCTTGGCTCGCATATATTCTCTACCCACCTACCCTCAAAACCTCCGAAGATGCTCCACGCTGGGCTGCGGATGAACTCAGCAAGCTGGGCCCTTTTTCCAAACATGAGTTCATCATGGCTGCTCTCGCTGTTTTGGCGCTTATTGGCTGGATTTTTTCCGGACAATATCTGGATGCAACCCTGGTTGCACTCATTGCACTAACCCTTATGATCCTTACAAAAGTCATCTCGTGGGATGACATCATTGGTCTCAAACCGGCATGGAACGTTCTGGTCTGGTTTGCCACTCTGGTTACACTGGCAGACGGACTGGCTAAAGTCGGCTTTCTTAAATGGTTTGCCACTCTAAGCGCCAAGGCAATGGTCGGCTACCAGCCAAGCACCGTAATGGTTCTACTCGTCATACTCTTCTTCGTCATGCACTATCTCTTTGCAAGCTCCACGGCACATGTGACCGCCCTGCTCCCGGTATTTTTAACCACAGCATCCGTAATCCCGGGTATCAACATGCGCATAACGGCCCTCCTCCTCTGTTTAAGCCTTGGCCTTCTGGGGATTATAACCCCATACGCTACCGGCCCCAGTCCTATCTACTACGGCAGCGGCTATATCGGCCGAAAAGACTTCTGGGTGCAGGGCTTCATTTTTGGTGCAATTTTCCTTGCCGCACTTATATTGATCGGAGTTCCGTATCTCATGTCCATCGCAGGCTGATAACCAACATTGAACTTGTAACGCGAAAGTCGTGAGAATAATTATAAAATATCGCTGCTCTTGTGGGTGATTTTACTACCCCCCAATTTAAATCAGTGGTTTCCGCACAAAAGGAGAATCTATGACTGGGGGCAACATTTCTTTGACCAAATTTCCAGGTGATATAGTGAGTGGATATTTAGCCCATTTGGTTAGTGATTTGTTTCGTATAACCCAGAGCAATGGGCGGCCCTCACAACCAAGCCATTCAACAAAGGTGTTTAAAAACGAAATCCCTGTTGACTTTATTGTAAGCTCAGGCAAATGTTTACCTGATCGACGGCATGCTTATCATGTGTTGCCTGCCCCATCTCTCATTGAGCCAGCATTTCAGTAACGGGTCCGTAAGAGTAATAAGGCCGCTCTCATCCTTTGCGATATGGTCACCGTTTATAAGTGTAATCAACGATTTTTTTACAGTCGCTGCATTGGTAAGCCTATGGCGAGCCATGTATTCACCAGACATGGGTTGTCTGGTTGGTTCTTTTGCGAGAACCTCTATCAAGGTACGCGATTGCGGCGTAAGCGAAGCATATACTGACGTGAATAGTGACGTCTCTCTGGCTACCGCAGTATTCATGGCTTTAGCGAGATCGTCTTCTGTTGGCACATTTGGCACTGTCAATTCATACAGGGCGTGCGCAATGGCTGTAACGCTGTAAGTATGGGCTTCCGCAATGGCAACTATGTTATCAGTGATATTAAGTGGCCATGCAGCTCCCGATTCTCCAGCAAGCGCCACCAGATGGGTAGAAAACTCATCCGGTTCTATTAAAGGCAGATCTCGTGTTGTGGCGCCACGGTAGAACGCTCGCTTTGGCGAATCAAACATATCCCGCAAAAGTTTTCTACGTGATCCTATAAACAAATACGACGCTTTGTGATGCTGAATAGTTGAACGCAATGACGCCTCGATTCGAGCGCCGTCGTTAAGCATCGCAAGGTCTTGAAACTCGTCGAAGATAACAAGCAGTGGCGTTTTGGAATGTGAAGATATGCTGTCTAGCGACGCAACTACCGAAACGAGCCTGTCAAGGCCACTCTTGGCAACTCCGGAGACAGCTGCCGATACCGAAAAAGAACCGTCGGGATTCATTGTGATAACCGGGACGAAAGCAGTGACCAGTCGGGATAGTTTTTTGAATATCCTGTCATTAACACTGAGTGATGCGTATAGCGCAGTAGCTATGCGGTCGGCGGCTGCATCGGCTGATGGGACAGCGCTTAGATCGCAGAACGTGGCTAATCCACCTTCAGCGCGGTAATCCCTGGCCAATCTCATTGCAAGTGAAGTCTTACCGCATCTGCGTGGTGCCAGCAGTACGTTGTTATTACCTGAACGCGCCTCCAATAAAAGTGCAGCAAGAAGACTCTTTTGATTGCAGAGCGGTTCCTTGTCTCCAATTACTGTTTTGGAAAAAGGATTGATTTCAGACATACAGATAAACGGAAACAAAGTTTTAAGTAAAGAGGATATCCGTGAAGTACTGACTGTAAAGGTCAAACAAACGCTCAATCAGGAAAAAATCAAGGCGGACGCCCAATGGGATGGATTTCACGGTGTCATAACCAACGCCACCGATAAAACGTCAAGCGAGTTACTTTCGAGGTACCGCGAACTATGGCAAATCGAAGAGGCGTTCCGAATCAGCAAGCACGACCTGAAAATGAGGCCCATCTTTCACTGGACTGAAAATCGTATCAAAGCCCACATCGCTATTTGCTTCCTTGCCTTCACGCTGGCCAAACAGGCCGT
>CAINRC010000079.1 GCA_903852495.1 uncultured Geobacteraceae bacterium | reverse complement strand
GTCATGAAGACTCTTGTTGAAAGCATTGCAAAGGCACTGGTTGATGACCCGACGTCCGTAAGCGCTACTGAAGAGACAGAAGAGGGTACCCTGGTGATAAGCCTGACCGTCGCCAAGGATGACATGGGTCGAATCATCGGCAAGGAAGGACGGACTGCCAAGGCTATTCGTACCATACTTAATGCTGTTTCCACAAAAGACAACAAGAAGGCAATCCTCAAGATTGTAGAATAAATGACAGATCAGGATGAATTGGTTCCGGTAGGTAAAATTATCGGAACACACGGAATAAAGGGCTTTTTGAAAGTCCACTCCTACTCCGGAAACATACAGAGCCTTCAGTCAGCACAAACTGTTCTCCTTAAAGGGAAGGACGGCAAACTGACTGAATATGTGATCAAAAGTGTTGCTGCCCACGCCGGTGGTTTCATTTTGAGCCTTGATGGTTTTACCGACATTAATCAGGTTCAGTTTTTGAACGGCTCAGAACTTTGCCTGAAGCGAAGCCAACTGCCGGAACCGGATGAAGACGAGTATTACTGGAGTGATCTGATCGGACTTGCCGTACAAACCGATCAGGGTGCTGAACTTGGTATACTTGTCGATATTTTCGCAACCGGCAGCAGTGACATTTATGTTGTACGGGGCGATTCTAAAGAATATCTGATTCCGGCTATTGCTGATGTTATTGCACAGGTGGACATCCCGGGTGGAAAAATGATTATTACCCCGCTGGATGGCTTGCTGGATCTATGAAATTTGACATACTGACTCTGTTTCCCGGCATGTTTCACGGCCCGTTCGATGAAAGCATCATCAAGCGTGCTAAAGATAAACAGCTCATTGACATTTCGCTGCACAACATTCGCGACTGGGCAACCGATCGCCACCAAACCGCAGATGACTCCCCCTATGGCGGTGGAGCGGGCATGCTCATGAAGCCTGAGCCTTTATCTGCATGCATTGAATCGGTCAAAGCACAGAATCCGGCATCAACGATTGTACTGGCCTCACCACATGGTCGTCGCCTCACTCATCGTGTTGCCATGGAACTTGCGGAAAGATCAGGATTGATAGTTGTGTGCGGTCGCTATGAAGGGTTTGATGAGAGAATCCGCACGCTGTATGCTGAAGATGAAATTTCGCTTGGTGACTTTGTTCTTTCAGGCGGTGAAATTGCGGCTATGGCGATTGTTGACGCTGTCACCAGACTGATTCCCGGAGCTCTCGGCAGCAATGAATCTGCTGATTGCGATTCTTTCGGAGACGGCCTGCTGGAATATCCACACTATACCAGGCCGCCGGAATTTAAGGGGTTGCACGTTCCTGCCCCGCTTCTTTCGGGAAATCATGAATTGATCCGGAAATGGCGGCGCAAGGAATCGCTTCGTACAACAAGAACATTGCGGCCGGATTTACTTTCAAATGTCGAACTGACGCGGGAAGACCGGAAACTGCTTGCAGAAATTGAGCAGGAGGAAACCTGTGGCACCTGACAATCTGGCCTTTGCTCTTGTACATTATCCGGTTTACAACAAACACCATGAGGTTGTTACCTCTGCTTTGACAAACCTGGATCAGCATGACATTGCACGCTCTTCGAAAACGTTCGGGCTGGAACGTTTTTACATTGTGACCCCTTCCGAAGAGCAGCAGAAACTTGCCGAACGGATAAGCGGCCACTGGCAGCAGGGATGGGGAGCTAATTATAACCCGGACCGCAGACAGGCCCTTGATATTGTCCGGGTAACTCCGTCAGTGGCGGCTGCTGTTTCAGATTTTCAGCTCGGTTTCAGTAAACCGGTCAAGGTAGCGGTCACCGGCGCGGCACGTCGACCAGGGTCCACATCGCTGTTTACATTCAGGGGACTCCTGAAAGAATCCGATCAGCCGTATCTGCTTCTTCTGGGTACCGGATGGGGATTAACCGATGAATGTTTTGCAGCAGCTGATCTTATACTTGAACCACTGGCAGGATTCGGAACATACAATCACCTCTCTGTTCGTTCTGCAGCAGCAATAATGCTTGACCGACTCAGAGGAATAGAACACGAAGAAACACAAACTAACACACCGAGCATAATACAGGAGGAAGGTAACCAATGAACACCATCGATTTTCTGGAATTTGATCAAATGAAAAAGAATATTGTCCCTTTCAAGGTTGGGGATACCGTGAAAGTGCATGTAAAGATTGTCGAGGGTGACAAGCAGCGTATCCAGGCCTATCAGGGCGTTGTGATTGCTCGTCAGAACGGCGGCGTTCGCGAAACCTTTACCGTACGCAAGATTTCCAACGGCATCGGCGTAGAAAGAACGTTTCCGCTCCATTCACCCAGCATTGAAAACATTGAAATCATGGTTCGTGGCCACGTTCGCCGCGCCAAGCTCTACTACCTGCGCAAACTGCGCGGAAAAGCAGCCAGGATTCGCGAGAAGAAATACGTACCTGTTGCCAAATAGCTTACAAAAAAGCCCCGCTTCTGCGGGGTTTTTTTTTCAGGATTAATATGACTGCTCAAGGTGAACTGTTTTCGGCACAACCTCTCGACATCCTGCTGTTTGAAAAGACCGCCTACAGCAGCGGTTTTACCTCTGTTGCCGGGATCGATGAAGCGGGACGTGGCCCACTGGCCGGCCCTGTAACCGCTGCAGCGGTGATTTTACCCTTTGGTCTGTACATCAACGGAGTGGATGATTCAAAAAAGCTTACTCCCGAAAAACGTGATACCCTGTACGAGGTCATCATGCGCCAGGCGTTATCGGTAGGGGTCGGAATTATCAGCCCCGCCGAAATTGACCGGATCAACATATTGCAGGCCACCCGCCTTGCCATGCGTACTGCAGTCAACAACCTCTCCATCCGTCCGGACTGCCTGCTCATCGATGGCATTACTACCATTGACAGCACTGTTCGTCAGAAAACCATCAAAAAAGGCGATTCCCTGAGCCTGTCCATAGCAGCCGCTTCAATTATCGCCAAGGTAACCCGGGACCGATTGATGGTGGAGATGGATACAAAGTATCCGGGCTACGGGTTTTCCGGCCACAAGGGATACGGGAGTGCCTCCCATATGGACGCTATCAAAAGGCTCGGTCCCTCCCCCATCCATCGGCTTACGTTTCGCGGCGTGAAGGAGTACGTAACGTGTACCTCTTCCTCATAACTTTTCTGCTGCTGTACGGCGGCATGCATCTGTATGCGTTCTACAAACTGCGTGAACTATTCAGACCACGCCCAGGCCGGTCATGGCCCCTGATTTTATGGATGATGGTCATGACCGTTGTCCCGCTTCTCGTTCGGGCCGCAGAACAGTTGGATATGGAGCAGACGGCTCTGTATATTGCATGGCCCGGCTACATCTGGATGGGCTTTCTGTTTATTTTTTCCTCATTGCTGTTCTGTACTGACCTGATTCGAGCCCTGTATCGGGCCCTGAAATATCCGTTTTCCAGCCTAGTACCCACTGTTGTGTCTCAGAAAAATGGCTACAGATGTGCCTTTGCCCTGTCCCTGGCGGCCAGCGTATATGCCGTTACCGAAGCGGGGGAGATTCGCAGTGAACATGTTACGGTCACCACCGCCAAACTCAGGCCGTCCATATCACGAGTCAGGGTAGTACAGGTATCGGATATGCACATAGGTCTGCTGTCGCAAGAGCGTCGGCAGAAACGCGTTCTGGACATAATTGCAGAGGCCAGGCCAGATATTCTTGTTTCAACCGGTGATTTGGTCGACGGCAAATTGAACCGCATCTACGGCATCTCAGAGCACAAGGGACTGGCAGCACTGTTGGCTTCAGTTCCGGCCCCTGCCGGAAAGTTTGCCGTACTCGGCAACCACGAGGTATATGCCGGCATTCCACAATCAGTTGCCTTCAGCAGCGCTGCCGGCTTTACCGTGCTTAGAAACAGGTCCATTACCCTGGAAAACGGCTTAACCATCACAGGCGTTGATGATCCAGCCGTCAACCAGCGTACCCGGGTCGAACCGTTTAACGAAATCGCACTCCTTGCGGCAGCTCCACCCGATTCGTTTCAACTCCTTCTGAAGCACCGTCCAGAAGTGCCTCGGGAAAGTGACGGGCGCTTCGACCTTCAGCTTTCCGGTCATGTCCATAATGGCCAGATTTTCCCGTTCAATTTTCTTGTCAGACTCAAATATCCGATCCCCTGCGGTACAAGCAAAACTAAACAAGGATCACGCATACACGTTTCCAGGGGCACCGGAACCTGGGGCCCTCCCATGCGCCTGTTTGCCCCGCCTGAAGTGACGATTATAGATATTGTGCCGAACTGATGTGTGCGTTGGGTCAGTGGGACCGGCGAGGTGGAAGGTATAGTTACTTTTTGAGGTATCTGGATACGGCGAGGTTATGCTCGGCGAGGTTTCGGGAAAATTGGTGGGTGCCATCCTGGCGGGCAACGAAGTACAGGAAATCGGTTTTAGCCGGGTTGAGTGCGGCCAGAACAGCATCGCCGCCCGGATTGCCAATTGGACCGGGAGGAAGCCCTCTGTTCAGGTAGGTGTTATACGGGGAAACTCGCTGAATATCGACTTTACTCACCTTGCCGGTGAACGCCCGGATTCCGTAAACCGCCGTCGGGTCGCTCTGCAACGGCATACCGATGCGGAGACGGTTGTGGAAGACCGATGAGATAAGCGGCTTCTCGTCAGCTGAAACAGCCTCTTTTTCTATTATGGATGCCAGAGTGACTATTTCGTGGCGGGAAAAACGATGCCCCCCCTTTCCTTCCGGTATGGCTGTAAAAGACTGATTGAAGCGCGCAGTCATCTGTTCAATAAGCTGTTCCTCTTGTCCGGTCCGGGAAAGATTATAGGTGGCAGGATACAGATACCCCTCAACACTGCCCTCCTTGATGCCAATGCGCAGCAGAAAACCCCTGTCCCGGCATTTCTCCAGAAAAACCTCTTTTTTGAAATACCCCTTCTGTTCCAGCAGTTCCGCCGCCTGATACATTGAATATCCCTCAGGCAGTGTGAATTTGCGGTAGTCCACATCTCCGGAAACAATTTTTTTAAGAACCACATCGGCAGTCATGTCATCGCTGAACCGGTATTCACCCGCTTTCAGATGATGAGCCTCACCCCGGAGACGTGTCATGAGAATGAAATGCCACGAACTGCGTACGACTCCGCCGGCTTTGAGCTGGCTCGCCAAGGTACGGATCCCGCTTCCCGGAGGAAAGGAAATGTCGCAGAAACGGGAGCCGCTTCCCGGAGCTGAAAAAAGACAGAACAGATACCAGAATAAAAATGCTGACAGGAACAGGCGGATTGCGTAGATGAAGACAGTTTTTGGAGATATGGCGGCAGGAAACATGGGCGCATTATGGTAATATTTTTGAATGGAGTCAAGGGCTAGAGACAATCTGGACCGGCAGTTACTGACAATAACTCCAAATAGCTCATTGTCTGCCTCATTTGCGACATGGAGATTAATCTCTATAGATCTAACTATAGGATATTACTATTTATATTTACCGGCACGCAACTTGCGATAGAATATACAGCACGACAAGGATACGCCGCCCGACTATGGGCAAGGAGGCTTAACATGAAACGAATCATCCTGTTGTTCCTCATGGCATCTCTCACGCTCCCATCGGTTGTCATGGCAGGGGTTGTCAGCCCGGCCAGAATTTTACTGGTCGAAGGCAATGTAGTATTTCGCACTCCGGACGTTGAGGAATGGCTACCGGTGTCAGTTAATACGCCTCTTGACGAAGGTGATGCCGTCTGGATTCCCGATGGCGGCAAAACTGAAGTTCAACTTTCCGACGGCACCGTGGTCCGGCTCGACGGCGGTTCACAACTTGATCTGATTGCGGTTGAAGACGGCTATACACATCTGCACCTGGCAAGCGGCAGAATGTATCTCCGCACATCACAGAAGTCCGGTAAAAACTCCCTGCAGATTGATGCTGATGATACGACGATTCTTCCGGAGGCACGCACCAGGCTCCGTATCGACATGCTGGCGAACTCTCAGGAAGATGTTTCAATTTTCAAAGGCTCCGCCTACGTGGAGGGCAATGGCAACCGTACGATAGTTCGTGCCGGTGAGCATATTGCTCTTGAAGAGGGGCATAGCGAACTGCTGCCGCTCAACGCACCGGATAGCTGGGAAACGTGGAATATTGAACGTGACCGGTTCCAGTCACGAACGGCTGGTACGGCATTACACCTGCCCGAAGAGCTGCAATCATATTCAGGAGAACTTGAAGCAAACGGAAAGTGGGTGCAAGTGCCGGAATACGGTATGGTGTGGCGGCCGATAATCCTGGCGGTTGACTGGGCACCCTACAGAAGTGGGCGCTGGATCTGGAAAGGGCAAGATTATGTCTGGATCTCCTACGAAAACTGGGGGTGGCTGCCATACCATTTCGGCAGGTGGGCAGTTGTCAGCGGCTTCGGCTGGTGTTGGGTGCCTCCTGCTCGTGGTGATATATTCTGGGGGCCCGGTTATGTCGGCTGGTATCGCTCCGGAACCCATATAGGCTGGACACCGCTGGCACCGAATGAAATTTTTTACGGACACGGTCAGTACGGGCGGCATAGTGTCAATATTGCGACCTCCAGTATCAGTACACCGAACATTGTATATAAAAACCGGGGCGCGCGTGGCGGCCTGAATATTGTACTGCAGAATGATTTTCTGAAAGGGAGGGTTGTTTTCCAGAAACCTTCAGATACCGGCACTGCTGCGCTCTCAATTGTCCTCGGCAGTCCACGCATTCAGCCGGTGCGGGAAACACGCATGCCGATCGTCAGGCAAACAGCCCCCGGATCCAATCCGCCACCACACCGCTATCAGGACAACCGCGTGCTGAAGGACCGTTTTCCGCCATTGGCACCAAACAGTGAAAAGCAACGACAAACATCCGCTCCGGCCGTCAGAACAGCACCGGCGGCAACCAGACCCCCTGTAGCACTAACCCCGCAACAACAATCGGCGCAACCCCCGGTACGGAGTGAACACCCCCCACTATCACCCAACACTTCCCGTAGTCAGGGCGAAGCGAGAGTACAGGGTGTAAAACCGACAGTGCAAAAGGAGAAAAAGGTCTGGAGGATAACAACTACCGATCAAAAAAGCGAAAAGGAACAGAAGGGGAGAAAATAAAAAAAGAGGGCATCCGGAAAATCCGGATGCCCTCTTTTTTACATTATGTTTCAGCTCAGGAAAGCAGTCGTGGCAACAGGTTGTGCCCTTCCAGCAATAAGCCGGTGCTTTTGGCCTGGATCTCATCATAGGAAGCCGCACCATTGCCCTCACCGACTTCACCCCGATAAATAGCAAACGGCACCGGTTCTGAAGTATGAGTCATGAGCTTTACCGGTGTGGGGTGGTCAGGCATACAAAGAACCGCATAATCACTGTATTTCTTGATTCCTTCCAGGACTGTCCCCACCACATGGCGATCGAAATCCTCAATAGATTGAAGCTTGTGCTGCATATTACCGGCGTGGGAAGCCTCATCCGGAGCTTCCACATGGACGTACACAAAGTCATGCGTTTCCAGGGCAGCAAGTGCCGCCTGGCCCTTGCCGAGATAATTGGTATCGATATAGCCGGTGGCACCTTCAACGTTGATGATATCCAGGCCGGCACAGATGCCGATCCCCTTGATCAGATCAACCGCTGAAATGACCGCACCGGACAGGCCGAACTTTTCCCGGTAGGTATCAATGCGGGGCGTCTTGCCATGCCCCCAGAGCCAGACAGAGTTAGCGGGCAATTTATCCTGATCCTTGCGCAGTTTGTTGATCGGATGGCTGTGCAGCACCATCTGCGCATGGGTCATGATGTTATTCAGCATATCGGCACCATCCCCGCTTGGAAGAGCGTCAAGGATCCCCTTCCCGGAGATATCATGGGGTGGGGTAGAACGCATACCGTCTTTGCCGCCGCGCCACACCATTAGATGCCGGTACCCTACCCCGGCATGAAATTCAATTTCGCTGTTACCAATCTCCTTTTGGAGAGTTTCAACGAGTTCACGCGCCTCAACAGTGGAGATATGCCCGGCAGAAAAATCCTGCATATAGACAGAGCTCCCCTGAGCTTTAAGCGTAACCAGATTCATGCGGAATGCAACATCATCAGGACCAAGCACCACCCCCATG
Organism: uncultured Geobacteraceae bacterium; assembly: GCA_903852495.1. Taxonomy (GTDB): domain Bacteria; phylum Desulfobacterota; class Desulfuromonadia; order Geobacterales; family Pseudopelobacteraceae; genus JACRCG01. Next base: position 14,664 of record CAINRC010000079.1, on the reverse strand, counting down.
CTTATGGCTTCAAGCGGAGAGCGTCCGGTGTAACAGGTACGGGGGTCGTAGCCGAATACGGATAAATTCGCCACGTCACTCCCCGGGGGAAGCCCAACCGGAACCGTGTGGGCCAGGCCGACCTGACCATGCCTGGCCATACTATCCATATTAGGTGTCGCTGCGTACTGCAGGGGGGTTTTATTTCCAAGTTCGCTGTAGACAATGTCCGACATGCCGTCGCCCAGCAGAATGATGACCTTCATAACAACCTTTCAAGTTAGAATAAGAACCGCAGCCACATAGTAGTTTCGATATACCCCGTTTGTCAACCAATCTGGGCATAAATCGGAGCAAAGAGGTCAGAAAAGCGCCCTTGCTTTGGAGTGGGGTTTTAAATACGGGAAATTACCGCAAGCGGGACAGCGGGTAAACGGGATGTTTACCAACATTCGGTGTGAAGGCGGTGACAGCAAAAGGGACATTAATCTCTGGTTCATCCAGAGTAATGGTGAACACTTCTTTTGCTGCGGTTTCATACACAATTTCAAGGGGAAGAGCAGCGCCCTGGACAGCAGTATATCTGGCGTATCTGACAGTCCCCCCTTCTGCAGTGGTCTTGGACGTAAAAAGGCCGTTTTCAATAACCGCTGTCTCTGACTGGCCAAACCTGTTGACCCGTTCGATTGTAGCGCTGACACGAGAACGTTCCGGCTGGTCAAAATCAATAAGCCAATGAATGTGTCGCCACCCGCTAAAATCGCCTTTAACCGGCAGTTCCGCATACGAACCGCTGAACGCAACACCATTTCCGGGATCGATAACCGTAACGCGATCACCGGAAACATATACATCTTGAAGCACTGAACCAAACGGGGAAAGAATTACAACACGTATCTGATCAGGCTGACGGTACATGATATAGCCGCTGCCGGAGATGTGCCGGTCTGAAGAGGCATACTGCAGCGAAACATTGCTGGAAAGTGTGTCAACCACTGTACCGTTAACATAATTCACCTCAGCAGTCTGACGTGCGGTCAGACATCCGGAAAGGAGGACGCTGAGTGATAAGAGCAGTATCAGATGCAGGATCTTCAACAGCATATATTCCCTTATACATGACATTATCAAATCACCTCAACGTGATGAAATCCGGAGCCATAGGATGCCCCCTTCCCGCCGTTAAAACAGCTGCCAAGAAGCAGCAGTGCAACCATTGGTTCTACAAGGCCGGTGCATTCTGCAGTGCCTATCAGACCAGCCCTGTTCCGGCGGTTCGACCAGGCCGGTTGAATATAGTGTATTTTATTTGCAATGACAGCAACATTTTGAGCGGCATCTGACAGACCGGCGTAATCGAGGTCAAGCTCTCCTACCCCGTAATACGCGCATAATGACGAGCAGCGCCGTAACTGGGAACGGAAAAAACGGGCAAAATCAAATTGATAGGATACGGCACCGTTAATTATAAGATGCAGGGGCGAAAACAGGGTTACACGCACAGCGTTGCCATGAACCGTGTTATCCAAGAGATGCTGGCCCGAGAGCAGGATAACGCTATCGTTCATAGACACGTCATGACTGATTTCATGCCTAACACCGTGATAATCGAGACTGTAGGAACGGAATGAAACGGGATCAGGGTCCGGCAGAGTGCCAAGACCTGACGTAACCACCCTGAGCAGTGCTGTGTAAAAATAACCGATAAAGTTCACCGCACTGCCGATAACTACCAAGCCCGCACTGCAGGACAGCACATGGTCTTCTGCACCGTCCACATACAGGGAAAAGGGTAATGACGGTTTCTGATGACGGCGCACAATTTCAGGATCAGACGACAGTTGCTGTTTGAATACAACCCGGTAGGGGCAGAGGTCATGGATACGGCATGCACCGCAGACCCGCTGCGGAGTGTCACAACACGCCGATCTGAACTCCGCTTCAAAGTTCCGCAGCACGCTGTAGAGGGCGGTTGTTAAAGGGGAAGGACTTTTCGCTGTAATCTCGATTTCTATTCGAACAAAATCTAAATCCACCGTAGCGCAGCTCCAAAAAAACAGGGGCAGCCGTAATGGCTGCCCCAAGAATACTACAGATTCAAACTACGAATCAGGCAAACTGCGCTTTCAGGAACTCACGGTTCATCCTGGCAATAAACTTGACGTTTATCCCCTTCGGACAGGCAGCCATACACTCGTAATGATTGGTGCAGTTACCAAAACCGCATTCAATCATGGTATTTGTCATATTTTTTACGCGTTCAGCAGCTTCGGCTTTTCCCTGTGGAAGCAGAGCCAGCTGGGAAACTTTTGCACCGGTAAAGAGCATGGCTGCTCCGTTTGGACACCCGGCAACACAGGCACCGCACCCGACGCATTCAGCAGCATCCATCGCTTCATCGGCAACCGGTTTCGGAATGATGATAGCATTACCGTCGGCAACTCCACCAGTGTGGCAGGATGTATAACCGCCAGCCTGGATGATCTTATCCAGAGCGGAACGGTCAACGATCAAGTCACGGATGATCGGAAATGCACGTGCTCTCCATGGCTCGATGTAGATGGTATCACCATCCTTGAACTTGCGCATGTGAAGCTGGCAGACCGTTGTACGGTCCTGTCCACCATGGGGTGCACCGTTGATTACCTGTGAACACGTGCCACAGATGCCTTCGCGGCAGTCATGGTCAAAAACGATCGGATCTTTTCCTGCATAGATCAGATCTTCGTTTACACAGTCGAGCATCTCCAAAAAGGAGTGGTGCTCAGTAATGTTTTTTGCTGTATAGGTCTCGAATTTTCCGGGATCGTTGGCATTTTTCTGGCGCCACACGATCAGTGTCAAAGTCATGGTCTTGTGATCGCTCATTATTTGTAACTCCTTACGGCGAGATGTACATTGTCGAATTTAAGCGGTTCTTTATGAAGTTCCGGCTCCTTGCCGGCACCTTTGTATTCCCAGGCTCCGACATAACAGAAGTTAACGTCGTCGCGCTGTGCTTCACCGGCATCCTGGTATTCAGAACGGAAGTGACCACCGCAGGACTCGTTACGATGCAGTGCGTCGCGGCACAACAGTTCACTGAACTCCAGGAAGTCGGCAGTGCGGCCGGCGTTTTCCAGCTGCTGGTTGAGCTCAGCGCCGCTGCCGGTAACCTTGACATTCTTCCAGAATTCTTCGCGCAGTGCCGGAATCTTTTTGAGGTTCGTTTCAAGAGATTCCTTTGTACGGGCCATACCGCAGTTTTCCCACATCAGGCCGCCGACTTCGCGCATGAACTCAAACACGGTCTTCTTGCCGTTGATGGAAAGATACTTGTCCTGCTCTGCTTTAACATCGTCCACAGACTGCTTGAACTCTGCATGGTCAGCCTTGACCTGGCCCGGTTTAACCGTTGCCAGATACCCGCCGATTGTGTAGGGAATGACAAAGTAGCCGTCGGCAAGACCCTGCATAAGAGCGGAAGCTCCCAGGCGGTTGGCGCCGTGAACCGAGAAGTTGGCCTCGCCCAGCACGAACAGGCCGGGGATGTTGCTCATCAGGTTGTAGTCTACCCACAGACCGCCCATTGAATAGTGCGGTGCAGGATACATACGCATCGGGCGCTTGTAGCCGTTCTCGTCTGTAATCTTCTCATACATTTCAAACAGGTTGCCGTAACGCTCGCGGATGGTATCTTCACCCAGACGTTTGATGGAATCAGCAAAGTCCAGATACACGCCACGGCCGCCAGGGCCAACGCCACGACCATCGTCACACTGCTCTTTGGCGGCGCGGGAAGCGATATCACGCGGTGCCAGGTTGCCGTAGGACGGGTACTTGCGCTCGAGGTAATAATCACGGTCATCTTCAGCAATCTCGTTCGGATGCTTGCCGCAATCTTCTTTTTTCTTGGGAACCCATACACGCCCGTCATTTCTCAATGACTCGGACATCAGGGTCAGTTTGGACTGATAATCGCCGGCCTGCGGGATGCAGGTAGGATGAATCTGGGTGTAGCAGGGGTTGGCAAAGTAAGCGCCTTTTTTGTGCGCCTTCCAGTTAGCCGTAACCGAGCAGCCCATGGCGTTGGTGGAAAGATAGAATACGTTGACATAACCGCCGGTAGCAAGGCAGACCGCATCGGCAGCATAGCTTTCAAGCGCGCCGGTTACCAGGTTACGCACCGTGATACCGCGTGCAACGCCGTCAACGACAACGAGGTCAAGCATTTCACGGCGGTCATACATTTTAACCGTACCGGCCTTGATCTGACGGGAAAGAGCCGAGTAGGCGCCCAGCAGAAGCTGCTGACCGGTCTGACCACGGGCGAAGAACGTACGGGAAACCTGGGCACCGCCGAAGGAGCGGTTGTCAAGGTAACCAGCGTAGTCACGGGCAAAAGGAACGCCCTGTGCCACACACTGATCGATGATGTTGTTAGACACCTGAGCAAGACGCCAGACGTCAGCTTCACGGGCACGGAAATCGCCCCCTTTGATAGTGTCATAGAACAGACGGTAGATGGAGTCGCCGTCATTCGGATAGTTTTTGGCAGCGTTGATACCGCCCTGTGCAGCAATTGAGTGCGCACGGCGGGGGCTGTCCTGATAGCAGAACGCCTGAACGTTGTAGCCAAGTTCACCAAGTGACGCAGCAGCGGCGCCACCGGCCAGGCCGGTACCAACAACGATAACGTTATATTTACGCTTATTTGCGGGGTTGACCAGCTTCAGATCGAAGCGGTGCTTGTCCCAGGTTTGTTCAATAGGTCCGGTTGGACATTTTCCATCAAGTATCACAATAACCCCCTTAACCTTTCAAAATGCCGGCAAAAATTGTCAGCGGGATGGCAACATAACCGAGGAAAAAACCGAGAGCAACCAGAGTGCCTAATTTAACAAGAATAGGCTGGCTCTTATCGGTGCTCCACCCCATGGTCTGGAAAAAGCTCTGGATGCCGTGGGAAAGATGCAGGAACAGGGCAACCATTGCGCCGGTGTAAATAAGCGACACAAAGAAATTCTTAAAGCCGCCGACTACCATTCCCAGCACATTCGGTACCATCTCATTATGCAACGGCACAAGATGCTTCAAAGCGGCGGTGTCCGGACTTATCACCTGGAAGGTGAAATGCGCCAGATGATACGCCAGAAAGAGGCCCAGAAGAGATCCGGTCCAAATCATGTTCTCACTGGCAAAAGTCGCCTTCTGGGTGGACTTGACAGCGTACTGCTGAGGACGTCCGCCCCGGTTTTCAATGGTCAACTGGATACCGAACCAGATGTGAACACTGACCATGGCCAGAAGAGCCAGACGAAAGCCGATGATAATGGGCAGCGGCAAACTGTGGAGGTGTTCGGCGTAGGCGTTGATACCACCGTTGAGCCACCCGAAGATGGAGCTGTTACCGAGCAGATGTACGACAGCGAACAGAACCATTGCCTGGCCTGTGATCGCCATCAGGATCTTTCTGCCGATGGATGACGAGGTGAATTGCATGGCATTCCTTCCTTTTAGATAGTGTGATGCTTCACATTGTGAATTTTTTGAAACGGTGAGAATTCCTGGGATGATGTTACGTAATACGCCTCGGGGGACCGCGCCAATAGAATCTGGAGACAACTTTCATTCGTAAACCTCCTTGAGAGTTTTATCTGGATGCGTCAATCAAGTGGCAGGCGCACTCATGTGCTGTGTTTGGAACGGTGTGATACTAAACATCGTTTTACCAAATTGCAACACTTTTGTGTATACAGTTCGCATTTTAAACGCGCAGAACTCCCATGTAATACTCACAAATTGCATTTTTTCGACTGTTCTGTTACTACGGTTGCAGACAAACATACCCGGACCGGTTTTCCGGTTGCGCGTTTTGGAGTTTTAATGGAATTCAAGCTGTTAAAAAAAGACCCCCGCAGTTCGGCACGCCTTGGAATAGTCAGCACCGCCCGGGGTGATATCCAGACCCCCATTTTCATGCCGGTGGCAACGCATGGCGCCATGAAACCGCTTACTCCGGCGCAGATAAAGGAAACCGGCTCTCAGATCATCCTTTCCAACACCTATCACCTGCATCTCCAGCCCGGAGAAGGGCTGGTAAAAAAAGCCGGCGGACTGCACAAGTTTATGGCGTGGGACAAACCGATTCTTACCGATTCCGGCGGGTTCCAGGTTTTTTCGCTCCCCAACAAACGCATAACCGAGGATGGTGTATTCTTCAAACATGAGATAACCGGTGCGGAGATTTATCTGGATCCCGCCACAGCCACCCGGATCCAGCAGGATCTGGGTGCCGACATCATCATGGCCTTTGACGAATGCATCCCCTACCCCTGCGACAGATCCTATGCCGAAAAATCCACTAAAAAGACTATCCGGTGGCTGAAGGAGTGCCAGAATGCCATGACCGACAACGGCCAGGCTCTCTTTGGCATTGTTCAGGGAAGTGTCTATGAAGATCTGCGGGAAATGTGCGCCAAAGAGATGCGCAAGCTTGATCTGCCCGGCTACGCCATCGGAGGAGTCAGCGTCGGCGAGGGGTTGGAGCTCCTGAAAAAAATTGTCGGATTTACTACGCCGCACCTCCCGGAAGACAAGCCGCGCTACCTGATGGGCGTTGGACTGCCGGAAGACATCCTTGAAAGCGTGGAGCGCGGCATCGACATGTTTGACTGTGTCATCCCGACCCGCTACGCCCGCAGTGCCACACTGTTTACCCGTCGCGGCAGAATCCGCGTGACCAATAAGAACTACAAACGCGACTTTTTCCCGATCGACCCGAGTTGCAGCTGCTATACCTGCCAGAACTTCACCAGGGCCTATCTTCACCATCTCTTTGTGTCCAACGAAGTTCTTTCCGCCGTCCTGTCGGCCATCCACAACGTCCATTTTTATCTGGCAATGATGGCTGAAATTCGTCACGCCATCGGCGAAGGTCGCTTTATGGAATACAAGACCGCGTTCCTGGCGGAGTATCAACGGGGCTGATCCGGCGTGCTGTCAGGTCAGCAGCGGTGAAATTACGGCATTAGTCCTTGACGTGCCGCCTCTTCTCAATTATAAGTAACCGCGCTGGCGGAGTGGTGAAATGGTAGACACAGCAGACTCAAAATCTGCCGATCGCAAGGTCATGCCGGTTCGAGTCCGGCCTCCGCTACCATAGATAAATAAAGGCTTTGCAGGGATTTCCTGTAAAGCCTTTTTCTTTCTCACAAAATATTTAATTCCTTCTTTTTAAACCATCGTTTACTCATTCCCGTTTATCAAATATACCTAGCGTTCTATGTCAATTGATTTTGAGCGATGATGGTTTATTGAATAATTCTATAGCCTCTTTGGCATAGAATATACGATCCCGTGTCCAGGGAAGCAGATTGTTGCCGGAACGGGCAAAGAGAACCTGAAACAGTTGCAGGGAACCGATGTTGAAATTGGCAATGCAGCCGGACAGATACAGCCGCCAGGCGCGGATAAAAGTTTCATCGAACATTTTCCGTACCTGGTCCAGATTTTGTTCATAGCGGCCCAGCCACTGTTCGCATGTTTTGGCATAATGAAGCCGCAGGTTTTCCACATCCAGCACTGTAAAATCACGAGTTTCAAAGATCGCCATCATCTCCCGAAGAGTCGGGGGATAACTGCCGGGAAACATGCGTTTCAGAAACCAGGGACTCATGGGCGTCGCCCTGTTCTGCCCGATGGTTTGGATCAGGCCAACCCCCTGTTCAGTAAGGGTACGATCGATCACTCCGCCCAGTTCCTGATAATGGTCCGGCCCCACATGCTCCAGCATCCCCACAGAAACGAACACATCACAACGACCCGTAATGGTGCGATAGTCATCTTCGATATATTCCACCCGCCCCGCCACCCCTTCGGCACCAGCCCTCTGACGAGCATGGGTGATCTGCTCACGGGAAATGTTATATGCCTTGACCGTGACCCCGTATTTCCCCGCCATGTGGCGGGCCAGCGCTCCCCAGCCGCAACCTGCCTCCACCACGGTCTGTCCGCTCCGCAGTCCGAGCTTGCGACAGATCAATTCCATCTTGGCAATCTGGGCATCGTCCAGCGAGGCATCAGGGGTTGAAAAATAGGCGCAGGTATACTGCATCTCCGTATCAAGCCACAAACGATAAAAATCATTGCCGATATCATAGTGGTGATGGATATTTTTCCGTGCCCCCAGGAGGGTGTTGAGATTTGGCTGATTGCGGCGGTACGCGGCACTGTCCGAGTTCTGCCGGAACCTTGGCGTTGCCGCCATTGACCGATACACAACTTCCATGTACCGGACCAGACCGCCCTCGATCTCGATGCGACCGGCACTGTAATCGTCACCAAAATGGAGGAGCGGATTGACAAGGAACCTCCAGAGGGTGCCCCGGTCATGGATTATCATGGTGATGTCGGGCGATGATCCAACCTCCGAAACAGCACCACCGCCCCATAGTACGATCCGCAACGGCGGATCACCTAAGGCGTGCAGGATTTTTTGCGCCAGCCACCTGTCCATGGTGGTGCACCTGCCGCTGTTGTTCCGGCCACCCTTCCGGCCGGAGGAAACAGCGAATGTGCCCGTTGCCGGATTATTCATACCCTGCCCTTATACGCCTGCGATTTGCATACTGTTCACCATCAGTCCGGAAGCCCTTCCCGCAATAATTTTCCGATAAATGCGCCGCCATTTCCCGGTTTTGAAAAATGGAGGTACGCATTGACAGAAAACCTGCTTGGATCGAGCAGGTAATACCCGAATGTTATTTCACCAATGTTTTCAAACCCGGACAACTCAGGGTAATGGCTGATTATCTGATCACGCTCCGCAGTCGGCAGAGTTGCAATCAGGGATACTGAAGCGATGTACTCACTGGCGGTACAGACCGGCACACCTGCCCGGAACTTCTGCTGAGCCGCTGCGTGGGCTAATTCGTGGACCACATAACCGCGCCATATATCCCGGTTCATTGGGATCCCGAAAGCCGGCGGCGACTGGGCGGATCTGGCAACCACCGCCCCGTAGTCCAGCAGACGTATTTCATTACTGCGTGCATCATACTGTCCGACGACGCTTGCATGGCCGGCACCGGATATGGTTTTCACCAGAGCGATGGTCAGACTTCCTGAATAATCAAGACCTATGGAGCCAAGGAATTCGCGGCCGGCCTGTACAGCGGAGCAGACCGCTTCCAGCTCACTGCGCTGCTCTGCACTCACCGTAATTTTGGAAGCGCCGCACCTCCCCTGAAAAGCGTGCAGCACTCCGGGTGCGGCGCACCACGCGAACAGCACCAGTACATAACAAACGAATTTCTTCAGGAGTACGGCCATGGTGTAAACTCTCGCTCTGCCAAATATTCAGAGGCTGTCAGGATGTAGTGCGCCGGCCGGCCTTATCCCCTCTGGACATTTTCCGCCTGGAGACCTTTCGGCCCTTTGACGACGTTAAAGGTAACCCGGTCCCCTTCTGCCAGCGACTTGAAGCCGTCACCGATGATTGCCGAAAAATGAACAAACACATCACCGCTGCCGTCAGCCTGCTCAATAAACCCGAAACCTTTGCTGTCGTTGAACCATTTAACTGTTCCTGTTGCCATTACTCTTCTCCTTTTAACCTGCGATTGTATGCTGCATATACGGTACTGCAAAATTCAGCCGGATTTTGTTACTGCTGGCTGGAAATCATTGTGTTTTCCGATAGATCATTTGTTTCAGAGGAAGGTGGACTGAATATGACATCGGTAAAATATTTGCTAAAGCCAAGGTCGCGGATAGCGCGCTGCATGCGGTCCGTAACATTCACCAGCTTTGCTTCAATACCCCGCAGTCTGGCGCACTCCATCCAAACGCTCAGAAGCTGCAAACCGCTTGTGTCCGGCTCTTCAATCTGTTCGCAATCGATCACAAAACTTTTCTCACCTTCAGATTGCATCTGATTAAGCGAGAGAATGACAAGATCAATGTTTTCCGGCACCCCTGCCATGGTCCAGTCCCCCTCAAGATGGGCCACTGTACCGTCAATACGGACACTCATACACGCCTCCATGGACACAGCCAGTAAAATGTAGAATGTACTGGACATTACATTGTCCGTGCCAAGCGAGATAAATGTTTTATGCTGTTATATCGGTATGTTACACCTGTGACAAAGGATCTGATCTGTGCAATAAATATTACCGGGCCGGAAGTGTTCGGGCAGTAGCACGGTAACTGTCTGAAAGTTTTGATATTTATGGTGAGGTAACAATTTTGCCCTCCGTTCCGTTTATGACATACGCCTTTGCCGTTAAGCTCCCCCTCTTAAGATAAGAGGGGGTTAGGGGGAGTTATGAGCCTCTTGCGGCAAATTAGAACGAATCAGGTAACATATTGAACCGTTTTATTACGCCGGCGCCTGACCGGTTTTCAGAATATCCACCCGGAGCATCCAGCGGCGCACTTCATCCATACAGACCAACCCCACGGCAAAAGGCCAGGCGATGAAGAATTCATACAGGGACAGTGAAGCGGTGCCAAACCAGGGCTGCAGCGCCGGGATTCCGGTTATGGCCACCGCAAGGCTCAATTCCGCCGCTATGCCAAAAAGCAGCCAGCGGTTTGAAAGCAGCCCCTGGTGAATAATGGACTGGCGGCTGGTCTTGCTGATAATGCCGTTGGCCGCCTGGCAGAGAATAACCGCAGTAAAGAAACCGGATACCGCTTTCAGGTACAACGGGTCCGACGGGGCAAGCCCCTGCCCCCACTGCCAGCCGCCGGCGTAAAGAATAGAAAAATACGAGTAGAACCCTGCGGCGGATTCAATCAAGCCGAACAGTCCGTAGGCCAGCAGCATCAGCCGCGCATTCACCAGATGCGATGACCGCTCTCGTGGCGGGATGTGCATAATATCGCGCTCCGCCGGTTCCGAGCCGAGAGCGATCGCCGGCAGCATATCAGTGCCAAGGTCAACGGCAAGAACCAGCAGAACCGTGAGTGGCAAGGGGACTCCCAACAGCAGAAAGGCAAGAAAAGGTGTGATTTCGGCAACATTGCTGGTGAGAATGTAGGAGCTTGCTTTGCGGAGATTGTCAAAAATTGTCCGTCCCTCGCGCACGGCGGGGAGCAGTGTGGCAAAATTGTCGTCCAGAAGCACCATATCCGCCGCCTCACGGGCAACGTCGGTGCCGGACAACCCCATGGCGACACCAATGTCAGCCTGTTTCAGCGCCGGGGCATCGTTAACCCCGTCGCCGGTGACCGCAACCACTTCGCCCCGGCGCTGCAGCGCCTGAACAATGCGCAGTTTCTGGTCAGGAGATGTGCGCGCGAAAATGACCTCCGCCTGTTCCAGTTCCCAGTCAAGGTGCGCGTCAGCCATACCGCGCAGCTGTTCCCCATTGATAACAAACGGCGCTTCGCCGCTGACAATCCCCACCATTCGTCCGATAGCAAGGGCCGTAGTCTGGTAGTCACCGGTCACCATGATTATCCGCACCCCCGCTTCCCGCAGCGCGGCAACAGCGCCGGGTACCTCCGCACGGGGCGGGTCAAACAGACCGGCAAGACCGATAAATATGTAGCCGCCCTGGGGAAGATCAGAAGAAGTCCATTCGTCACGGGGGATAAGCTGCTGATAGGCAAACAGCAGCACCCGTTCCCCCCTGCGCGCCAGCTCTTCATAAGCTTTCAGGTAGGCCTGGCGATCCGCTTCAAGCAGCGGTCGCGGTTCACCGTTTATGAGGATCTGGTCGCATACATGGATGGCCACATCCGGAGCCCCTTTCAGGCAGGCCACGCTTGCACCGTCAATCCGGTTGACCGTCACCATCAGCTTGGTAGCAGCGGTAAACGGTTCCTCAAACAGGCGGGGTGAAACAGCACGAACTGCAGCAGGGTCATGGAATTTACTGCCGAATGTGAGCAGAGCGGTTTCCGTCGGATCGCCGGAAAAACCGCCGTCAGGCTTCAGGTGGGCGTTGTTGCACAGAGTGGCTACCAGCAGGAACTTTTCCAGCTCCTCCGCCCCGAAATCGGCGTCGGCCTCACTGTGGATGCACTCATTGAGAAAAAGGCGCTGTACCGTCATGCGGTTGGTTGTCAACGTGCCGGTTTTGTCCGTGCAGATTACCGTGGTGCAGCCCAGGGTTTCAACGGACTCCAGATTCCTCACCAGCGCCTTCTGGCCGGCCATGCGCCGGGCAGCGATGGAGAGGCTGAGAGTGACGGTTGCCATTAACCCCTCCGGCACGTTGGCAACAATGATTCCTATGGCAAATACCAGCTTGCTCCAGATCGGCGTATCAACCCAGGCCAGGCTTACCAGAAAGACCAGAACCCCCATGACAACCGCCACGACCGATATGATGCGGGTAAAGCGCCGTATCTCGCGGTTAATCGGAATTTCCCGCGCCGTCACACTCTGGGTCAGGTCGGCGGTTCGTCCGATCTGGGTTTTCATCCCTGCGGCGAAAACCACCGCCCGCCCGTTGCCGGCCATAACCTGCGTACCGGAAAAAACCACATTTCTGCTTTCCAGCAGCCGGTGACCGGTCGGTTCCACCGTTCGCAGCTGCGGCTCCGATTCCCCGGTCAGCGATGAATTATCAACCTTGAGACCGGCAACCGCCACCAGACGCGCATCAGCCGGTACCTGCCCCCCCTCTTCCAGAACAAGCAAATCTCCCCGCACAACCGCCGAGGCCGGGATTTCAAGCAGGACTCCGTCACGCAGTACGGTGGCCCGCCTGGGGAGCAGGTCGCGGAAGCTGTCCATGATCGCTTCCGCCTTATGCGCCTGCCAGTAGCTGAAACCGCCGTTCAGCAGGACAACGCCGATCAGGGCGATGGCAATGGCAAGGCTACCCTGGCCCGGCACCAGATACTCTGCCACTAGCGAAAATCCGGCACCACACCAGAGCAGCAGGGCAAAAAGGCTTGTAAGCTGCCGGAGGAACTTGAGAACCTCCGAATCTTTCTCTCGCTGAATCAGGACATTGGGGCCATCCCTGCGAAGGCGTTCCGCAGCCTCAGCCTGACTGAGGCCACGCTCCGCATGGCTGCGCAGCCGCCGGATGAATTCGCTGAGCGGAACCTGATGCATCCTCCGTCACACCTCAATCCTGAACTCCATCCCGCCATCCACATTTCGAGCCGACAAGCGCCCGCCCAGACGCTGCTCCACGAGTATTTTAGAGATATACAGGCCAAAGCCGGCCCCGTAGTCAGGGGCGGTACGGGTGATGACCGGAGTAAACAGACCGGGCAGAGCGTCCTCCGGAACAGCACCAAAGTTATCACGGACAATCAGCACCCCGTGGCCGTTTTCACGGGTGACCCGAATATCGATGCGCGGATCGGCAGCGAAGCGACCACGGCAGACACTTCGGCAGTGGGAGAGTATGCCCAGCAGTACCTGCGCACATTCGTTCTGTCGGCCGACAGCGTCAACTTTTGTATCTGCCTCTACTTCAACCCGGATGTTTTTCGCCTGGAGAGATGGAGAAACCAGCGGCATGACATTTCTTACCATCTCACTGATGCTGAAGCGCTGTGGATCTTTCTCCTCACGCAAAAAGCTGGGGAACTCCCGGATAGAACCGGACATCTTCATGATGATGGCCATGGCGTCCCGGATAGTGCCATGGAACTCTTCTCTGGTAAGCGCTCCGGAATCGTACTCGATCTGCAGCCCCTGAATAATCATGGCCAGGTTATTGAGCGGTTGCCGCAACTGGTGGGCTATGGTGTCCAGCATCTCTCCCATGACCGCCGTACGGTTTTGCTGCACCAGCATCCGGTCTTTCCAGCCCAGTTCCGCAACCAGTGCGGCCACCCGTGCTTCGAGGGCGGTAACAGTTTCCGCCTGGCTCAGTGAACGAACCGCATCTGCGGGGCCGGTATCGGCTGAGTGCATACAGTGTGTGGTCATAGTTTGCTCCTGTTATCCTGCCAACTGCCGGTCGTACAGAGGTGAGCGGTTCTCCGGCGGAAGATAATCAGCGGCAACCTGGAGATGCTTCGCCCGTTTCAGAACCCTTTTGGCATACCGGTAACTTTTGCCGGGTGGAGATGTGCCGCCGTTATAGTGCGCCAGCGCCTGAACGCGGTCGCCATTGCAGCTGTTCAGCAGAGCACGGATTATTTTTTCCGCCTGACCGGCCTGAGCATGGAGATCCTTTGGCACCGTTCCCCAATCGGTGGGTTTAACCTGCCATGCCCCCAATTCTCCTGCCGCTCCAACCGCCGCCGGGTCACCCCGGCTTTCTTCGATGGCCACGCTGATCAACAGATGTGCCAGGGGACTATGCCTGACTGCCGCCACAAGCCCGGCCGGGTCTGACACTCCGTGCTCGGCGGCAAATTTTAACCGTTGTTCGTGGATAACATCAAGCACACCTGAATAGTGTGCCATGAGCCGCTTTCCGCCGCCTGCCCCGGCCATCTCCCCCATGCCGGCGTATCCATCCTGCGGGATGCCGGCTCCGGAGAGCAATCCAGACAGGACTGTAGCAAGCAGCAAACAGCAAATTGTACGTATCTTTGAATAATTATTGGTCATAACGCTCCGAATATCTAGGTGGTTGTCATCCGGAAACTCCGGATGAGCAACTGTTGGTTTCCGTAGCGGAAAGCGGGGATTTTTTCTCCTGGCAAGGAAATCAAGGGATTACACGGAGGCGTACATCGGTACGCCGCACACGTAAGGCCGCAGATTGACGCCGCCAG
>CAINRC010000078.1 GCA_903852495.1 uncultured Geobacteraceae bacterium | reverse complement strand
CTGTAAACTTGCTCGAATGCTGCAGGCAGACCGAGTCTGTCAAGGTGATCGTCAATGTCACCACAGATAAATGCTACGAAAACAAAGAATGGGTATGGGGCTACCGCGAAAACGACCGCCTCGGAGGCTATGACCCCTATAGCTCAAGTAAAGCCTGCAGTGAACTTGTCAGCAATTCCTATCGTGAATCATTTTTCAATCCCGATACATTTGCCCATCACGGCAAAAGCATTGCAACAGCACGTGCCGGTAATGTATTCGGCGGCGGTGACTGGCAGATCGATCGAATTGTTCCCGACTGTATACGTGCACTTGAAAAAGGCGATCCAATTATAGTTCGGAGTCCCCACGCCATTCGTCCCTGGCAACATGTCCTTGAACCACTCTCAGGTTATCTGCATCTTGCAGAAAAAATGTATATACATCCAACGGAGTATGCCGAAGCATATAATTTTGGACCTACAGACTCCAGCTTTCTCTCTGTAGGCTTGCTTGTAGACCAAATTGTCCAAACTTGGGGAGAAGGGAGTTGGCAAGACCACTCAAACCCAGATGCTCCCCACGAAGCAAACATTCTCAAGTTCGACATCACAAAAGCCAAATCCCAACTTGGATGGTCTCCAAAATGGGACATAACCAAAGCAATAACCGAAACCATAACTTGGTACCAGCAATACAAAACCACCAACATCTACAACCTGTGCATCAACCAGATCACCGACTACATGACAAGCAAGGCATAATTTCAAACTTCCAGAACATGTTGTCATACTGAGCGAAGCGAAGTATCCATAAGCCCTGAACGTTCTTTCTTTCAGCTTAGCACTAAGAAAATCAGCACTATTGTTACAAGAATGACCAAAATCAAGCTTTTTGAAAACAAACATGTTCGCTCCGAATGGGATGATGAGAGTCAAGCTTGGTATTTCAGTATTGTAGATGTTGTCTCCATACTTACAGATAGTAAAGATCCTGCGGCCTATTGGCGCAAACTTAAACAAAGGTTGATTGCAGAGGGTAATGAAACTGTGAAAATTTGTCACGGGTTGAAAATGGTCGCAGCAGACGGTAAAATGCGTATGACTGATGTGGTTGATACTGAGCAGTTGTTGCGTCTCGTACAATCAATTCCGTCACCAAAAGCAGAGCCATTCAAACTGTGGCTTGCTCGTGTTGGTTACGAGCGAATAGAAGAAACTGAGGATCCTGAGCTTGCATTAGAGCGGGGAATGGAGACATATCTTAAAAAAGGGTACTCTCGTGATTGGATTAACCAGCGAATCAAAAGCATTGAGGTACGCAAAGAACTTACCGATGAATGGGAAGATCGGGGTATTAAAAAAGGCGGAGAGTTTGCTATTCTTACCGATGAAATTACCAAAGCTTGGTCAGGACATACTACACAGCATTACAAACAGCTTAAGTCACTGAAAAAGGAAAACTTACGCGACCATATGACCAATCTGGAGTTGGTACTCAACATGCTTGCAGAGGCCAGCACCACCGAAATATCTCGTCAAAAAAAGCCTGAAGGTTTTGAAGAAAGTCGCGAAATAGCCCGACAAGGCGGAACTATAGCAGGTAATACCCGAAAAGAAATCGAGGCAAAGTCTGGAAAACACATAATAACACCGAAAAACGCAAAGCGTCTCAATTCATGAAATCAGCCGCCAACCAAGTAGAGATGCATTCATTGCTTTCACCGTCAACTGCGAACTATTCTCACTCTTGACTTTTTCTTTTTGACTGCCAATTGCCAACTATCTTGGTTTCACTCGGCACTCAGCACTGAATACTCAGCACTTTTTTTCATGACCGCTCGTTTCGACATCAAAGACACCCCCTTACAAGGATTAAAAATAATTCAACGAAAGCCGCTTGGCGACAATCGAGGGTATCTGGAACGTCTTTTTTGCCAAAATGATCTTACCGATATATTAAAAGGGCAAACTATCGCTCAGATCAACCACACCTTAACAGAAAAAATCGGTACCGTTCGCGGGATGCACTTTCAACTTTCACCCTACGCCGAAGTCAAGTTTGTCCAGTGCCTTAAGGGTGAGGTATATGATGTGGCTGTAGATGTTCGCACTGATTCACCAACCTTTCTCTTCTGGCATGCGGAAATACTAAGTGCAACTAATTATAAAACGCTTTTTATTCCCGAAGGCTTTGCCCATGGCTATCAAACACTTACCGATGATTGCGAAATGCTCTATTTTCACACAGCGCCATATAATTCAAACGCAGAAGCAGCTTTAAACTCACTAGACCCCAAGCTTGCAATTGAATGGCCGTTACCAGTAACCGAACAATCCCTTCGCGACAAACAACACCCTATGATTACATCTGATTTCAAAGGATTAGCGTTATGAAATGCCGCCACTGTGATTCGGAACTTAATTTGACCTTGATAGACTTGGGCAGTGCTCCTCCCTCAAATGCCTATCTGACAGAAGAGACCCTTCACAAGCCCGAAAAGTGGTTTCCTCTTCGTGTGCTGGT
>CAINRC010000077.1 GCA_903852495.1 uncultured Geobacteraceae bacterium | reverse complement strand
TTTATTATTGATGGTACTTTCACCGGTCCGTTGTCAACAAGCTCACCCAGTGTCTCCATTTTATCAAAAAGATCGTCTAAAGCCCGTCTACAAAATTCGCTCTCTGATATCCCATTCTCAACCCTCACTTGGGTCAATAAACGTTTTCTGATTCCGTATTATACTTCATACCTCCACAGCAACTGCAGCTTCGTAATCGTCGAGGCGATAGATGCTGTTCCATGACAAGCCGCACCGTTGGCATAAACACTGCTGTGTCATCGTACCCTTCAATGCCGACAAATGACCGGGAGAGATGTCCTTGGTTGCACACTTCGGGCATCTTTCACCAGCCTGACGGATGAATGTATCCCTGGTGACAAATTCGGGCTTATCCAAACCTGCGACTTGAACTGCAGCGGCACCGGCTGCCGCACCTTCGACAGTTGCGGCAGCTTCAGCAGCGGTTACATCGACAGCCAGGATTTTCGGCGGGGTAGCATCCCGGTATTTTAACTCGACGGTGTAGCCATTTCCGGTGCGCTCAAAGTTGATGCCGAAGGTTGTGCCGCGCAGCGGTCCCATGTTTAACTCGGTACAGCGGGCTTTTAGCGATTTTTCAGTTACTTTTGCCAATGGTTTCTCCTTTTGGTTGCTACGTTCACATTTTTCAGTTTTAAAACAAGAAGGGTTACAGCGTTCCGGCTGTAACCCATTGTTTTTTTTGTGGCGGAGAGGTAGGGATTCGAACCCTAGGTACGTTGCCGTACACCTGATTTCGAGTCAGGCACCATCGACCACTCGGACACCTCTCCGTTAGCGAGCAGTTTGTATATCCTATTTCGTCCACTATTTCAACACCGGTGTTCAGATCGGTTGACTCATTGTTTCACCGGTGTCAGCGGCCAATGCTCCTTGGCGATCCGCTGCCGGTGATGCCGTGGTGGATGCCGATCTCCCCGCCGTCAGCCTGACCTCTGCTGTAGGCATCACTGTTGATGTAGCTCCTCCGGCTGTGCATGGTTCTGATGTTCCCGATTTCGTTCATGGCCTGTTTGATCAGCCCTTCCTTCACCGGAACCAGTGCTCCGGTGGTGACCGGCGTCTGCACTTTCTGCTCTCTCAGGCGGGTGGTAATGGTTGACACCGCTCCCAGATAATAGGAGTGACGTACCAGCTCACGGTGGCGGGTAGCGGTGGTGGCCGGGTCGTACTGCTTCATATAGGTGCCGCACAGTTTTCTGACGGTTCTATCCAGATAGGTGAAGGTATAGGCCGCGATCTGAACGTCGGCACCTACGCCGATAAAGGTCATTTTGCCGGTGGCGGGGTGGTGAATAGCCTGGCAATCGAAGGCGCTGCTGACCCCGGCGCTCAGGTGGCGCAGCCATTTCGGCAGGGTTTTGGCTACGGCTGTTTCCACCGTGTCAGCCTTGTCCGGCCGGTGGGACGCTTCGATGTCGGCCATGGCAAGGTTGTGCTCTGCCAGCAGCCGCTGGGCGTGACCGGCGGCCAGGGCGGCTTCATGCTCATTGCTGGAGTCGGCCAACGCCAGCAGCTTCTTGATTTTTTCGATTATGGGTGAAGGTTCCACAGGGGTAGTCTCCGACAATGGTATGAATTCCGGAAAAGCCGCTCCGGATTATGCCTTCCGCTTGAGATAGGTGCTGATCAAGCGGCTTTCCGCGCTGAGACGGTACAGCAGCGGCAGAAGCGCGGCCATGAAGATGATGCCGCAGCCGATCCATTCACGGCCGTTCAGCCGTTCCCCCAGAAAGAAGAAGCCGGCGATGAGGCTCCAGACCGGGTCAAGGGTGTACACCAGCCCGGCACGGGTGGGGGTGACGTAGCGCTGGTAAAAGTTCTGGAGCGTGAAACAGATCACCGTCGGAAAAATTGCGCAGTAGATAACCGACATGACTGCGGAGCGGGGAATAGTGAACGCGGGGAGCGGGAACAGCAGCGTGGCGGCACCGGCGATGAGGGTGACGGTGGCGAACTGGACAAGGGAAATGAGGTACACATCATCGTTTTTCAGGACTTTGGAAACGGAGATGATGTGGCAGGCGATCATGAATGCGCAGAATGTGGAGAGCAGGTCACCGTGATTGAATCCGCTGCCGCCGCTTGTTGCCAGCAGGGCTATTCCGGCTACAGCCAGGACGATGCCGGCGACGTTGACCAGCCCGATGCGGTCGCGCCAGACGATCTTTGTGATGACCGGGATGAACAGCACGAAGAGGTTGTTAAGGATGCCGGCCCTTGAGATGCTTGTTCCCTGAATCCCGAACACAAAGCTCATATTGGTGAGGCCAAGGGCGATGCCGACAATCATCCCCCGGGTGAGGATGCCGGTATTCATATTTTTCAGGCGGGTGGAACAGACCAGCAGCATGATGGTCGTGGCCAGCGTGAATCTGGTCAGAACAAACAGCTGCGGCGGAATTGCCGATACTCCGATTTTGGTGAACAGGAAGCTCCCGCCCCAGAGAAGGGTAGTGAGGACGAGAAAAAAATAGACCCGGTTTACAGGGGGAGATGCGGGGGTGGTCATGCGGTGGAGGTCTCCCCGGCCAGGGCTGTGGCAAGATACTCGCCGAGCACCGGCAGATCAGCTGCCGCCCAGTCCAGCTCTTTCATCCGGACCGGTTCTATCCACTGCAGGGCGTGGTGTTCGTAGGCGGTGACCAGGCCGCCTGTCAGGCGGCAGGTAAACGGATACAGGGTAACGGTAAAGTCCGGATAGCTGTGGGTTGCCGGGGAGAAGGGGGCTTTGACGGCAACAGAGACACCAAGTTCCTCACATATTTCACGAACAACGCACTGTTCCGGCGATTCGCCCGCCTCAATCTTGCCGCCCGGAAATTCCCATTTGAGCGGCAGGGTCATGGACGCACTGCGCTGGGCAGCCAGCACTTTTCCGTCCAGTTCAATGATGGCACAGGCCACGTGAAAATGGCGCTTCACTGGTGGGCCGCCTGATGCTTCAGCATCTGAATGCCGACCCAGCGGCAGGCGAACTGGTAGGCGATCCGCCCGCTGTTGTCCCCTTTGTCATATCCCCACTGAATGGCCGCTGCCCGTGCTTCCTCGGTCCAGACCAGAGGTGAGCCCTGTTTCGCAAACAGTTTACCGACCCACTGCCGGGTGACGGAAACGTACTGATCCTGACTGAACGGGTGGAAGCCGACCCACAGGCCGAACCGCCCGGAGAGGGAGATTTTCTCCTCAATCGCTTCGCCATGGTGCATTTCATTGTTTATCAGCATGGCACCGCGATTGTCTGTTTCAAATTCGGGCAGCAGGTGACGGCGGTTGGAGGTGACATATATCAAAACGTTGTCGGGCGGGGCGTAGACCGCGCCGTCGAGGGCGCTTTTCAGCATTTTATAGCTTGATTCGCCCACTTCAAAGGATACATCGTCGGAAAAAATGATAAAACGGTACGGCAGACGTTTGATGCTGTCTACGATGTCCGGCAGATGGATGAGATCGGTTTTGTCAACCTGGACAATGCGCAGCCCTTCGCCGGCGTAATTGTTGAGTACCGCCCGGATCAGCGATGACTTGCCGGTGCCGCGCGTACCCCAGAGCAGGGTATTGTTGGCCGGATAGCCGGCCAGAAACTGCCGGGTGTTTTCCTCAACCACCCGTTTCTGCTCTTCGATGCCGAGCAGGTCATCAAGCCTTATTTGCTCTATACTTTCCACCGGTTCCAGATAGCCGCTGAAGGAGTGGCGTCGCCAGTTGGCGGCGTGACAGACCGCCCAGTCGATCCCGGCCACCGGTTTCGGCAGCAGCAGCTGGAGTGACGTGAGTACCTGTTTGAGTTGTGCGGTCAGTTCGTGGTCCATTAAATGTGCCTCACAGGCGTGTTGTACGCCGTTTTGCCGGAAGAAATTGCAATTGACGTTTTATTGGTAATAACATATTGTTTTTCGCACGTCAGCCAGAATTACCGGCACTTGCGTGGAATGTTGATTTTCCGGAGAGTCCTGCAATGTTTTTAAAGGTTGTTGATCTTGCCGCCGCCATGGGCGTCGATGAAAAAACTGTGTTAAGCTGGATCAAAAGCAAGGGGCTTCCTGCCCACAAGCATGATGACCGCTATCGTATCAACCGGGTTGATCTTCTGGAATGGGCCACCAGCCAGGGGATTATGATCCCGGCGGATCTTTTTGCCGCTGAAAATGAACCGAGCCATCTGTCGTCAGTTTCAGAGGCTCTTCAGTATGGCGGTATTTTTTATGATCTGCCGGGCGACACTCCGGAATCGGCACTGCGGGAGGTTGTGTCCCTGCTTAAACTTCCCAACGGCCTGGATCAGGAATTCCTGCTGCAGACTCTGCTGGCCCGGGAAGCCCTCGGCTCAACAGCTCTTGGTAACGGTATTGCCATTCCCCATGTCCGCAGTCCGATCCTCGGGCAGGCGGGGGCATCGGCCATCAGCCTCTGTTTCCTCAAGAACCCGATTGATTTTGAAGCCGTAGACGGTCAACCGGTCACGATACTTTTTACGCTCGTAACCCCCAATGTGAAGGCGCATCTCCATCTGTTGGCAAAACTTGCATTTCTGCTGCATGACCAGCCTTTCCAGGAACTGCTCCATCGCCCCGGCACCGAAGCCGAGATAATGGCTGCGATTCGCACGCTGGAGGAACCTGTTATCAGGAGGTAGCCGCTTCATGGCTCAGGAGTTGTTCGCCCCGAGTACCCTGATTCTTACCGCCACGCTGCTGGCTGCGCTTTCCGGCGTCCCGTTGCTGTTCCTCCGTTCTCTGGGGGCTTCTGCGCTGCAGCTGCTGTCCATCGTTCTTATGCTCGCTGCGTCATGCCTCGGCCTGACCGGCTCTATTATCACTCTCCTTTCCGGCCACTCCATTCTGTTTGAGCTGGCCTGGACGCTCCCCTTCGGTCCGGTCAACTTCGGCCTCGATTCCCTGTCGGCCTGGTTTCTCATCCCCATCTTCCTCATTCCCGGCTGTGCCGCTCTGTATGCGCGCTCCTACTGGAACGCCAACGACCACCCCGGTACCGTTCGCACGATGACCTTTTTCTTCGGCCTCATGACCGCCAGTATGAGCGGAGTGGTGCTGGCCCGGGACGGTATCAGCTTCCTGTTCGCCTGGGAAATCATGGCGCTGTCCGCCTATTTCCTCGTTTCCACGGAAGATGAAAAACCGGAGGTCAAGAAAGCCGGCGTGCTGTACATGATCACGACCCACACCGGGACGCTCGGCCTGTTTGCCCTTTTCCCGCTGCTGAACCTGTTGTGCGGTTCCTGGTTATTTCCGTCACCCGCTTCCCTCGCTGCGTCAACCGGGGTGGCGGAGGCTGTTTTTCTCACCGCCCTGTTTGCCTTCGGCCTGAAGGCCGGCATCATGCCGTTTCATATCTGGCTCCCGTCGGCGCACGCCAACGCCCCGAGCCATGTTTCTGCCGCCATGTCCGGAGTTATCCTCAAGGTCGGGGTGTACGGGCTGATCAGAACACTTTCCTTTTTCCATGGCATACCGCTCTGGTGGGGCTGCTGCGTACTGGTTCTCGGCATCGTTTCCGGGGTGATCGGCGTCGCCTTCGCCATCGGCCAGCACGACCTGAAGCGGCTGCTGGCATATCACAGCATTGAAAACATCGGCATTATCTTCATGGGGCTCGGTGTTGCCCTGGTCGGGCAGAAGGTCGGTTCGCCGGCCATGATGCTGCTTGGTATGGGCGGTGCGCTGCTGCATGTGCTTAACCATGCGGTATTCAAGGCGCTGCTCTTTCTGGGAGCCGGTTCGCTTATCCACGCTACCGGCACCCGTGAGATTGATCTGATGGGGGGCGCGGCGCGGCGTCTTCCCTACACGGCCCTGCTGTTCGGTGTCGGTTCGGTGGCGATCTGCGGTCTGCCGCCGCTCAATGGCTTTGTCAGCGAACTGATGATCTACCTCGGTTTTTTCCAGGGGATGCAGGGAGATGGCGGTGCAGCGGTTGCCGTGTCTCTGGCCGCTCCGGCCCTGGCGCTGGTGGGCGGCCTGGCGGTGGCCTGTTTTGTGAAGGTATATGGCGTCGTCTTTCTGGGCGCTCCCCGTTCTGAACAGCACGCTGCTGGTCATGAAGCGGACTGGCAGATGCTGCTGCCGATGCTGCTGCTGGGCGGGATGTGCGTTGCCATCGGTCTGGCCCCCGGAGCTGTCGCCGGAGTGCTGCAGACCGTCAGTCTGACGGTGCTTCCGTCGTCGGCCGGTGCGGCGGGAACCGCCCTCCAGAAACTCGTGCCAACGGCCATGATATCGTGCACCGGTCTGCTGCTGATTGTCATCATAGCCCTTCTTGCCCTGTGGTATCGCCGTATTCTCCAGCGGAAGCCGCAGGGGGAAACCGTCACCTGGGGATGCGGCTATCAGCGTCCCGCCCCCCGGATGCAGTACAGCGCCTCCTCTTTTGCCGGAATGCTCACCTCACTTTTCGCCTTTGCCCTCAGGCCGGAGAGTCATCAGCCGGGCAGAATCGCCGGGCTTTTCCCCGGGAAAACCGGCTTTGCCAGTCATGTGCCGGAGGCGGTGCTGGAGCTGGTGTATATTCCGGTGCTGAAGGATCTGTACCAGCGGACTTCCGGTATTCGCAGACTGCAGAGCGGTATTCTGCAGCAGTATGTTCTGTATTCACTTGTCACCTTGATTGTGCTGCTGGCCGTCAGCTATTTCTAGCGGAGACCGCCCCGGAGGGATTACCATGATCACAATGCTTCTTGACGGCAACAAGCGCTTTGTCTCCGATGTGTTCGACCGGGAGCGCGACTATTTTGAGGAACTTGCCAAACAGCAGCGGCCGACGGTGCTCTGGATCGGCTGTTCCGACTCCCGTGTTCCGGTCAATACGATCACCCAGACGCGGCCCGGAGAGATCTTCGTCCACCGCAACGTCGGCAATATTGTTGCGACCAACGACTGGAACCTTTCGGCGGTGCTGGAGTTCTCCATCAATCATCTGGAAATTCCGGATATCATCATCTGCGGTCATTACGGCTGCGGCGGCATCGCGGCGCTTGATGAGGAAAACGAGGATGACCGCTATATTCCGATCTGGCTGAACAATGCCTACAAAGCGCGGGAACGGGTGGACGACAAGCTCAAAGGGCTGCATATGGATATCCCGCCGGAACAGCGCATGAACCTGATTGTCGAGGAAAATGTCCGTTTGCAGCTGGAGCATCTCAAGGAGTACCCGTTTGTCCGTACGGCCATGAATTCCAAACGACTCTCTCTGCACGGCTGGGTATATGACATGTCTGTCGGTGATATCAAGGTAGTACAGCGTAATAACACCGTTTACCGCGAGTAGCCGGAACCTGTTTTTTATTGACACGTATACGTATCCGAGTCACTATTCACCTGCCGCTGAAGGGGAGACAGCACATCCCCTGCTCAGATCTTTGCCAAGGAGTTTTCTGTTATGTATTCTGTACTGCAGGGCGCCTGTGACCCTGCGCTCGTGGCACTCTGCGCCGCGCTTGTCATCGGTTCTGCCGGTATTCCCGGCCTGTTCCTTCAAAATAAACCGGGTTCCGGCCAGATTTTTTCTGCGATAGCGACCATTCTGGCCGCTTTTGCCGGTGTACCCGCTTCCCTTTTGCTCCTTTTCAGCCGGACAACCACCACCTATGTTCTTGAGTGGGGCCTGCCGTTCGGCCCCTGTGAACTCGTCATTGATCCCCTTTCCGCGTTTTTTCTCATCCCGGTTTTTCTGGTATCTGCCGCCGGTTCTCTTTTTGCGGTCGGCTACTGGCCGGCGGCGGTGCATCGCACCACAGAGCCCTGGCTGACCTTTTTCTACGGCCTGCTGGCGTCCTCCATGGCTATCCTTCTCGTTGCCCGCAACGGCGTATTTTTTATCATGGTGTGGGAAGTTATGGCACTTTCCGCTTACTTCCTGCTTGTGACGGAACATGACCGGGAGGATGTGCGGCGCGCCGGAATCGTGTACCTCATTGCCACCCACGCCGGCACGGCGGCGCTGGTTGTCTATTTTTCATTGCTGGCGGCCGCCACCGGTTCGTTCCTGATTCCGGCTGCCGGTTCGCTTTCAGCGCTGGCTCCCCATACCACACTGATCGCACTGGCGGCGTTTATCGGGTTCGGTGCCAAAGCCGGCATTATGCCGCTCCACCTCTGGCTCCCTTCGGCCCACGCCAACGCCCCCAGTCACGTTTCGGCGCTCATGTCCGGTGTCATGCTGAAGATGGGGCTGTACGGCATTTTCCGCACCCTGACCTGTTTTCATGACCCGCCGCTGGTTTGGGGGATCATCCTTACCCTGAGCGGGCTTACCTCGGCGCTGCTCGGAATCACGTTCGCCGTGGCCCAGCGCGACCTGAAACGCCTGCTTGCCTGCAGCAGCATCGAGAACATCGGTATCATCACCACCGGCCTCGGTGTTGCCCTGATGGGAATGTCAAGTAACCTCCCCGTACTGATGTATCTCGGCATGGCCGGCGCCCTGATCCATATTCTCAACCACAGTTTTTTCAAGCCGCTGCTGTTTCTCGGCTCCGGTGCCATAATCCATGCCGTCGGTACGCGTGAGATGAACCAGATGGGCGGGCTTGGCAAAGGGATGCCCCGGGTGGCTCTGCTCGTTTTGATCGGTTCGGTTGCAATCTGCGGTATCCCCCCTCTGAACGGCTTTGTCGGGGAATTTCTCCTGTACCTCAGTTTTTTCCTCCAGTTCAAGGCTGACACGCTGGTGTATCTGGTGTTTCTTGCTCCGGTACTGGCGCTGGTCGGCGGACTTGCCGTTATCGCCTTTACCAAGTTGTACAGTTCGGTGTTCCTCGGCACACCCCGTAGTCCTGGCGCTGCTCACCCGCACGAAGCGGGATGGACGATGCTGGTGCCCATGGCTTTTTTCGGTGCGCTCTGTCTTCTGATCGGGGTTGTTCCGCAGTTGGTGCTTCGACTGGTGACACCGGCAGTGGCGTCCTTTTTCCCTCAGTTATCTCTGGACACAATACCGGCGGAGTACGGCGCACTACTGGGTAAACTTTCGCTGGCCGCTGTGCTGCTGCTGACCGTTGCCGCCGTGGTGGCGCTACTCTGGCGGTGGCGCCTGGGTAAAGCGCCGGTGTCATCGACATCAACCTGGGGATGCGGCTACCTGCGCGGAACGGCGCGTATGCAGTACGGCGGGTCGTCGTTTTCCGAGCTTGCGGTTTCTGTCTTCGATGGTATCATGCGCCAGCGGGTCGAGCGCCCCACACTGTCCGGTCTTTTCCCCGGAGAGTCCAGCTGCAGTGACCAGCCGACGGAGACGCTTCTGGAGCGGGTCGTTGCGCCGCTGTTCAGTCTGGCCGGCTTGTCGTTTGCTTTTTTGAGGCGGTTGCAGCATGGCCAGATGCACGTGTATATGGTGTATATCTTTGCCACCCTGTTTATTCTGATGCTGTGGGCGCATTGACGTCCACCGGAATCTGTTTTATGAACGTACCAAATCCTGTGTATCCGGGTATGGAGTTACCATGACGAACAGTATCATTCATATTTTCCTGGCGCTCGTCATGCCGCCGCTGCTGCTGGGTGTCATCGGCAAAACCAAGGCGGCGTTTGCGGGAAGAGTCGGCGCGCCCTTTTTGCAGCCGTATTACGACATCATCCGGCTGCTGCAGAAGGGGACGGTTTTCAGTACGACAACCAGCTGGGTGTTTCGCGCCGGCCCGATCGTCGCCCTGGCCACCGCAGCGGTCGCTGCACTGCTGGTTCCCTTCGGGGCGCACCCATCGCCGATCTCGTTTGACGGCGACATGATCCTGTATGCCTATCTGTTTGCCCTGGGGCGTTTTTTCACCATGGCCGCTGCTCTTGACACCGGTTCCAGTTTTGAAGGAATGGGCTCCGCCCGGGAGGCGACCTACTCCTGCCTGGCTGAACCGACGCTCTTTTTTGCCCTGATCACACTGTCACGTCTGTCCGGGTCCTATTCTCTGACCGGGATGCTGTCCAATGTGAGCGGCGGGGCGTGGCTGTATGCAGGGGCGTCACTGCTGCTCCTCATTGGCGGGATGTTCATCGTGCTGCTGGCCGAAAACTGCCGTATCCCGTTTGACGATCCGAATACCCATCTGGAGCTGACCATGATTCATGAAGTCATGGTGCTTGATCACAGCGGTCCGGCGTTCGGCATCATCCAGTATGCCGCCAGCCTCAAGCTGTTCGTGCTGGGAGCCTTTTTCATCCAGCTGGCGCTGCCGTTTGCCACCGGCAACCCAATTCCGGACTGGGGAATCTTCATAGTTTCCATGCTGCTTCTTGCGGTTCTGATTGGAATCGTCGAATCGGTTATGGCCCGACTCCGTCTTGTTCGCGTCCCGCAACTGCTGGTTGCCGCGACGATACTGGCGGCATTCTCAACTCTGCTCGTCATCAGGTGATGCAATGATTTCACTGGCTGATCAATTTCTTGTTCTGGTTCTGCTGATCAATTTTATTTCGCTCGGCACCAGCCGTCTTATTTTTTCTATCCGTGCGGTGGCGGTGCAGGGGGTTATCCTCGGTATTCTGCCCGGCTTGCTCCATCCGTTTTCCTGGCATCTGGTGGCAATCACGATTGTCATAATTGCGGTCAAAGGCTTTGTCATACCGCTGCTGCTCGGACGGGCCGTCCGTTCTGCCGAGATCAAGCGAGAAGTTGAACCGTTCCTGGGCTATGTCCCGACGCTGCTCCTCGGCGCTCTGTTTACGGCTCTTTCTTTTGGTTTTGCCGGCAGTCTTCCGATGCTTCCGGTGCACCAGAATTATATGTTTGTGCCGGCTTCCATCGCCACGCTCATGACCGGCTTTCTTGTTTTAACGACGCGCCGCAAGGCGATTTCCCAGGTTATCGGCTATCTTGTCATGGAGAACGGCATATTCATTTTCGGCCTGCTGCTGGCGGAAGCGATGCCGGTCATGGTTGAAGCCGGTGCACTGCTCGACCTGCTGGTCGGCACCTTCGTCATGGGGATTGTTATCAACCAGATCAGCCGTGAATTTTCATCCCTTGATACATCACTTCTGACCTCTCTGAAAGAGGAGTAGATTCATGTTTTTTTACGCTGCCCTGATCATACTGCCGCTTATCGGAGCCGCTGCGACCTGGCTGATCCCCTTTGACCGGATGCGTCCCAAGGTGCTGTCGCTTTTTGCGTGCGGGCATATGGCGATTACCGTCCGGATGCTGGTCATTACCCCACCCGAATCTCCGGGAGGCTGGTTCCACCTGGATGCCCTCGGGAAAATTGTTCTTCTCAGCACCAGCTTGCTGTTTTTAGCCTGTGCCATCTACTCCATCGGCTACCTTAATTACCGCCGGGAACGCTCCAACCGTATGCTCTGTGTCGGCCTGCTTATCTGTCTGGCGGCCGCTTCCCTGGTCACCATCACCCACCATCTGGGACTTATGTGGGTGGCGCTTGAAACAACGACCATCTCCATGGCCCCGCTGATCTACTTTAACCGGAACGCCCGCTCCATTGAGGCGACCTGGAAATATCTGCTCATCTGCTCGGTTGGCGTTGCTCTGGCCCTGATCGGACTTTACTTTCTGGCGTATGCCACAATTGTCGCCAAGGTGGAACCGTCGCTGCTGCTGGATGACCTCATGCGGTATGCCGGCAAGCTCTCCTCCGGCTGGGTTCACGCGGCGGTTGTCTTCCTGCTGGTCGGCTTCGGTACAAAGGTCGGCCTCGCACCGCTCCATACCTGGAAACCGGATGCCTACGGTGAGGCGCCCGGTCTGGTCGGTGCCCTGCTGTCGGGGGGATTGGTCAATCTCGCGTTCCTGGCACTGCTCCGGGTTTACCAGCTCAGTCTGGCCACCAATGAAATTGTATTTTATCAGAACGCTCTGATCGTTATGGGTCTGATATCCATGATTATTGCGGCGATATTCATGGCGCGTCAGACCGACTTCAAGCGGATGCTGGCCTATTCCAGTGTTGAGCATGTGGGCATCATGGCGGTGGCGCTCGGCCTTGGGGGGAAGGCGATTTTTGGCGCACTGTTCCATATTCTTGCCAACGGTTTGTCCAAAGGGGTTCTCTTTCTTTCGTCCGGCAATATCCATCGCTCCTACAACAGCAAAAACACTGACCATGTGCGGGGTGCCCTGCGGCGTCTCCCCTGGTCGGGAGGACTGTTTCTGGCCGGTTTCATCGCCATTACCGGCTCCCCTCCGTTTGCACCGTTCATCAGTGAGTTTACCATTATCAGCAGCGCCTTTACCCAGGGGCGTATGCTGATCGGCGCGATCTTCCTGATCTCCCTGACGATCATTTTCATCGGTATGGCGCTGACCGTTCTGCCCATGGTTATGGGGGACGTGCCGGCCGACAGCGAAACAACTTCATACCGCGACTCACTCCTGACGGTCGGGCCGCCGCTGGTCCTTCTGCTGCTGGTGTTTGTGCTGGGGGTATGGATTCCGGCACCGCTGATGGATCTGCTGAATGAAGCTACGGCGCTATTGGAGGTGCGGCAATGAGTTTTCGCATGAAGACCTTCCATAACGGTGCCTCGTTTCTGCGCAGTGAAATACCGCAGCCGGATAACGATACGTTTTTTCAAGGGATACTGGATTCCATTACCGCCGGATGGCGGGCCTGCTCCTATTTCGGTGTGCCGAATTCCGCCGGGGCGACGCTGTACTGCGTCATGTCAGACCGGGCCGGGAGCGGCACTCTCGGCATCGTGTCCACGGTCGTCGGACGCTCGTTCCCGTCTCTGGCCTCCGTCTGTCCGCAGCTGCACCTGTTTGAACGGGAAATTGCCGAGCAGTGTCTGGTCCGTCCGGAAGGGCATCCCTGGTTCAAGCCGGTTCGCTTTCAAAAGCCGCTCTGCGACGGCGAGGGGTTCTGGAAGGATACTGACGGCGGCGGTCTTCTGCCTGCCGTAATGGACTTTTACCGTGTGGAAGGCGATGAGGTGCATGAGGTCGCGGTCGGGCCGGTTCATGCGGGCATTATCGAACCGGGGCACTTTCGCTTCCAGTGCCACGGTGAAGAGGTGTTTCATCTTGAAATCGCGCTCGGCTTCCAGCATCGCGGCATCGAACGCGCGCTGATCGGCGGCCCGACGCCCCGCACCATGCATCAGATGGAAACAATAGCCGGGGATACCACAATCGGTCACGGTCAGGCTCACTGCATGATCATGGAAACGCTGGGGGGCATTTTTGCGTCACCGCGTGCCGAAACGGTACGGGGTATCGCACTGGAGCTGGAGCGTCTGGCCAATCACACGGGGGATCTTGGTGCCATTGCCGGTGATGTGGGATATCTGCCGACCGCCTCGTTTTGCGGGCGGATCCGGGGGGATTTCCTCAACATGACCGCATTGATCTGCGGCAGTCGTTTTGGCCGAGGTCTGCTCAAACCGGGGGGGATCGGCTATGACTGTGACCAGGCGATTGCCGATGAACTGTACACACGGCTGCAGGCAGCTCGGGAAGATCTTGCCGGCGCGGTCGCTCTGCTCTGGAATACCCCTTCGGTAATGGCACGACTGGAAGATATCGGGATCGTGTCGGAGACAGATGCCCGCGAGATCGGACTGGTCGGTCCGGCTGCCAGGGCGTGCGGTCTGAACCGCGATGTGCGGCGCGATCATCCGTTCGGCATATTCCGCATGAGTCAGATACCGGTTATCACCACCTCCACCTGTGATGTTGCCGCACGTACTCTGCTCCGCTGGCTTGAGGCGGAGCGCTCGATGGACTTTATCGATGAGCAGATACGTCACCTGCCGCGCGGCGGTTGTCTCAATCAACCGAAGGGGGTTGCCTCTGACAGCTGCGCTGTGGCCCTGACCGAGGGGTGGCGCGGCGAAATCTGCCATGTGGCCCTGACCGATGACCGGGGTCGTTTTGAACGCTACAAGATTGTCGACCCGTCATTTCATAACTGGAACGGGCTGGGGCTTGCCCTGCGTGACCAGCAGATTTCCGACTTTCCGCTCTGCAACAAGAGCTTTAATCTCTCTTATTGCGGATTTGATCTGTAAACTGGAGTTCGTATGCTGAAAGCCATTCTTGCCCGTTTCCGCCAAGGGCACCGCACCATGGCGTATCCCGATGCGCCGCAGCCGCTCCCGCCGCGATTCCGGGGGCTGCCGCAACTGGATACTTCACGCTGTGAGGCCGGGTGCCGTGCCTGTGCCGCAGCCTGTCCCTACGGTGCGATCTCCGCTTCGGGGCCGCTGACGCTGGATATGGGGAACTGTCTGTTCTGCGGCGACTGCGCCGCTGCGTGTCCCCATGATGCGGTGACCTTTTCCACTGATGCCCGTTTGTCAAGCCGCAGCCGTGAAGGGCTGACGGTGACCGCCGGTCAGCAGTACGTGCCGGCTCAGGCGCTGGAGGGGAAACTGCTCCGCCTGTTCGGACGTTCACTCAAACTGCGTGAGGTCAGCGCCGGCGGCTGCAACG
This sequence comes from uncultured Geobacteraceae bacterium, assembly GCA_903852495.1. Taxonomy (GTDB): domain Bacteria; phylum Desulfobacterota; class Desulfuromonadia; order Geobacterales; family Pseudopelobacteraceae; genus JACRCG01. The sequence goes on along the minus strand of CAINRC010000077.1, from coordinate 18,712 downwards.
CCTGTGAGGCGGATACCAATGTGCTCTCCACAATCGGCTGGGATCTGGGGCGCTTCGGTATCCAGTTTGTTGCCAGTCCGCGCCATGCCGACGGTATGTATGTCACCGGTCCGGTCAGTGAAAATATGCGTGAAGCGCTGCTGGCAACCTATGCAGCGATCCCGGAGCCGAAACTGGTTATTGTTGCCGGTGCCTGCGCCATTAGCGGCGGCCCGTTCAAGGACCACGCCGAAGTCCATAACGGTGCAGACGGATTAGTGCCGGTGGATCTGTATATTCCCGGCTGCCCACCCAGCCCGCTGACAATTTTAGACGGCCTGTTGCGTCTGGTGGGGCGCGTGAAGTAACAAAACTACTGGTTCGCTGGAGTATCAGCGACTTTGTTGTGTGTGGAAAAATCTTACGGATGGGAGGAGAGAATCATGAGTTCAGAAAAACAGGAAGTGTATCTTCAGGACTGGAAGGTTCAGGAAGATTGCGCCGAGCAGATGCTTCCGATTATCGGGAGAATGTACCGTGAAAATAATGTTGTGCCGGCTGTGTACGGCCGTCCCCTGGTGCACTGTTCGGTGATCGATATTCTTAAAGCCCACCGGTTCGCCCGGCTTATAATTGATGAAGAGCTTTCCGTAACGGAAACCCTGCCGATGATCGAAGCGATGTCAAAACTTGAACTTGCCCCGGCCAGAGTGGATATGGGCAAACTGATTGTCAAGTACAAGAGTTTGAACGGTTCGGTTGCGGTTGATGATTTTATCCTTCAGGAACTGTCCAGCATAAATACCGGCCGCAGCGCGCTGCGCCCGGAACCGCAGGACATCGTGCTGTACGGTTTTGGTCGTATCGGCCGTTTGCTGGCCCGTATTCTGGTGGAGAAGGCGGGGAGCGGCGAAAAACTGCGTATCAGGGCGGCGGTTGTGCGGAAGGGGGGCGCGGATGATCTTCTCAAGCGTGCCAGTCTGCTGCGTCGTGACTCGGTTCATGGCCATTTCAACGGTATTATTACGATTGATGAGGAAGAAAATGCCATCATTGCCAACGGCAACATGATCCGCATTATTTATGCCGATGCTCCCGAGGACATTGACTATACCCAGTACGGCATCAATAACGCCATCCTCATCGACAATACCGGAAAGTGGCGCGACCGCGAGGGATTGGGGAAACACCTGAAAGCCAAGGGAATCTCCAAAGTTGTTCTCACCGCTCCCGGCAAAGGGGATATTCCCAATGTGGTAGCCGGTATCAATGACGAGCTGATCACGGATGAGGAACTCATCTTCTCGGCGGCCAGCTGTACCACCAACGCGATTGTGCCGGTGCTGAAAGCGGTCAACGATCGTTTCGGAATCGTGCATGGTCATGTAGAGACCTGCCATTCCTATACCAACGACCAGAACCTGATCGACAACTACCACAAAGCATCCCGGCGCGGCCGCAGTGCCCCGCTGAACATGGTTATCACCGAAACAGGTGCTGCCAAGGCTGTTGCCAAGGTTGTGCCGGAGCTGGCCGGCAAGCTGACCGGTAACGCCATCCGCGTACCGACCCCGAATGTGTCGCTGGCCATTCTCAACCTGGAGCTGACACAGCCGGTTGATGTAGCCGGTTTGAACAGTTACCTGCGCGATATGTCACTTAATTCATCGCTGCAGAACCAGATCGATTACACGAACTCACCGGAGGTCGTATCAAGCGACTTTGTCGGTTCGCGCAGTGCCGGTGTGGTTGATTCACTGGCGACAATTGCCGAAGGGAACCGGTGCGTCCTGTATGTATGGTACGACAATGAATTTGGCTACAGTTGCCAGGTAGTGCGGATGGTTCAGCAGATGGCCAAGCTGGAACTGCCCAATATCCCGAGCTGACGGATGACGGATGACGGAGGGGGCTGGCTGTGGTGTGCAGGTAGGCGCTGCGGTCAGTTCCCGCCGAAATGGACCGCCAGCCAGATCGTTTTTTCTTCCGGGTTGGTTCGATCCACCCGGTGGCGGCAGCCGGCGGGAATCATGACATGATCGCCGGATTTCAAACACAGGGGGGGTGAATCGCTGCCAAAGAGCAGCGTCGCCCCCCCTGAAATTATCAGTACCCATTCATCCCACCCCTGATTGTACCACTGGCCGACGGGCGTTGCGTGTCCGTCGGACACGATCCGTTCAATGCGTGTTCCCCCTGATTCAGCCAAGGTCTGAAAAAATTCATCCTTCATTTCTGCAGGAATTCCTTCAAACAGGTTGTGTGTCTGAGGTGTCATGTGGTCTCTCCGGGGAGCGGGGGGTATTGTCGATGTCGTCTCTGGGCGGGGGATGCGTGTCAGCGGTGTGCCGCCGCCAGCATTTCGGCAGCGTGCGCGCGGGCGGAATCGGTGATGGTGCTGCCGGCCAGCATACGGGCGATCTCGCGGGTCCGTTCATCCCCCTCAAGTTCGAAAATCCGGGTGCTTGTCCTGGCGTCCGTAATCTGCTTTTCCACACGGAGCTGCTGCCGGGCAAACACCGCTACCTGTGGCAGATGGGTGATGCACAATACCTGCTGGCCGTCTGCAACGTTTTTCAGCTTTCTTCCCACCAGTTCGGAGGTGGCTCCGCCGATGCCGGTATCCACCTCATCAAACACCAGGGTCGGGACGTCGCTGTCAGGCAGTACCTGTTTGATGGCCAGCATCAGACGTGACAGTTCCCCGCCCGATGCGATTCTGCCGAGTGGCCGCGGGATCTCCCCCGGGTTGGGCGAAAAAAGAAACTCAACCCGCTCATAACCGCTGCTGCGAGGCTCCGGGAATGCTTCAAGCGCCGGTTCTATTACCGCCCCCTTCATGGCGAGCTCGTGCGCTTCCCGCTCCAGTGCCTGCTTGAGTTTCACAGCGGCTTCACCCCGTGCTGCGGTCAGGGCGCCCCCCAGGCGCGCCAGTTCCTCTGCCAATGCGTCCCGCTCCGACTCCAGCTCCTGCCTGCTCTGCCCCCTGCCGCGCAGCTGGTCCAGTTCGGCGTCAATGGTCTCTTTATACGTCAGAATATCCGCTACGGTCGGCGCATACTTTTTCTTCAATCGTCCAATCTGGTCGAGGCGGTCATCTACCTGCTGAAGTGCTGCGGGGTTTGACTCAACTCGTGAGGCGTAGTCGCGCAGGGTGATGGCGGCATCCTCAAGCTGCAGATAGGCGCTTTCAAGAGAGGTGGCCGTTTCATCCAGCGAGTGGTCTATGGCCGATAACTCCGTAATCGCTTTACTGATACGCTTCAACTGGCCCAGAAGGGTACCGTCGCCGCCGTACAGCCGGTCAAAGGCATCGCTGCTGACGCCCCCCAGTTTTTCTGCACTTGCCAGAAGTTGGCGCTGCTCCTCAAGCTGTTCTTCCTCGCCCGGCTTAAGTGCCGCCCTGGCAATTTCATCCGACTGGTAGGACAGCAGGTCGAGACGATGTTCAGCATCCCGCTCCGCCTGTTCCAACCCGGAAAGCCGGCTGTTCACCGATGCCAGTCGGCTGAACAGGGTAGCAAACGCCTGTCGCAGCGGGGTAATTCCGGCGAAGGCATCCAGCAGCCGCAGATGATTTTCCGGTTTCAGGAGGGTTTGGGAGTCGTGCTGGCCGTAGATGTTGATCAGTCGCGGAGCGATGTCAACCAGGAGGGCGAGGGTGGCCATACCGCCGTTGATGAAGATTCTGTTTTTGCCGGAGCGGGAGAGGGAGCGTTTAATCAGCAGTTCATCCTCGCAGTCGAAACCGGCCTCGGCGAGCAGGTGTCTGATGTCCGGCAGGGCCGAAATATCAAAAAGCGCCTCAACGACAGCCTCCTCCTCCCCGGAGCGGATCAGATCACTGGAAGCACGCCCCCCCATGATCAGTCCTACCGCATCGATGATGATCGACTTACCGGCGCCGGTCTCCCCGGTCAGTACCGTCAGTCCCGACTTGAAGGCGATGTGCAGGGTGTCAATGATAGCGACATTTTTAATGGTCAGGTCGGTCAGCATGGTGTGTCAGCGTTCTCCCCATTTCAACTTGGTACGCAGAATCTCAAAGTAATCGCGGCTGCGCGACATGACGAGAGAAGTGGTTTTAAGCGCCTTGCGCACTTCAACCGAATCTCCTTCCCGCAGTTCAAAACCGACCTGACCGTCCAGGGTCAGGTACACTTTTTCATCAAAGGATGAGGTGACGGTGATGGCAATGGTTGACTCATCTGTCACGACAATAGGGCGGTTGGTGAGGGTGTGCGGGCAGATCGGGGTAATAACGATGCAGCTCATCAGCGGGTGGATAATGGGTCCGCCGGCGGAAAGGGAATAGCCGGTGGACCCGGTGGGGGTTGATACAATCAGCCCGTCGGCCTTGTAGGTCGTCAGAAAATGGCGGTTGACGCGTGCCTCCAGATCCACAATACGGGCCAGTGCTCCCTTGTTGATGACGATGTCATTGAGGACGTGGCACCGTTCGATTTCCTGTCCTTCCCGATGCAGGGTCACCTCCAGCATCATCCGTTCAGAAACGCGCGGATTCCCCTCAAGACATTTTTCCAGGCGGGGGTACAGTTCCTCAACGGTGATCTCTGTCAGAAAACCGAGGCTGCCGAGGTTGACCCCCAGAATCGGCACATCCTTGCCGCTGAACAGCCGGGCCACGGAGATAAGCGTGCCGTCCCCCCCGAGTACCACCACCAGTTCAGCCTGGTCACGGATCTCTTCCTCCGTCAGCGCGTTCGGGTGCCCGAGTTCCCGCATCAGCTGTTCCTCAACCATGGGGGTGCAGCCGCGCTCCTCCAGCCAGTTGATCAGATCGCCGGCGACTCCCAGGCAGCGGGGGTCATGGACTTTGGCAAATATGGCGACGTTCTGGATTTCTTGCATGGAGTTTATCCTGTTTTAGCCTGGCATAAGCCATTGGCAAAGGTTGATGCACTTCTCGTAATTGACACAGGCCGCATCAATCAGTCTGTCTGTTCTCCAAAAATTCCAGTGCGCAGTTGACTTGATTGAAAACATTGATCACACGCTCAAGCATGGTCGGACGATCAATAGTACAGGTTGCTTCTTCCATCGGTTCGTAACGGAACCAGACAGCATAAATATTCAGGTCCGCAAGATTTCTGAAGGGTGCAACGTCACACCCAAGTTCGCGCAGGGTTAGCAGCAGAACGCGAATGTCATGGTTCTTGCCATAACTTCCCCCAATTGCGGCTATCCAGGATTTAAGTGATTTTTCGACCGCCTGTTGGGCATGGAAGCCAAAAATCTCATCATCAGCTACATCCGGATTAATCAGAGCATGGAGAGCCTTGATGTCTTAGCCCGCCATAAGGAGCATTTTTTGTGCCTGTTCAAACTGTTCAGGTCCGATCATACATTACCAACCCTTCCCGCAATGCATGGGCAACTACATGGTTTTTGGCCTTTCCCCACTTAGTGATCTCCTCGGGTGAGAAGACTAAAAAATCCATGGGGATGTTGTAGTCAAACAGAATGTCCCAGAGGCGAGTCATTTCAGATTCCCGGCTGTGCTGCGGGCTGAACGGGCCGTCTTCTACAACCAGAAAATCGAGGTCAGAATCGGGCCGAGCCGTGCCTCGAGCGTGTGAACCGAACAATATGATCTTGTGAGGGTTCACTTCCCGTACGATGATATCGGTCATTTCTTTGAGAAGTTCATTGGTTACCTGAAGCATGATGTCTCCCCTATTTGTGTGCTGATTCCAGCTTGCGATTTTTTTCGGGGAAAACGCTTATTAACATACGTAACGCCTTGTTTACAGCCTCTGGAGTAGAAAAAAATTTGCGTACATCCGGTTCCAGCATAACAGCTCCCTCTTCCTGGGTGAAATACTGTACTGTTGCTGTTCCATCTTCATTATAAACAGTAACGGTGTGCCCCTTACGATAAGCTTTGTGGTACTTGCCGCGAACGCCCGAAACGCCGGAAAAATCATATTCTTTTTTTATGGCCTCCTTTGTTCCTGAATCAGTAGGTTTCATAAAGTTTTTTCTCCTTTGCCGTTGCTTTGCGTGAACTTATCAATCGGATCTTGCCGGCTCTGTTGGTAAATACTACCAATAATATCCTTGAATGTGAAGAAATGCCTATGTTTATGGAGCGGTGTTCGTGGTCTGAATGCTCCGGGTCTGGAAAAGTTAATACTAACGGGTCATTGAATACCGTCTTGGCTTCTCCAAAGCTTACTTTGTGATTTTTCAGGTTTTCAGCAGCCTTATGTGCGTGCCATTCAAACTCAAGAGTCACTAAATTCCTCCCAGCCGACTCATTAATCGTTACTTTGTATTCGTAGATGCCTACTGAATGGAAGCCTTTTTCACTTCAGCTTCCGTATCTTCCCCAGACTCTCTTCCAACACCAGCTTCTTACCGGTTACATCGGCAAGTTTCTGGCGCTCCTTAGCGACAATTTCCGCCGGGGCGCGATCCACAAAGGCGGGGCTTTCCAGCTTTTTGGAGAACATCTCAATCTCTTTTTCGATCTTGCCGATCTCCTTCAGCAGGCGCTCCTCCTCGGCGGCAACATCCACCAGTCCCTTGAGCGGTACAAATATCTGGACATCACCGGCTACCTGAATCGAAGCGTCTTCCGGCTTTTCAATATCCAGGCCGATGGCAAGGTCAGAAACCCTGGCCAGGCTGATAATGGCGCTTTCGTTGTGTTTCAGCAGGCGCCGCGTGGCTTCGCTGCTGCAGGAAAGAATTACGGCGATCTGTTTAGACGGGGGGACTTCCATCTCGCCGCGCACGTTGCGGATGCCGCTGATGACCGCCATGATCCGATCCATGTCGGCTGCGTCCTGGGGGAATGACTGCGCTTCACAGGGGACAGGGTAGGGGGCCTGCATGATCGTCGGAGTCAGTTTTGTCCCGGGGAGCGCCTGCCAGATTTCCTCGGTGATAAACGGCATAAACGGGTGCAGCAGACGGAGCAGGCTGTCCAGCGTGTACCAGAGGACATACTGGGTGGCCAGCTTCCGTTCGGGCGTGCCGTTATAGATGTCCTGTTTGGACAGCTCCAGATACCAGTCGCAGAATTCGCTCCAGGTGAACTGGTACAACGCCATGGCGCTTTCGTTGTAGCGGTAGCCGGACAGCGTTTCGTCAACGATCCGGGCGGTTTCATTCAGGCGGTGCAGAATCCACTTGTCTCCCTGGGAAAACTCCAGGGTCTCGTAGCTGACTTGATCCGGATCAAAGCCCTCCAGATTCATGAGGGTGAAGCGGGCCGCATTCCAGACCTTGTTGCAGAAGTTCCGGTATCCTGCGATACGTTCTTCAGCCAGCTTGATGTCCCGCCCCTGGGCGGCGAAGGCGGCCAGGGTGAAGCGGAAGGCATCGGTACCGTACTGGTCGATGACCGTCAGCGGGTCGATCACGTTCCCCTTTGACTTGGACATCTTATGCCCCTGGGCATCCCGCACCAGCGCGTGAATGTAGACATCCGTGAAGGGGACTTCGTCCATGAAGTGCAGCCCCATCATCATCATGCGTGCCACCCAGAAAAAGAGGATGTCGAAGCCGGTTACGAGGCAGGCGGTGGGGTAGAACGTTTTCAGCTCGGGCGTCTGGTCCGGCCACCCCATGGTGGAGAAGGGCCAGAGGGCCGATGAGAACCAGGTGTCGAGTACGTCGGTTTCCTGGCGGAGTTCGTCGCTGCCGCATTTGGCACAGACGGTCGGTGCCTCCATGGCCACGGTGACCTGGCCGCAATGATCGCAGAACCAGGCCGGGATACGGTGCCCCCACCAGATCTGACGAGAGATGCACCAGTCACGGATATTTTCCATCCAGTCGTAGTAGGTGTTTTCCCACTGTTTGGGGAGAATGCGGGTCTTGCCGCTCTTGACGGCGTCCAGCGCCCGCTCAGCCAGAGGGGCAACCTTTACGTACCATTGCAGGGAAAGGTAGGGCTCCACCACGGTCTTGCAGCGGTAGCATCCTCCCACCGACATGGGATGGTCGTCGATCTTCTCCAGAAGGCCGGCGGCATCAAGTTCAGCCACAATGCGGCTGCGGGCGGCGAAACGATCCAGCCCCTCATACTGGTGGCCGGCGGCGTTGATGACCCCGGATTCGTCCAGAACGTTGATTCTGTCCAGACCGTGGCGCAGGCCGACCTCAAAGTCGTTGAAGTCGTGGGCCGGAGTAATCTTGACAACACCGGTGCCGAATTCGCGATCCACATAATCATCGGCCACAACAGGGATCTCTCTGTCCAGCAGCGGCAGGATAACGCGTTTGCCGACCAGGTCACGGTACCGGTCGTCTTCCGGATGTACCGCCACGGCGGTATCCCCCAGCATGGTTTCCGGACGGGTCGTAGCCACGACCACAAAACGTCCCGGCTGTCCAACCACCGGATAGCGGATGTGCCAGAGGTGCCCTTTATGGTCTTCATGTTCCACTTCGATGTCGGAAAGTGCGGTGTGGCAGCGCGGACACCAGTTGATCAGGCGGTTGTCGCGGTAAATCAGGCCATCTTCGTACAGCTTGACAAAAACCGTGCGCACCGCCTTGGAGAGTCCTTCATCCATGGTAAAGCGTTCCCGCTCCCAGTCACAGGAAGCTCCAAGACGCTTCAGCTGGCCGATGATCTGGCCACCGGACTCTGCCTTCCACTTCCAGACCCGCTCAATAAATTCCTCGCGGCCCAGGTCATGCCGGTCTTTCCCCTCGGCAGCAAGCTGTCGCTCGACCACGTTCTGCGTAGCGATCCCGGCATGGTCGGTGCCCGGCATCCAGAGCACATTATACCCCTGCATCCGTTTCCAGCGGCAGAGAATGTCCTGTAGTGTATTGTTCAGGGCGTGCCCCATATGCAGGGCGCCGGTTACGTTTGGGGGGGGGATGACTATGGAGTACGGTTTTTTATCCGATGTGGCGGCGGCGCTGAAATAACCCTTGGTTTCCCATTCGGAGTACCATCTTTTTTCAACATCATGGGGCTCGTACCCCTTGGCAAGTTCTTTGGTCATGCTACATCCTTTTGTGAGTATTATGGGCGTAAACATATACTACTGTTGGCTGATTCAGGTCAAGCGTGCACTTGGTGGCCGGAGTTTATATGGGTGAGGTGATAAAACGGTTGAGTGGAGTTTTTTTTGATATTTGCTCGCCTTTTCACTATACTTCCGCACTATCCAACCTATGCAGATGGAGTTGAACCGATGACCAGCCGTGAACTCACACAGATTATTGCCGTTCTTGCTATCCTCCTGATTGCCAGCGGCTGCAGCGTACGACAGGCATCTCTTCGGCCGACAGGTAGTGCGATTTCAGCTCCGGCGGTATCTGAGCCTGATTTCAGCCGTTACGTCAGTGAAAGTCACGACAAGATCCGGAGAGTTTTGGACGCTGTTTCCATAAACGGCGGCAGCGGTTTTCTTGGCGGATACAGCAATGAGGAAGCGGCGGCGATGCGCGCTCCATTTCAGATTCCGGAAACTGACGCTGATCTTTGCAGCGACAGGGCAAAAGGGGGTGGGAAGGGGTTTTTGCTGATTCATGGTCTCACCGACTCCCCGTATCTGATGCGGAGCGTCGCTGAATCACTGCATAAGGCGTATCCGTGCGGAGTGGTCCGGGCTATTCTGCTTCCGGGTCATGGAACTGTGCCGGGTGATACGCTGAGTATGAAGTATGAGGAGTGGATTCAAACAACAGCCTATGGAGTAAGAAGCTTCGAGAAGGATGCGAAGATCAGCGAACTCTATCTGGTTGGCTTTTCAACGGGTGCCGCTTTGGCCCTGCGTCATGTAAAGGATTCCGGAAATGCCGGCAAGGTGCAGGGGCTTGTCCTGCTGTCGCCGGCATTAAAAGCCAAAAGCCCGCTTGCCTGGCTCGCAGGTAGTGCAGAATTGTTCAGCGACTGGCAGAGCATATATCCGGAGCGCGATGCGGCGCGCTATGAATCATTTTCATATCACGCGGCGGCAGAATTTTATGAGCTGACAAGAGGGTTGTCAGACGGCGGGTACACTCTGGATATCCCGCTGCTGATGGCGGTAAGCGGGGATGATTCGACCATTGATGCGCTGGCGGCACGAAGATTTTTCTGCGATTCTCCAGTAACCGGGCGACGCGCACTAATCTGGTACAGATCCGGGTATACCGAAGATTCTACGGCAGCTCTCTGCAGTGATATTCTCACCGTTGAGACAGAGGGAACCGGGCGGCGCTACAACGGTACACCGTATCGTCTTGCGAATATCTCGCATACGGCGGTCCCCGTTTCTCCGGCAGACAGGCACTACGGGGTAAACGGCCGGTACCGGAACTGTAAATCCTATGATGGAAACGGGAATCCGGATGACTTTGCCAACTGCCAGACCGGATCGCCAAAAACGATATTCGGCGAGAGCAGCATCGGTACTTCACACGAAAAAGAGGTTCTGGGGTACGATTATTGGCGTCGCGGTACCTTCAACCCCGATTACGATAGGTTGGAAAAGAGCATAACCTGTTTTGTCGATCGCTCCTGCAAGATGGAAAGCTTGCCCAGGTAATTAAATCCGCAAAGTACAGTAGTCTTTAGAGTCTTTTGCAAGAGCCTCTTTAATATCCACTTCACCACCTGATTCCGCCATACTCAATTTTGTTTGCATCTTGGTTTTAGGTGTACTATTCTAACACGACAAAAGATGTCCTATTTATTCCCGGGAGGGGTGCAATGTCACAGGTAACCTTTGGAACGTCAGGCTGGCGAGGAATTCTCTGCGAAGATTTTACCTTTGAGAACGTCAAAGTGGTGGTACAAGCCATTGCCGATACCATTAAAGCTTCCGGCGAGCAGGACAAGGGGGTTGTGATCGGCTGCGACACCCGCTTCATGGGGCAGCGTTTTGTTGAGGCTTCCGCCCGCGTTTTGGCCGGCGCCGGCATAAAAGCGTATCTCTGCACACGTGACACCCCCACTCCGGTTATCTCATTCGAAATTTTACGGCGCGGGGCCGCCGGCGGCATCAACTTCACCGCCAGCCATAACCCCCCGGAATACAACGGCGTCAAGTTTTCACCTTCGTGGGGCGGCCCGGCACTTCCGGAAACTACCGGTGAAATCGAGCGGCGCGCCAACGCGACTATAGGCACCGTCTGCTACTCCTACCCCACTCTTGATGATGCAAAAAAAAGCGGCCTGATTGAAGGAATCGATCCCCGGGGCACGTATCTGGCCGACCTTGAAAACAAGATCGACTTTGACGTGATTCGCCGTCTGGGGAGGGTGGCGCTCAACCCGCTGTACGGCACCGCACGTGGTTATCTGGACGAACCGCTCCGTTCCCGTTCTATCCCCTATACTATTATAAATGATCACCTTGATCCCTATTTTGGCGGCCAGCCTCCCGAGCCGTCAGAGGCGCACATTCCGGATTTTATCTCCCTGGTTAAAAACGACCCGGATATCCGCCTTGGTCTCGCCACGGATGGCGATGCCGACCGTTTCGGCATTCTTGATGCCGACGGCAGTTACATTGAGCCGAACTATATCATCGCCCTGCTGCTGGATTATCTGATCCGGGTACGTAAACTGGAGGGGGGCGTGGCACGCAGCGTCGCCACATCCCACCTGATTGACGCCGTGGCAAAGAAGCATGGTGTGCCGGTGTACGAAACGCCGGTCGGCTTCAAATATATCGGCGAGCTGATCTGCCAGGACAAGCTGGTTATCGGCGGAGAAGAAAGTGCCGGCCTGACCATTAAGGGGCACGTTCCTGAGAAGGACGGCATCCTTGCCTGCTTCCTGGTGGCGGAGATGGTTGCCCGTGAAGGTAAAAGTGTCCGGGAGCTGCTGGAGCGGTTGTATGGTGAGGTCGGGCGTTTTGTCACCCGGCGCGATAATCTCAAGCTGTCGCCGGAGTTGGAAATTGCCTACAAAAACAAGATCAGTGCCGTTCCCGCCGAGATTGCCGGAACGAAAGTGAAAGATATTATCAGAATCGACGGCACCAAGTTGCTGCTCGAAGACGGAAGCTGGATGCTGTTCCGTAAGTCGGGCACAGAACCGGTTGTGCGGCTGTACGGTGAGGCGGGTAACGATGCCCGGCTTGCTGAAGTAATGGCTGCCGGCCGGAAATTTATACTCAGCTAAAGTTAACTACACATTTCAGAAGGAGCAACACCATGTGGGATTATACACCAATAGTTAAGGACCATTTTCTGAACCCTCGTAATGTGGGGGATATACCTGATGCCGATGCGATTGGCGAGGTCGGCAGTCTGGCCTGCGGCGACGCACTCAAGCTGTACCTCAAGCTGGACGAGAACAAGGATAAAATTGTCGATGCCAAGTTTCAGACGTTCGGCTGCGCCAGTGCTATTGCATCTTCTTCGGCATTGACGGAGATGGTTAAAGGGAAAACACTCGATGAAGCGCTGGCAGTCAGTAACCAGGATATTGCCGATTTTCTCGGGGGGCTGCCGGAAGAAAAAATGCACTGTTCCGTCATGGGGCAGGAGGCGCTTGAAGTTGCCATTTTCAAGTATCGCGGCATGGATATCCCGGAGCATGACAGTGAACATGACCATGGCCATGCGTACCCTGACTATGAAGGGGAGATCGTTTGCAAATGTTTCGGCATCACGGATACGTTCCTCAAAAAAGTGATTGAGACCAACCGGTTGACAACTTCGGAGCAGGTGACAAACTTTACCAAAGCCGGCGGAGCCTGTGGCGGCTGCATACCCAAAATCAAGGATCTGATCGCGCAGGTGCTGGGCGAAGCGGCAGCCCAGCCACGTGTTCGTCCGGAAAAACTTTCCAATATGAAAAAGATGCAGTTGATTCAGGAAGTGCTTGAACGGGACATCAGGCCGCTGTTGTGGGCTGACGGCGGCGATCTGGAGTTGATTGATATCGACGGTACCAAGGTGCAGGTGGCGTTCCGCAAGGCCTGTGCCGGCTGCGCTTCGTCCGGCAATACCGCCCGTATGGTGGAAGCCAAACTGCGTGACCTGGTGGCAGAGGATATTGTTGTTGAGGAGGTTTTCGCATGACAGAGATCTATCTCGATAACAATGCGACAACCAAGGTCGATGAAGCGGTATTTGAGGAGATGCGTCCCTATTTTTGTGAACTGTACGGCAATCCGAGCTCGATGCATTTTTTTGGCGGCCAGGTACAGAGCAAGGTAAATGAAGCGCGGGTTCGCGTAGCAGATCTGCTGGGTGCGTTACCGGATGAAATCATTTTTACCGCCTGCGGCACGGAGAGCGACAATGCCGCTATCCGTTCGGCGCTGGAGGTTTTTCCGGAGCGTCGCCACATCATAACATCCCGCGTTGAACATCCGGCTGTGTTGACCCAGTGTCGTAACCTGACCCAGAAGGGGTACCGGGTAACGGAAATCGGTGTTGATGGAGCCGGTCGTCTGGATATGAACGAATTGAGAGCCGCTGTTGATACGGATACGGCAATTGTTTCGCTGATGTGGGCCAACAACGAGACCGGTGTTATTTTTCCGGTTGAGGAAGCTGCCGCCCTGGCAAAATCAAAGGGCGCTCTTTTTCATAGCGATGCTGTTCAGGCCATCGGTAAAATTCCGATCAACATGGCCGCCTCAAGTATAGATATGCTTTCCCTTTCCGGCCACAAACTGCATGCCCCCAAGGGGATCGGTGTGCTGTATCTGAGACGGGGCACGCCGTTCCGCCCATTTCTGGTCGGAGGGCATCAGGAAAAAAGCCGTCGGGCCGGCACCGAGAACGCCGCTGCGATCATCGCGCTGGGCAAGGCCTGCCAGTTGGCTGCTCAGCACATGGAGGCAGAGAATACCGGTGTTAAGGCGCTGCGTGACCGCCTGCAGGACACTCTTATGGCGGCGATCCCCCATGCCCGTATCAATGGCGGCGGTGCCGAGCGTTTGCCGAACACAACCTCAATAGCATTTGAGTTTGTGGAGGGGGAGGCCATACTGCTGCTCCTGTCGGAGTTCGGAATCTGTGCTTCATCGGGAAGCGCCTGTACCTCAGGCTCTCTCGAACCGTCCCACGTTCTGCGTGCCATGGGGGTGCCGTTCACCTGTGCCCACGGGTCGATCCGCTTTTCGCTGTCACGCTTCACAACCGATGCAGAGGTGGACACTGTAATTCGTGAGATGCCGCCGATTATTGCCCGTCTGCGGCAGATGTCCCCATTTGGCAGGGAACATCTGAAAGGTCAGGCGTAGTACCTTGTTTTTTGAGTTCTTCAAAGGCGGCCATTGTGTGGGCCGCCTTTGTTTTTGCGGGAGAACCGGGGGGCAGCACTCCCCCCGATGTGTGGGATGATTTCAGTTCAGCCGCATGAAATGGAGCGAGCCATGGAAATAAGAATTCCTGAAGTCGGTGAGTCGGTACGCGAAGCACTATTGGCAAAGTGGTTCAAAAATAACGGCGATGCTGTGATCCGGGATGAACCGGTCTGCGAGATCGAAACCGACAAGATCACGCTTGATCTTACTGCCGATGCCTCAGGCCGGTTGTCCATCTCCGTGGTCGCAGGTACAACGGTGGCGGTCGGCACGGTGATCGGTGTTATTGACGAAGCCGCCGCCACTGGCGACGCGCCAGTCGAGAATCCTGAGGTGCATCCGGTGAAGCGGCCTGCTGCATCGCCCTCTTCACCATCGCTCCGGCGTGAAATGCTTGAGCAGCACATCTCTCCGGATGAAATCACGGGGAGCGGTAAGGGGGGACGCCTCACACAGGATGATCTGCTCGTCCATCTGCGGGACCGGTCAAAACTGCCGCCGGTGTCACGTCCTGCTGCTGTAGAGGAACCGGCCGCCGGTATATCCCTGTCACCTGAGCCGCCTGTTACGCCATCACCCATTGAGAAGCTTTCGGTCCGGACGGAAGAACCACCCCCTTATGTCACCGGCCGTGAAGAGCGTCGTCCCATGTCGCCTCTGCGAAAGCGGGTTGCCGAACGCCTTGTGGCTGCCCGCCAGCAGACCGCCATGTTGACCACCTTCAACGAGGCGGATCTGACCCATGTCAAGGAACTCCGCAGCAGGTATCGAGATCATTTTATCCAGCGCCACGGCGCTCCCCTCGGATTTATGCCGTTTTTTGTCCGGGCGAGCGTCGAGGCTCTCAAGGAGTTCCCGCTGGTTAATGCCAGTATTGATGGCGCTGATATCGTCTACCACAATTATTTTGATATCGGAGTTGCTGTCGGCAGTGATAAGGGATTGGTTGTTCCGGTCTTACGGAATGCAGACCAGTTGAAGCTGTATGAGATTGATGGCGCTATTTCGACGTTTACCGAGAAGATCAAACACAACGGTCTTGCTGTATCAGATCTGGAGGGGGGGACGTTCACCATCAGTAACGGCGGCGTGTACGGGTCAATGCTTTCCACACCGATCCTTAACCCGCCCCAGAGCGCCGTGCTGGGAATGCACGCCATTCAGGACCGCCCGGTGGTGCGCGACGGTCTGGTAGTAATCCGGCCGATGATGTATCTTGCCCTTTCCTATGACCATCGTATCATCGACGGTCGTGAGGCGGTCCGGTTTTTGAAAAAGATCAAAGAGTATATTGAAGAACCGGAAGAACTGCTGCTGGAAGGGTGAGTGGCTTTTATGGGTTCAGAGATACCGGGTCTGCAAAATTCGCATTACACTATTCCGGAGGTTTCCAGAAATGTCAGAGCAGATATATGACCTAATCGTTATTGGTGCCGGACCGGGCGGCTACGTGGCGGCAATTCGTGCATCCCAACTCGGTATGAAGGTTGCGGTGGTCGAAAAACGTGCCACGCCGGGCGGGGTCTGTCTTAACGAAGGGTGTATCCCCAGTAAGGCGCTGCTTGATTCCAGCGAGTATTTTGCTGTGGCACGGGACAAGTTTGCCATGCATGGCATCGCTATTGATTCTCCGCGCCTTGATCTGGCGGCCATGATGCTGCGCAAGGATGATGTGGTCAAGAAGTTGACTGACGGTATCTCCTTTCTTCTCAAGAAAAACAAAGTCGAGCGGTTCCACGGGACTGCACTGCTTAAGGGGACCACTGCAGACGGACAGCACCAGGTGCTGGTAGAGCTGGCGCTCCCCCCCTCTGCGTCAGGCGATCAGCAGAGCCTCCTGGAGCCTGCTCCGGAAACCACCGTTCTCCTTGCCGCCCCCAAGGTGCTTCTAGCGACCGGCAGTGAAGCAACTCCGTTACCGGGTATCCCGTTTGATGGTCAGACTGTTGTCTCTGCGCGTGATGCGCTCGCCTTCGACCAGGTTCCGGAACATCTGGTGGTGGCCGGCGGCGGTTTTATCGGGCTTGAACTTGGTTCCGTCTGGCGGCGCCTGGGGGCACAGGTGACGGTGATGGAAATGCTGCCGCAGATTCTGCCGAATATGGATCGTCAGGCCGCAGAAACGCTGTATCGATCACTGCGCAAGCAGGGTATTCAGTTCAAAATGGGTACGCGTATTACCGGCCTGAGACGGCTCGGTGCCAAGGCGATTGTCCAGTTCAACTCCGGCACCGGTAGCGAGGAAATCGATTGCGATAAGTTGCTGGTATCAGTCGGGAGGCGGCCGCAGACAGCTGCTCTCGGCCTGGATGCGCTCGGTATTGCACTTAACGAGTCGGGGCGAATTGTTGTCGATGAATCGTATCAAACATCGCTGCCGGGGGTCTTTGCCATTGGTGATCTGGTGCCCGGTCCGATGCTGGCGCACAAGGCGTCCGAGGAAGCGGTCGTTTGTATCGAGAAGATGGCCGGCATGACGGCCAGTGTTGATTATGAGCTAATTCCGGGAGTCGTCTATACCTGGCCGGAAGCATCCGGAGTCGGTAGGACGGAGGAGCAGCTGAAGGCTGACGGCGTCCCTTACCGTTCCGGGCGCTTTAATTTCGCCGCCCTCGGTCGGGCACGCTGCATGGATGAGACGGAAGGATTCGTCAAGATACTTGCCCACCAGGATAGTGATTTGATACTTGGTGTGCATATTATTGGGCCACGGGCGTCTGACCTGATTGCAGAGGCTGCTGCGGTGATGAGTTTTTGCGGCACGGCCCGGGATATCGCCCTGACCTGCCACGCTCACCCAACCTTGTCGGAAGCGATAAGGGAAGCGGCACTGGATGTTCATAAAGAGGCGATTCACGCCTGAGTATTTCATCACATACAAATAAGGAACACTATAAAAGAGGGGTAATTCATGCCAAAACAGGTTCGTAAAACCAAAATTGTAGCAACGGTTGGTCCCGTCAGTTCGTCACCGGAGATGATACAAAAGTTAATGCAGGCTGGCGTTGATATTTTCCGGCTGAACTTTTCTCATGGTGAAAACTCGCAAAAGCTTGAGCTGATTAAAATTATACGGCGCGTGTCGGATAAGCTTGGCCGCCAGGCCGGTATTCTGGGCGATCTCCAGGGGCCGAAAATCCGTACCGGCAAGATGGCCGGTGACGGAATGCAGCTGACTAAAGGGCAGGAGGTGGTAATTACCACCGACAATGTTCTCGGCAGCAATGGAATCATTCCGACTATTTATAAGTCGCTGCCCCATGATGTTGTTCCCGGTTCCCGGATTTTGCTGGATGACGGCCTTCTTGAGCTGAAGGTTACTGCGCTGGATGGTGAACGGGTCAACTGTGTGGTTGTGGCTGGCGGGCTGCTTAAAAACAACAAGGGAATTAACCTTCCGGGCGTAAATGTTTCGGCCCCGTGCCTCACTGAAAAGGACCTGATCGACCTTGATTTTGCCCTTGACGCCGGCGTTGATTTCATTGCGCTGTCATTTGTACGTACTGCAGAGGATATTGAAGAGATAAAAAGTATCATTTCAGCCAGAGGGAAGGATACTCCGGTAATTGCTAAAATTGAAAAACCCGAAGCGCTGCGCAATTTTAAAAAGATCCTGCAGGTTACCGACGCGGTTATGGTTGCGCGAGGTGACCTGGGTGTGGAGATAGAGCCGGAGAAAGTGCCGATCTATCAGAAAAAAATTATCCAGGCGTGTAACAAGGCGGGCAAGCCGGTTATCACGGCAACGCAGATGCTGGACTCCATGATAAGAAATCCGCGACCCACCAGAGCAGAAACGTCCGATGTGGCCAATGCAATTATAGACGGTACCGATGCAATCATGCTCTCTGCAGAAACAGCTTCGGGTGATTTTCCAATCGAATCAGTCGAGACTATGGTGCGTATTGCTAAAGATGTGGAAAGTGCTGGCCTGCACGTTGCTGACGGCAGTTTTCAGGCCGTGACAACGACAGCACAGGCTGTTGCAGAAGCATCATGCCGGACAGCTGCCACACTTAAGGCAAAGGCCATTGCGGTATTCACACGGTCCGGCAGTACCGCAGCTCTTATCTCGGCTTTCCGGCCGTCAACGCCCATTATAGCGTTTACCGCCGCTGTGGACATCCGTCGTCGGTTGTCAATCTACTGGGGATTACAGACTACGGATGTCGGAATAATGGAGAATACCGACCAACAGATCCATGAAGTGGAGAGAAAACTGCTTTCGTCAGGTCTCCATAATGGAGATCAAGTTGTCATTACCATGGGAATCCCGATCGAGACACGCGGCTCAACAAATCTGATGAAAGTCCATAAGCTCGGAACACACGGTTTTTACGAGGTATTCGAGGGGGATAAATAGATCAGTAGTTTTTATTATCTTTTTTTTCCATTTTTCTTTTGACAGCTTGAAATTGTTTATGTTAGAAAGCGAGTCCCTTTGTGGCGGGCATTTGTTTTTGTTGTCCCGGAAGAAAGATTGTTTATTT
>CAINRC010000076.1 GCA_903852495.1 uncultured Geobacteraceae bacterium | reverse complement strand
ATACTATAACCGGTACCTCAGTGAGTAAAGAGCTTTAAGTTGTATTTTGAAAAAACGTCATTATAGTAAGCGGGCCGGCCCTGCATCTGCCGGTACAGCCCGTTACCCATCTCACCGTCAGGAGTTCCGCAAACCGCCATGCATCTTGAGAAGCTGCAAGCTTTCGTGCTTTCAAATTCCGACTATGGAGATCGTGACCGGATCGTGACGCTGTTCACCCTTGAGCATGGCCGGCTGAAAGGATTCGCCCGGGGTGCGCGCAACAGCCGCAAACGCTTTGGGCCGGCTCTGGAAACCATGGCACGTATCGACGTGCAGTTGAAGCAGAAGGACGGCCTTTCGTCCCTGCAGAGTGCCGACGTCATTACGCTTTACCCCGGCATTCGCGGGGTGCTTGGTGCCATTGCCCACGGGCTGTACGCCTGTGAACTGGTGGAATGTCTTACGCCAGAAGGGCAGCCGCTGCCGCGCCTGTACCGGCTGCTGGCGGCGTATCTTGAACACCTGGATTCCGGCTGCATCGACACGGCAGACCGGCGCATGTTTGAAATCAATACCCTGAACATCCTCGGCTATCGCCCTTCATTGGACGGGTGCAGCCGCTGCGGCGCCGATTTCGGGGCACAGGGCGCCCTCCTGCAGCAGGGAGGGGAACTGGTGTGCCGCTTCTGTGCCGCCACCGGGCATAGGATCCCCCCCCCGGCTCTCCGGGGACTGAGCTCCTGCCTGGCCACCGGCCGTTTCGGTCAGGTACCGTTCGACGGGGAAGCGCTCCATGCCGTCGGCCTTCTGCTGGATGAGTCGCTGGCGACCCACTCCTCCAGAAAATTTAAAAGCATTGAGTTCTTGCAGCAGACCTGCGGCACGGGGGAGTCTTGACTTTTCGCAAATCGTGATTATGCTTCAGACAGAGGGTGCTACCCGATCAGAGCGTTTATACAGGAGGAAACAGTCATGGCACTTGTAAAATACAACCCGCTGCAGGAACTGCGCAGTATGCAGGACCAGATGAACCGGCTTCTGAACCTTTCCTGGAATCACGAGATCCCCAGTGAAGACATCAAGGAGGGGCTCTGGCAGCCGGCGGTCGATATTTATGAAACGGCCGATTCCATCATTATCAAAGCGGAGCTGCCCGATGTGGACCAGAAGGACATTGAAGTCCGCATTGAAGACAGCACGCTGATTCTGAAAGGAGAGCGCAAGCATCAGGATGAGGTAAAGAAGGAGAACTACTACCGCATCGAGCGCTACTTCGGCACATTCCAGCGCAGCTTCAGCCTGCCGACCACGGTAAATCAGGAGAAGGTCGAAGCTAATTGCGAACGGGGGGTCTTGACCATCACTCTTCCGAAAAAAGAGGAAACAAAACCGAAGCAGATCAACATTCAGGTTAAATAGACAGATTTTAAAAGCAGGGTTTATACACCGAGACACAGAGGCACAGAGAAAACGTTGAGATTACAAACCAAATAAAGATTTTCTCCGCGTCTCTGTGTCTCCGTGTTAAACGCCTATAAAAGCTCAACATCAGGGAATGTTACTGGTATAAACCAGAAAAAAAGGGGGGTGCCGGTAATGGCTCCCCCCTTTTGATTATTTTCAGCACCATCTTGCACCGCGCAATTACGACGGCACATTCTCCTTCTTCTCGACCGGCGCAGCGTGAGTCGCTTGGTAGGCTGTTTCCGCATGGGGCGGGGGAGCCGGTTCCACATGGGACGGAGGAGTGGCTGCCATATGGGGCGTCGCAACCGTTGCCACCTGAGGCGGCACCACAGGTGGAACAGCTTCCTTCTCCTCACTCTTGCGGGACTCTTCCTGTACGTTTCTCTGGAAATCCTCTGAAGCCTTCTTAAACTCTGCAAGCCCCTTACCGAGCGATTTAGCCAGGTCCGGCAGTTTATGCGGGCCGATAACAATAAGGGCTATCACGAGAATAATGATCATTTCCGGCATGCCTATTCCAAACATGGCTCTTCTCCTTGTGCAGTCAACATGAGTAAGTTGCATTAAAAACGGAAAACAGTCCGTTGGCAATAAAAATCTGCTTTTTGCCCTTGCCATTTATTTCGACTGTGGTACTATGCCCAAAAATTAGGCAGACCAAGCGCGTATTCCTCCCCCCGCTTTGTATCACCAGTGTGTATCATGCTAAAATCATTGAAAATCGGCTCTCTCGTTCTTGCGCACAACGTCGTGCTCGCCCCCCTTGCGGGGATAACCAATCTGCCGTTTCGTCTTCTCTGCCGCCAACAGGGTGCTTCTCTCGCCTATACCGAGATGGTCAGTGTCAACGGTCTCGTTCGTGAAGGGGTTAAAACACTTGCCCTTCTGAAGAGCACCCCGGAGGACCGCCCGCTCGGCGTCCAGCTGTTCGGCGAGAAACCGTCCGACCTTGCTGAAGCGGCACGCATGGTGGAAGGATACGGCGATCTGATCGATATCAATATGGGCTGTCCGGTACGCAAGGTGGTCGGAACCGGCGCCGGCAGCGCCCTGTTGCAGGAACCGCTCAAAATAGCCGCCATCATCCGCGCCGTGCGCGCCGCGACCTCTCTGCCGCTGACGATCAAGATCCGCTCCGGGTGGCACTGCGGCAGTAATGTTTTCAAAGAAGTCGGCCACATTGCAGAGGCCGAGGGGTGTGATGCCGTGACTCTGCACCCCCGCAGCCGAAGCCTCATGTTTTCCGGCCAGGCCGACTGGACGCAGTTAAAAGAGCTAAAAGAAGCGCTTGCCATCCCCGTATTGGGGAGCGGCGATCTGTTTACTCCGGACGACTGTCACCGCATGTTGGCCGAGACCGGCTGTGACGGCATTATGGTTGCCCGGGGAGCACTCGGCGCCCCCTGGATTTTCCGGCAGATCCGGGAACTGGAACAGACCGGCAGCTATACCCAGGCAACTGCGGCAGGGCGCGCCGACACCATTGAACAGCACCTGAACCTCTTTATTGAGGAGCGGGGTGAAGCGATTGCCGTCCGGGAGATCAAGAAGCATATCGGCTGGTACGCCAAAGGGTTCGCCGGTGCGTCAGAAATCCGCAGGGCAGCCAACAGTGACGGCTCACTGGAAGATATACGGGTATTGACGGAAAGGATTCGGAGCGCAGCCGATATGGCGGCCCACGCTCCAGACATATATGCAGACTGAACAGCACCAAAAAATACGGGATGATTATTACGCCACCGTGATCGACAGTGTGGGGGACGGTGTTATTGTTGTCGGGAGCAACGGCATCATCACCCTGTGCAACCCTGCAGCCGAGGAGATAACCGGGTTCTCGCAACGCCAGGCTCAGGGTGCGGAGTTCAGGAAGCTGTTTTCCCTTGAGACAACTCTGGTCGAGATGCTCTCCAAAACCATGCGCACCGGCATCACCATTTCTGATCATGAGAATGTCGTGGTCCGCTCCACGGGAAAAATAACCCCGGTTGCCGTTACCTGCTGCCCTCTGGTGGAGGGAAACGGTGAGAATATCGGGGCCATACTGACACTTAAAGATATTACCTATGTCCGTGAACTGGAGGCCGCCGTGCGTCAGGCGGATCGCCTTTCCACCCTGGGGACTCTGGCGGCAGGACTGGCCCACGAGGTAAAGAATCCACTGGGCGGGATTAAGGGCGCTGCCCAACTGCTGGAACGGGAATTTGAGCCGAACAGCGAAATGCTTGAATATACCCGGGTCATGATCCGCGAAACCGAACGGATCGATCATATTATCCGGGAATTACTGGAGCTGGCTTCACCCCGTGCTCTCAAGCTCGCTCCGGTCAATCTGCACAAGATTCTGGGTGATATTGTACTGTTACAGAAGCAGGCCGTTAAAGAGCGGGGTATCGCGTTTACCCAAAACCTTGACCCGAGTATCCCTGAAATCATGGCCGACGAGGAGATGCTGACCAGGCTGTTCCTGAACCTGATCTGCAATGCCATCGACGCCATAGGTGCCGATGGCCGCCTGACGGTGACAAGCCGGGTGCTTTCCGATTACCGCATGACCCAGAACCAGCGCCATTCACGGATGGTTGCCATTGAGGTGAGTGACGACGGCCCCGGCATCCCGCAGGAAGATCTGGAAAACATCTGGACACCGTTTTTCACGACCAAATCCAGTGGTACCGGCCTGGGACTGACGATCTGCCACAAAATTGTTTCGGAACACCGGGGCATGATCAAGGTGGAATCGGATCCGGGACGTGGAACAAAATTTACCATTCTGCTGCCGCTGGTGCGCTGAAACAACTTGATTCATGACCACTACCAACGAGGTACATTATGCCGCTTAACAGAATACTGGTTGCCGATGATGAAGAGAGTATCCGCTGGGTACTGTCCAAAGCGCTTAAGCAAAAAGGGTTCAGTGTAGATCTGGCCCACGATGGCCGTCATGCCCTGGAGCTGATCAAGGACAACTGTTATGACCTGGCAATTCTGGATATCAAGATGCCCGGCATCACCGGGCTTGAACTTCTGGACAAGGTTCGTGAGCTGAACAGCGATCTGCTGGTGGTCATCATGACCGCTGAAGCCAGCATGAAAAATGCGGTGGAAGCGATGAAGCGGGGGGCCTACGACTATATCACCAAGCCGTTCGATCTTGACGTAATTGACGCTATCATCGAAAAGGTCGCCAGGGCACGCGATATCGCCGGGCAGGTGACGACTCTCAAGCAGGAGCTGAAAGATCGCTACCAGGTGGAAAAAAACATCGTCGGCAATTCCGCAGCCATGCAGGAGGTGTATAAAACCATCGGCAAGGTTGCCGTAAGCGACGTGACCATTCTGATTCAGGGCGAGTCCGGTACCGGCAAGGAGCTGGTGGCACGCGCCGTCCATTTCAATTCCGGTCGGCTCGGAAAGCCGTTCATTGCGATCAACTGCGCTGCTATTCCCCGTGACCTGCTGGAAAGCGAGTTGTTCGGTTCGGAAAAAGGAGCCTTTACCGGCGCCGGCGAGCGCAAACAGGGGAAGTTTGAACAGGCCAACCACGGCACCCTTTTTCTTGATGAAATAGGTGATATGCCCCTGGATCTACAGGCCAAAATACTGCGCGTGCTGCAGGAGCAGGAAGTTACCAGAATCGGCGGGAATCAGAATATTCCGGTGGACGTCAGGATTGTTGCCGCTACAAACCAGTCGCTGGTGGAGAAAGTGCGCCAGAAGGAGTTCCGGGAAGATCTGTACTACCGGCTGAATGTGGTACCGATCACACTCGCTCCGCTGCGTGAGCGGCGAGACGACATCCCCGCCCTGGCCAACTATTTCCTGTCACGCTCCTGCGCGGAGATGTCCGCCTCCCCCAAACGGCTGACCGATGACGCTCTGGAACTGCTCAAGTCATATTCCTGGCCCGGCAACGTACGCGAGCTTGAAAACTCCGTGAAACGCGCCGTGATACTGTCCAACGATCCACTGCTAACATCGCTGGATTTCGGGGGGCTGCTCCCGGTAAGCGAAACCCCGCAGAGCGGGTCGCAGGAAACTTCACTGGAAGCGTTGGTGGATCTGAAACTGCGCTCCTGCATGAACGGCATTGAAGGGCTTGATAAGGGGGACATCCACGCCATGGTGCTGGAACAGGTCGAGCGCCCCCTGATCCGCCTTGTGCTGGAAAAGTGCCGGTGGAACCAGGTAAAAGCCGCTGATATTCTGGGGATAAACCGGAATACATTGAGGAAAAAGATTTCGGAATTACAGATTGAGATGAAACGGGGCTGACACCAGCCCCGCAGTTTCACAGCAGCTTCATATTTTCCAGCGCCTTGAGCGGCTGATTGTTGAATGATGACCGCTCCTCCCGCACTACTGTTTTCTCCGTCGGATCCGGAGTGGGCGGCTGGCAGGTTTCATCCAGCACGTATTCAACCTCCCCATTCCGGTCCATCCCCCCTTCCATCCCGTTGCTTTTGAAATAGTAGCGGTCATACAGACGATGGTGCGCAGTCCAGCGCGACGAAGAGGCCGTTTCTTTAGCCATGTGCGCCCGGATCCCGTTAATCTTTGAGTCCAGATCATCCAGATAGTTGAGAACCGTCGCTTCCAGGGTTTTGGGACGTTTGGGCGAACCGTATTCGTACAGGCCGTGGTGAGACAGCAGCATATGTTTGAGCAGCAGGGACAGCTCACACGGGAAGCCCTCGACCATGCGGATTTTATCCCCCACAAGCTCCACCCCGATTGTAATGTGCCCCAGCAGCTTCCCGGCATCGGTATAGTCGAAGGAGCGCCCGAAACTCAGCTCGTGGATTTTACCAACGTCGTGCAGCAGCGCTCCGACGATCAGCAGATCTTCGTTGAGCCCGCCATACAGCGGCACAATGGCTCTGGTCAGCTTGACCAGCGAAAGCGAATGTTCCAGCAGCCCACCAAGGTAGACATGATGCATCCCCTTGGCAGCCGGAGCCTGACAGTAAAGGGACATAAACAGTTCATCGGCCAGAAAGGACTCCATCAACTCCCTGAGGTGGCGGTCGCCGAGAGCCGCAACGATGTCGATCAGTTCCTGACGCATCTCCGCCGTGTCACGGGGCGATTCGGGAAGAAAGTCCGCCAGGACAACCTCCTCCTCCGGCATTTTAACGATCTCCGCAATAACAACCTGCATTTTATTCATATAGACCGAAGCCTTACCCCGCACCTTGACAAAATCATCCTTGTCAAACTGCTTGTCGAGCAGCTCGGTGTTGTCCCACACCTTGGCTTCGATATCGCCGCTTTTATCCATCAGGCGAAGGTTCATATACGGCTTGCCATTCTTTGCCATGGCCAGAATCTTATCCTTTACCAAAAAAACGGCCAGTACCGGATCACGGTCTTTGATGTCACTGACGAACTGTTTTGACACGCGGCACTCCCCTTGTCCCTGTAAGTTGCAAATGTGGCGAAGTTAGCACGATGAAGGAGCAATAGACAAGTGCAGAATCAGGCACTCAACCACCATCTGAATTAAAAGCTTGCCTTTGAAATATAAAGCATCTATAGTGTCCAGCTATTGAACCCATGAAACATCGGTATGGTGTCCGTGTTTCTCTTTTGATCATCGCATTCTGCCCCTCCTGCACCTTCAATCCCACATTGAAAAAAGCAGACCGTACGGCAGGCGAAGATTTATTGTCTGCCCGCACGAAGCTGACTTACCTTTCCAGGAATCATCTGTTTGATTCCCCGGTTCGTGTGCGCTTTTGTCTTTACACCGCTCCTAGAAAAGGAATTTCCATGACGTTTGAAGAACTGGGCCTTAATCCGGCCATCCTCTCGGCGATAACCGCCTGCGGCTACACAATCCCGACCCCCATCCAAGAACAATCCATCCCGCTGGTATTAGCGGGACATGATGTCATTGCCACCGCCCAGACCGGCACCGGCAAAACCGCCGCCTTTGTGCTGCCCGCACTGGAGCGCTTGACCGTTAAATCCACCCTTCCCGGCAAAGGGCCGCGCGTTCTGGTTTTGGCGCCAACCCGCGAACTGGCCGGCCAGGTGATGGAATCCGCCCGTAACTACGGCCGTGGTATCCGTCCCCGCTGCGGTACTCTGCTTGGAGGTATGCCCTATCGCGAGCAGCTGCGCCTGCTTTCCGCACCGGTTGACATCATCGTTGCCACTCCCGGCCGTCTGGTAGACCACCTGGAACGCGGCAGTATCCGCCTCGACCGCCTGGAACTGCTGGTACTGGACGAAGCCGACCGCATGCTGGACATGGGCTTCAGCGAAGACATCAACAAGATCGTTTCCCGCACCCCTGCCAATCGCCAGACCCTTATGTTCACCGCCACCATGGAAGGGGACATCGCACGCCTGGCCGAGAACATGATGCGTGAGCCGAAACGCGTTCAGCTTGCCGTCAGCACCTCGTCCCACGCACTGATTGAACAGCGCCTCCATGTGACCGACAACCTGAACCATAAAAAAGAACTGCTCAACCACCTCGTCCGGGATGCTGAACTGACCCGTGCCATTATCTTTTCCGCAACCAAGCGCGATGCCGACGAGTTGTCCCGTGAGCTTTCCCGCAACGGCTTCCCCGCTGCTGCCCTGCACGGCGATATGACCCAGATGGCCCGTAATAAGACCATCGACCGTATGCGTCGCGGCGGCATCCGCCTGCTGGTGGCAACTGATGTTGCGGCCCGCGGCCTGGACGTAAACGGCGTCAGCCATGTTATCAACTTTGACCTGCCCCGTTTCGCCGAGGACTATGTCCACCGTATCGGCCGTACCGGTCGCGCCGGAGCAAGCGGCATCGCCATCTCCTTTGCATCGGCTGGTGAACGCAATTATCTGGAGCGTATCGAGCGCTTCATCGGCAAAAAACTGCCCGAGCTTCAGATTGCCGGTTTTGAGCCGACCACTTCCATCAGGAAAGCTGCCGGTCGCAGCGGCGGCCCGCGCAAAAGCGGCCCGGGTGGCCCTGCAGGTCGTTTCGGCAAACCTGCCGGCGGCCGTGACAGCCAGTCAAAGCCGTGGAACAGATCAGCGAAACCGGCTGCAAGCACACCACGCAGCGCACCTGCCGCCCGTCACGAACCGGTGATCGAATATCGCTCACGGCGCCCACAGGCGTAACTCATATAGTGAAAAAGACCTCCGAGGGTATCCCCCCGGAGGTCTTTTTTTTCGAAAAGCATTGTTTATAGCTTTGCCCCGATTACTTCCCCAGCTTCCCCTTCAACTGCCCGCACGCGGCGGAGATATCCCCCCCACGGCTGTCCCGGGTGATGACCGTCACGTGCCGGTCGATCAGATAGGTGTGAAAAGCATCGATAGCCTCCTGGGTCGGCGCCCTGAAATCGCACCCTTCGTGCTCGTTGAACGGAATCAGGTTTACCTTGTTGGGAACATCACTGATCAACCGCAGCAGCCGCTTGGCATCCTCCAGCGAATCATTAATCCCCCCCAGCATAACATATTCAAAAGTAACCTTGCGCCGACCCGGCAGCGGAAACTCCTTGCACGCCTTGATCAGATCCTTCAGCGGATAGCGCCGGTTGACCGGCATGATCCGGTTACGCAATTCATCGGTCGTGGCATTAAGCGACACCGCCAGATTGACGTTCGGCAACTCCTGGCCCAGCCGAATCATCTCTGGCACCAGCCCGCAGGTTGATATGGTAACCCGGCGGTTGGAAAGCTGCAGACCGTTACCGTCAATCATGATCTGCACCGCCGGAATAACATTGTCGAGATTGTGCAGCGGTTCTCCCATCCCCATCATCACAATATTCCGGATCTCTTCGCCGTTTTTACGGACGTCATGCCGTATGGCCATAATCTGATTGACGATTTCAGCCGTTGTCAGGTTGCGGGTCAGGCTGAAGGTGCCGGTGAGACAGAACTCGCACGCCATGGCACAGCCGACCTGGGAAGATATGCACACAGTGTTACGCCCCTCGATGGGGATCAATACCGACTCAACGGCGTGGCCATCCCCCAGGTTGAAGAGGTACTTACGCGTCCCGTCCGTCCCCTCCTCCACCGTTTCCGCTTCCAGACGACTGATATAGGCAGTTTTTGTCAGCTCGGTACGCAGCTCTTTGGAGATATTGGTCATCTCCTCAAAGCTCCCGGCATCCTGCTGGTAGATCCATTTAAAAATCTGGGTAGCACGGAATCGCTCTTTCCCCTGTCCCTGGAGAAATTTCTCCAAGGCGGGGAGCGGCAGATTTTTCAGGTCGGTTTTACTGGTCATTTTTTTTCATTCGGACTTTCATGTGGAGTTACCGGAGCCGTATCACCCGATTGCGGCGTACCTGCTGCCGGTGCTGGCAGTTCTTCCTTTTTTACTTCGGAGCCGTGTGCCCCGTTATCAGCCGGCTCTTTCCTGGCCGACGACGGCGAAGTGAACAGCGGAGGAGTACTGATCAAATCATCAACCTTCTGCTGCAGCCGCCCGACATTCGGTGACTCGGCCAGAGCGGCCTGGTACTCCGCCTCACCCAGAACCCCTTTCTGGCGCAACAGCCGCAGAATCATATCGGAACGCTTCAGCACCTTGCCCAGGTTCCTGTAAGGGTTGTAAGCCAGACGCGGACCGGGGAGCATAGCGGCCAGAAAGGCACATTCTCGCGGTGTCAGCGCGGCTACCGGTTTGCCGAAATAATACTGGGCGCCGTGCCCGATACCGTACACCATCGGCCCCAGTTCAACCACGTTCAGATAAAACTCGATAATACGACCTTTGGTCAACTCCTGCTCCATCCGGTATGCCAGATAAATTTCCTTCACTTTGCGGGTAATCGTCTTTTCCCGCGAAAGGAACAGATTCTTGGCGGTCTGCTGGGTAATGGTCGAGGCGCCCCGTTTCAGACTCTTTTTCTCCAGGTCATACTTGATGGCATTCTTGATCGCTTTGACATCAAAACCGTCATGCTTGTAAAAATTGGAGTCCTCCGCAAGAATCACCGCCCATTTCATCTCTGCCGGTATACGGCCGGAGGGGGTCCAGTAGCGGTTACCCGGCCCCACGACAAACGGATGGTAACTCCCCTGCCAATCCTTAACCTGAATGGTAGTGGTGAATTTTCTGTCAGCCAGATTAGCCACCGGAGGCATCAGCGCCAGGGAAATGGCGATGTAGAGCAGATACGCGGTGAACGCCACGAGTATGTAGAGGAGGGGCTTTTTCATACGTTGGACATAAAACCGCGCATTCTCTGGGTTGTCAATGCAATTTATTGCGGCGACGCCGTTTCTCCGACCGTCACGGTACCTAATCAACTGCAGTGACAGTAGGCCTATTTATCGGCAAAAAAACGTGCAAACAATTATAAATATTTGATATTGCTTGTGAATACTACTGATACTGCTTGAGCACCGGACGGTTTTGTGATACACAGTGCTCGTGATCTCGGAACGATGCAATGGAGTCGCATGACCATAACTTTTGCTAAAACCCGCTGGCTGTTGTCCTGCCTGATTATATCCGTTTTGGTGCATATTCTCTTTTTTTATGCCTGGAAGATAAGCGGGACCTACAACTTTGCCGGGCCCGTAACTCTATCGCAAACGGTTGATATTGACCTGACAAAACCGGCTGAAAGTGCTGCTCCGGAGGAAGACGCCGGAGAGCAGGAGGACAGGGATACCGACCAGCTTGAGGAGGAGCCCGCACTCAAGGAGAGCCCTGCAAACAATGAGGAGAAGGAAGCCGACTCACCATCGGTAACAAAGGAAACGCCTGTTAAGTCAGCTGACGCATTGAGCAAACCGGCGACCCCTGTTTCTACCGTAACACCGTTGAGTGAAATCAGTGGTTTTTTGGGGACAAAAAGTGAAAAACTCACCTATCTGGTCAGCATGTTTGGCATCCCGGTAGGCAGTGCCGTACTGGAATCGAAAAATGAAAACGGCGAGATCTCGATCAATTTGCGAGTAACGTCCAATATCGCAATCTCAAGCGTCTTCCCGGTGGACGACAGCATCGACACACGTCATATCGCCGGCAGCTTCATTATGGCCAGAGTCAGGCAACGGGAAGGTTCGTTTACCAATGATGAAGGGTTCACCATCAATCTGAAAAAAAAGAGGGTCTCCTGGTTTGACTACGTCAGCGGGCGCAGCCTGACTATCAAAGTACCAAC
This sequence comes from uncultured Geobacteraceae bacterium, assembly GCA_903852495.1. Taxonomy (GTDB): domain Bacteria; phylum Desulfobacterota; class Desulfuromonadia; order Geobacterales; family Pseudopelobacteraceae; genus JACRCG01. Next base: position 5,732 of record CAINRC010000076.1, on the reverse strand, counting down.
CGAAGAAGTGCTGGATACCCTGTCAGGATTTTATTACCTCAGAAACCGCCAGCTGCAAGTCGGCACAACGGAGATGCTCCATATTTATGACAGCGAAACCTACGCAGACGTGCCGGTTGAAATTCTGAACCGCGAAACAATTCGCCTGCCAAACCTGCAAGAGGTCAATACCCTTGTCGTCAAGCCACTGCAAAAAACCGCCGGTATTTTCAGGCGGACCGGAGACATCTTTATCTGGATGACTGATGATGCATTCAAGGTACCGGTAAAAATAGTCACGTCAGTAGCACTTGGGACGGTCACGATCGAGCTTATCTCCGCAGAATCAACGCTTCAGGAAGCGGAACCCCCTAAAAACAAACCTGAACTCAATTAACCGGGATTTTCAAGAACAGCGGGAAGTGTATATGCTCATGCAAGCGGTAATATGGATGAATCTGGCTCTGGTGTTTTACACTTGGGCTGTTTTCAGCGGAAGAAAACAGGGGCTGCACCGGAAACATCTGATTATTTTTGGTATCGGCCTGCTGTGCGATTACCTTGGCACCCACCAGATGAATCTGTTCGCCCTGAGCTACGGCAAGGCTCCCGAATGGCACAACATTACCGGTATCGCCTCTCTTGGCGGGATGGCCTTTCATTTTGTGCTGGCACTGGCCGCCTCTTTGGCCAGCAAGGCCGAAGCGGTCAACCGTGTCTTCCACCGCGTCAGCCTGACTATCTACACCTGCTGGCTGATAGCATTTTTTAGCGGGGCCATCTCCGGCATGATGCGTATGCGGCACTGATCATGAAGAGCCCGTAGGGGCGAATTACATTCACCCGCCGTTGATTCCCGTAAGGGCAAAAGATTTTTTAGCCCTTACAATGTTGGCATAACCCTGCAATCACAACACCTTCTCGATCTTAACCAGCCACGCCTTCAGCCGCGCCTTTTCGTGGCCTGTCGAAGCCTTAGGATGCTTGCAGGAAATTTGCTTCAATCTTGTCATCTTCAAATATCTATGCTACCGTATTTTCACCAAAAATGAGGAGGGGGAATCATGCCCCGTTCTGCAACCAATCTACTTGATATTTCGGGACTTCCTGCACCTGAACGGCGCGAGATGCGAGATTTTTTCCAGTTTTTACTCACCCGTCGAGCTTCAACGAAAAAGCTTGAGGCCGCTTACCGTTTTAGTGATCTGTGTGGCACAGTGAACTGGCAGGGCGATGCTGTCACCGCCCAGCGGAGTCTGCGCGATGAGTGGTAAACTGCGCTGTGTGCTTGATACCAATGCCGTTGTCTCGCTGTTAAAAGGCAATCGGGAGTTGGCGACCCGGCTTGAAGCAGCTGAATATGTTGGCATTTCGGTTGTGACGTACCTGGAGTTTCTTGCTTTTGATGGCTTGAGTGATACTGACCGAAACAGCTTCAAGCTATTCTGTACCAGAGTTGAAATTGTGCCACTGGTGCATAATGAAAAACTGGCTGACAACGCCTTGACATTGCGCATCAAGCATCGTCTCAAACTTCCCGATGCCATTATTGGAGCAACCGCACTGTGTCGTAAGGCTCTTGTCATAACCAATGACTCCCATTTTTCCGGCATTTCATCACTTACTGTTCAGGGTTGTTGATTTCAGTTTTCTCTCTCCTGCCACCCAAACATCATGACCAAATCCCCCTTTTCCCTTTATGCCCGTGGGGGCGAATCTTGTATTCGCCCGCCTTTGATTTTCCGACAGGGCGGTTTTAAAACCCGCACCTATACAATACGCATCACGTCGATTCACGGGAGAGATATCCATAAATTGACAGATTGTCAATTATTCCCGTGGCAGGCGGACGATGGGCTTCAGATTGTCCAATCCACACCCCTTCCAAACAAAAACAGCCGGAGGAATATTCCCCCGGCTGTTCACCGTTCTACCGTAATTTAGTTCCTGCCAGTTTTAATATCAAATCAATAACTTTTAAAATCGTCCGTGGTGAAATGCATCGGCATTCCGGAACTGGCAAAATCAAATGATTTGCCGTGGTCTTTCATCATGAGTTTGAAGGCGCTGAGCATATATCTCCGCTTGAAGCCATCATCCAATGCAACAATTTCCTGCGCTTTATTGCTGTAAAACTGCATATAGCAGGTACCGAGCGCCTGGGTTATTTCATCCATGCTCATCTCAAGCGGCTCGATAATCGGCGTCACCAGATTGTATTTCGAGTAATCCCACACCCTGATGCGATCCTTCATTTCCGCGTGGATCGGCGTGAACGGCATGGGGGTCACAACAGGAAACACGGCAATATCCGGGTTTAGATAGATCGCCGAGTCAATGTTGTTCTGAATGGATTCCCAGGTTTCATTGGGAAAGCCGATCATGAATGACGCTTCGGTAATGATGCCGTTCTCGCGACACAGATCCAATGCCTGCTTGTTCTGCTCGAAACTTGTTCCTTTGTTCAGGCTGTTCAGGGTGTCTTTATCAGCACTTTCCGCACCGATATAAATGTGGATGATTCCTGCCGCCGCATATTTGTGCAGAATGTCCGCATCCCTGATGATGTCTTCCACCCTGGTTTCGATGAGCAGTTGAACGCCGAATTTCCGCTCGATGAGCAGATCCAGAAACAGTTCCCAACGATCCCGGTGTTTGGTCGGGTAGGCGTCAATCAACGTGAAAAAGCTGATATTGTAGGTCTCGATCAGATGGGCCATCTCGTCGATGACCTTTTCCGGTTTACGGCAGCGCCAGTCTTCGCGCCAGAACATCCGCTGGCTGCAGAAGGCACAGGCCATGTCGCAGCCACGGGAAGTCAGGATGGAAGCCATTCTGCCGGTGGGATAGACACGGTACTGGTAATCATCCCAATCCAGCAGGTGCCACGCCGGAATCAGGGCGTCCAGTTCGACAATATGCGGCTGGTTAGGATTTGAAACGACCTTGCCATCCTCCCGATACGCGACCCCCTTCACTTTTTTCCCTGTTCCCTCAGGGATAGCGGCAAGCAGCTGTTTCAGAGTCTGCTCCGGCTCCCCTTTCAGGATATAATCAACGTGGTTTTTGTCATCTTCGAGAATCTCACTGAACATGAACGTAGGGTGCGGACCGCCCAGCAGTGTGACGATGGCCGGGTTAACCTCTTTGGTAATATCCAGAATTTTCAGAGCATCGGGAACCGTAGCCGTACTGATGGCACCGGTGACCGGAAGATAATCCAGGGTCATGACGTAATCAGGTTGGAAGCGTACTATTTCCTGCCTGATATCTTCAAAGGTAAGATTTTTGTTCATGGCGTCAAAGATGCGTGCTTCATGGCCCTCTTCAAGGGCGGCTCCGGCCAGATAGGCCAGGTGCAGAGGCGGCCAGTTGCCGACAACCTGTACTCCCCAGCAGTGATACGGGGCTGTTACAAAAAGAATCTTGCTCATCTGTTTCTCCTGTTCATTAAGTGGTAACTGTTGGCGTAGCGGGAGTTCATGCGGGGTTACAGTATCAGACAAAGGTAAAGGGGGAATAACGGTAGTGTAAAGATTTGATGAAGAAAGTACGTATTCCGGTTTTCATGCAAAATGACATCAACACGTCGGGGCGGGTTTCAAACCCGCCCGGCGGTGCCGCGCCCAATCCATCATCCTGAACAGGGAAGAGTAAACCACACGCGCGTCCCCCCCTCATCGCTCTCGGCGCCGACCATGCCGCCATGGGCTTCAATCAGTTCCTTGACGATCGCCAGGCCGATCCCCGCGCCCCCCGCATCACGGGATCGTGAACGATCCGCCCGGAAGAACCGTTCAAACAGATAGGGAAGGTCTTTGGCCGCGATGAGTGAACCGCTGTTGGCAAAGACAACCTTGATGAAACCGGCGTTCCGTTCTGCTGAAATGGTGACCGCACCCCGGCGCGGCGTGTATTTCCAGGCGTTATCGGCCAGGTTACGGATCGCCTGCAGCAGTTTGTCTCGATCTGCCGTGACCTTGTCACTGTCAGGTGCAAGGTGCCACTGCACCTCAATTTCTTTTTCCAGAAAGTTCGGCCGGTACAGGTCCAGAATCTGGCGGAGCAGTTCGTGGAGGGAAAGATCCCGGATGTCAAGAAACGCCTTTGCGGCATCAGCTCTTGCAAGCTGCTGCAGGTCCTCGACCAGATTAACGAGGCGCAGAACCTCCTGTTCAAGCATGCGGAAGGTTTCCGGAGTCGGCGGGATGACATCGTCGCTCAGCCCTTCCAGGTATCCGCGCAGATTGGTCAGGGGAGTCCGCAGTTCATGGGCGATGTCCGCCACCATATTCTTGCGCAGTCGCTCAATCATTTCCAGGTTTTCGGCCATGTGATTGAAGGCATCGGCAAGCTGCCCTCCCTCATAGCGAGAAAGCACGTTGACTCTTTCGGAATAATTGCCGTCGGCAACTTTTTTGGTGATGGCGGTGATCTGCAACAGGGGACGCAGCACCCAGCTGGTCAGGAGATACGTAAACAGCAGGATAAAGCCGAGGGCGAGGAGCACGCCCCAGAGCAGATGGTGGTGGATCGCCTCAAGAAACCTGCCATGTGCTTCAGCCGGTGTAACGTGGAAAACGTCCTTCAGCTCCGTGTAATATTCAGCAGCCCGCTTGTCTATGGCCTGCCAGACCACCATAGAAAAAATCGCGAAGATCGGGACGATGTGCCCCACCAGCAGCTTCCAGAGCAGTCGTTGCCTCATCGTTCCTCCTGCTCTCCGCTTTCATCGCTGAACCGGTAGCCATGCCCCCGTACCGTCAGAATAAAACGGGGCTGGGAGGGATCGTCCTCAATCTTTTGCCGGAGCTTGCCGATATGCACATCGATGACCCGGTCAATAACCGCCTCCCCCTGCCGGTTGCACTGATCCAGAAGCTCTTCCCGGGAAAAGGCTTTCCCCGGCGACATCATCAGCGCATGGAGAATTTTGTATTCCGACGATGTGAGGATAACAGGGCGGCCATCGCGGGTGACCTTGTGTTTTTCGGGGTCCAGTTCCAGACCGGCGAAAGAAAGGAGCGATACCGGGCGTGGGGAGGCAGGCCTGCTGCGGCGCAAGATCGCCTTCACCCGTTCCACCAGTTCGCGGGGGCTGAACGGCTTGACCACGTAATCATCGGCACCCATGGCCAACCCGGCCACCCTGTCGATCTCCTCTTCCCGCGCCGTAAGCATAAGTACGGGAACTTCGGAATTTTTCCGCAGAATCCGGCAGATTTCCCAGCCGTCAAGATTGGGCAGCATGACATCAAGGATCACAAAAACCGGATTGCATTCGCTCGCGGTTCGAACCGCCTGGCCACCGTCATGGACCAGCACCGTCGTAAAGCCCTCCCGCTCCAGATACGTCGCCACCAGCGCGGCGGTGTTGCGGTCGTCTTCGACAATCAGAATTGTACCCTGGCTGCCAATGGATTGGTGCATACATTTCTCCATAATTGGGGGTGAGGCTTGATGAGCAATGAGTTAGAACCGATGAGTTAGGAGCGATGAGTTAGAACCGATGAGTTAGGAGCGATGAGTTAGGAGCGATGAGTTAGGAGCGATGAGTTAGGAGCGATGAGTTAGAACCGATGAGCTAGAACCGATGAGTTAGAGCCGATGAGTTAGAGCCGATGAGAGAGCCTCATCCCTCATCGCCTCTAACTCATCCCTCATCGCCTCTTACTCATCCCTCATCGCCTCTTACTCATCCCTCATCGCCTCTTACTCATCCCTCATCGCCTCTTACTCATCCCTCATCGCCT